>BBSL01000284.1 GCA_001319865.1 Burkholderia sp. E7m39 | reverse complement strand
TTTTGTTCAAATATAGTAAGACTATATTATCGAAGCGGGTGGATGCGCAACGGTGCTAACAAGCAAACTTTTGCCGCCGCCGATTTCGACCCGATATCTTAAATAGCGGGCGAATATCAAGAAGTAGTGCCTCGCACGCGACGGGAGAGAGATAAATAGAATGACTTTCAGGCGTTGTGCATGGGGGAAAACACCAATCACAACCCGTCATTTCCGCGCATATAGTTTGGCTAATTCGTCGGCGGATGCAGTCGACGGCAAGATGAAAACGAGGAGTCTCAGATAGTGGCAAGGTCGCACACATGCTTCTTCGAATGGACCGCTGCGCGGCCACGCGAACTCGCGCGCGAAGCGCAGGCGCTTGCGTTACGCTGAGGCCGCTAACAATCCGTTAGTCCCTCGAAGCTCTTTCGCCCACTATATGAACACCAAACTTTCTATCGGCATCGTCGGCGTCGGCAAGATCGCGCGCGACCAGCATCTTCCCGCTATCGCTGCGCTCGACGGCTTCGAACTCGTGGCGTGCGCTAGCCGCAACGCGCAGGTCGATGGCGTGCGCAACTACAAGACCATCGAAGAGATGCTCGCGAACGAGCCGCAACTCGATGCGATCTCGCTGTGCGCGACGCCGCAAGTGCGTTTCGATCAAGCGCGCGCCGCGCTCGCGGCGGGCAAGCACGTGATGCTCGAAAAGCCGCCCGGCGCGAGCGTGCATGAAGTGGACGTGTTGCGTTCGATGGCGCGTGCCGCGGGCCGCACGTTGTTCGCGACGTGGCATTCGCGCTATGCACCCGCCGTCGAAACGGCACGTGCGTGGCTCGCGCAACGCACGCTGAAAGAAGTGCAGGTGCGCTGGAAAGAGGACGTGCGCCGCTGGCATCCGGGTCAGGCGTGGATCTGGACACCGGGCGGACTCGGCGTGTTCGATCCGGGCATCAACGCGCTGTCGATCATCACGCACATGCTGCCGCGCGAGGTGATCCTGCGCGCGGCGACGCTGTCCGTGCCCGCGAACGTGCAGACGCCGATTGCCGCCGAGCTCGATTTCATCGACGAAGCGGGCGTGCCCGTGCGCGCCGAATTCGACTGGCGTCATGGTCCCGTCGAGCAATGGGAAATCGAAGTGACGACGACGGACGGTGTGCTCCATCTGAGCGAAGGCGGCAAGAAGCTCTCGATTGCGGGCAAGGCCGTCGACGTCGGACCCGAGCGCGAATACCCGTCGCTGTATGAGCGCTTTCACTGGCTGATCACACATGGCGAGCACGATGTGGATGTGCGCCCGCTGCGTCTGGTGGCCGATGCTTTTCTGCTTGGCCGTCGTCACGAGGTCGAGCCGTTCAACGAATGAGCGCGACCCGAGCCTGAGAGAAACGCGGGCCTGGTCGTCCCTTAAAGCCCGTCAAACGCTGATTGGCGACAACACAATCAACCACAAGCAACGACTGTTCAAGGAGACAAGCATGACCCGCAAGCTTCGACGCCTTACTTTGTCCGCGATGGCGGCCGCGCTGCTGGCCGCGCCGTTCGCCATGCAGATGACCGCGCACGCAGACGCGCCGCTGAAAATCGGCGTGCTCGTGAAGATGCCCGAGCAGGCATGGTTCATCAACGAGCAGAAGGCGGCGACGGCGCTCGGCCAAAAGGAAGGTTTTTCGGTGGTGAACATCGGCGCGCCTGACGGCGAGAAGGTGCTGGCCGCGATCGACAACCTCGGCGCACAAGGCGCGCAGGGCTTCGTGATCTGCCCGCCCGACGTGCGTCTCGGACCGGCCATTCAGGCGCGCGCGAAGCGCTACAACATGAAGTTCGTGACCGTCGACGATCAGCTGGTCGACTCGACGGGCAAGCCGCTCGCGGGCGTGCCGCATCTGGGCATGTCGGCGTTCAAGATCGGCAATCAGGTCGGCCAGGCGATCTCCGATGAAATGAAGAAGCGCGGCTGGAAGCCGGAAGAAGTCGGCGCGATCCGCATCACCGACTACGAACTGCCGACGGCCAAGCTGCGCACCGACGGCGCAACGGAAACGCTGCTCGCGAACGGCTTCAAGAAGGACAACATCTTCGACGCGCCGCAAAAAACGACCGACGACGAAGGCGGCTTCAACGCAGCGTCGCCCGTGCTGTCGAAGCATCCGAACATCAAGAAGTGGGTGATCTTCGCGCTGAACGAAGAGACCGTGCTGGGCGGCGTGCGCGCCACCGAGCAGTTGCACATCCCCGGTTCGGACGTGATCGGCGTCGGCATCAACGGTGCGGGCGAAGCGTTCGCCGAATTCCAGAAGAAGGAACCGACGGGCTTCTACGGCACGATCGCCGTCAGCTCGACGAACCACGGCAAGCAGAGCACGCAGAATCTCGTCGACTGGATCAAGTCGGGCAAGCAGCCGCCCGCCGACACGCAGACGACGGGCAAGCTGATGACGCGCGAGAACTGGAAAGACGTGCGCACGGAACTCGGAATCTGATACGGCTGACGGATGCACAACACGATGAACGCGAATGACGCTGCCAGCACGGCCTACGTCGCCCCTTCGGATCAGCCGCTGACGGCCGCTGCCACGCATCTCGAACTCGACGGCATCACCGTTGCGTTTCCGGGCGTGGTGGCGCTCGACAAGGTGTCGTTCGACGTGCGCGGCGGTGAAGTGCACGGCCTGATGGGCGAGAACGGCGCGGGCAAATCGACGCTGTTGAAGGTGTTGTCGGGTGTGAACCAGACGCAGGCGGGCGCGTTGCGCCTTGCCGGCGTCGAACACAAGTTCGGCAATACCAAGGCCGCGATCGAGGCGGGCATCGCGATCATCTATCAGGAACTGCATCTCGTGCCCGAGCTGACGGTCGCGGAAAACCTGATGCTCGGGCAGTTGCCGAACCGCTTCGGCGTGCTCGACGAGAAGTCGCTCGTCAAGCGCGCGATGACGGAGCTCGAACGGCTCGGCGAATCGATCAATCCGAATGCGCAGGTGAAGAGCCTGTCGATCGGGCAGCGTCAGATGATCGAAATCGGCAAGGCGTTGATGCGCGACGCGCGCGTGATCGCCTTCGATGAACCGACCAGCTCGCTGTCCGCGCGTGAAACGGAACGGCTCTTCAAGATCATCAACGCACTGCGCGCGCAAGGCCGCGCGGTGATCTACGTCACGCACCGGATGGACGAGGTGTACGAACTGTGCGACCGCGTCACGGTGTTCCGCGACGGCCGCAGGATCGAAACGTTCGATTCCGTTGCGGATCTCGATCGCGATCGGCTCATCAGCTGCATGGTGGGCCGCTCGATTCGCGACGTATATGGTTATCGTCCGCGCGAGGCGGGCGAGGTACAGCTTGAAGCGAAACAGTTGATGGGGCCGGGGCTGTCCGCTCCGGTCTCCTTCACTGCACGCAAGGGCGAGATTGTCGGCTTCTTCGGGCTGGTGGGCGCGGGGCGCTCCGAGTTGATGAAGCTGCTGTACGGCGCGACGCAGCCGGTCAGCGGACACGTCGAATTGAACGGCAAGCCCGTGAAGTTCGCCACGCCGCGCGATGCGGTGCGCGCGGGCATCGCGCTGTGCCCGGAAGATCGCAAGCAGGAAGGCATCGTCGCGATTGCGTCGGTGGCCGACAACCTGAACATCAGCGCGCGGCGTCACTTCAGCCCGCTGAGTTTTCTGCTGAACGGCAAGCGCGAACGCGATCTCACACGCGAATACATCGACAAACTGTCGATCAAGACGCGCAATACGGAAACGGTGATCGGCACGTTGTCGGGCGGCAACCAGCAGAAGGTGATCTTGTCGCGCTGGCTGGCCGAACGCATCGACGTGTTTTTGCTCGACGAACCGACGCGCGGTATCGACGTCGGCGCGCGCGCGGAAATTTACGACCTGCTGTACGACCTCGCGGAAGCGGGCCGCACGGTGATCGTCGTATCGAGCGATCTGGCGGAAGTGATCGGCATTGCGGACCGCGTGCTGGTGATGAAGGAAGGGCGCATCGTCGGCGATTTGCCGAAGGCGCAGGCCACGCCCGATCAGCTGATCAAACTCGCGCTGCCGCAGTAATGCAACGCGTGAAGCGCACGCAAAAGCAGACGCAAAAGCAGACGCAGCAACGCACCACGTAGACCACGGAAACGGAACACCATGCAAACACCGAGCACCCGTCCGGCGACCGAGCCGGCAGCCACTCACGCCGCGTCGCCCGGCACGGCCGCGCGCGCGGCGCGCACGTGGGATCTGATCAACAAGTCGGGCATCGTGATGGTGTTCGTCATTCTGTTCGCGGTGCTGTCGTTCGCGGTGCCCGACTTTCTGACGTCCCGCAACATGCAGGGCTTGCTGCTTTCCGTCACGCTGATCGGCTCGATCTCCGTGACGATGATGTTCGTACTCGCGCTCGGCGAAGTCGATCTTTCCGTCGCGTCGATCGTCGCGTTTTCGGGCGTGGTGGCGTCGACGCTGATCACCGCGACGCACAGCGTGATGCTCGGCGTCGCGGCGGGCGTGCTGGCGGGCGGCGCCGTGGGGCTCGTGAACGGCGTGCTGATCGCGCGCTACAAGATCAACTCGCTGATCGTCACGCTCGCGATGATGGAAGTGGTGCGCGGCCTCGCGTTCATCACGTCGAACGGCGACGCGGTGATGATTTCCGAAGAGAGCTTCTTCGATCTCGGCGGCGGCTCGTTCCTCGGCATTTCGTATCCGATCTGGAGCAATATCGTCGGCTTCGTGCTGTTCGGCTTCTTGCTGCGCAAGACGGTGTTCGGCAAGAACGTGCTTGCCGTGGGCGGCAATAGCGAGGCCGCGCTGCTGGCCGGTTTGCCCGTCACGCGCATCAAGATCACGGTGTTCGTGCTGCAAGGGCTGATCACGGGCTTCGCGGGCGTGATGCTCGCGTCGCGAATGAGCCTCGGCGATCCGAAGACGTCGGTGGGTCTCGAACTCGGCGTGATCTCGGCGTGCGTGCTGGGCGGCGTGTCGCTGACGGGCGGCGTCGCGACGATTTCGGGCGTGCTGGTCGGCGTGCTGATCATGGGCTCGGTGCAGGACGCGATGAGCCTGCTGAACGTGCCGACGTTCTATCAATATCTGATTCGCGGCGGCATTCTGCTGCTCGCTGTGTTGTTCGACCAGTTCAGGCGTAGCAAGCGGCGGGTTTGAGTACGCTGCTTCCTCACGACGTTGCTCTGACCGCCGCTTTCAGCCTCAGCGCAACATGAACGACATCGCCGACAGGCAATTCAACGTGCGCACCGCATGTTCGACGCAAGGCGCGGCAAAGCGCAGCGTGACGCCGTCCACGCGTTCCAGCGACGGCATCTGCGCGAACAGGTCGGCAAGCGCGGTGCTCTGCACGCGCAGTTCGATATCGACGGATCGAGCTACGGCGCGTTGCTCGATACCGGGTGTTTCCAATTCCGTCGTCACGACATGCCGCGCCGCTTCTCTGATCGCGTTGCAGGCGTGCTCCGGCGTACGCGTGACACCGCTTCCATAACCCGTCGCCTGCTTCGTGATGACGAACGAGGCGTCGGGGAATAGCGGGCGCGTCTCTTCTGCGAACACATCGTCGCCGGAAAGCAGCGCGACGCGCGCGCCATATTCGTTCGCCAATGCGCCATACAGTCCCGCTTCGCCGACGTCGCGCCCGTTCATCGTCACGTGCGTGAACGCCTGGCTGTTGATCGTGTGCGCGAGAATGCCGCGGCTTTGCGCCATCGCGTGATAGCCGATCATGAACACGAGTTGCGGCGCGAAGTCGAGCCCCGCCATCATGCCGAGCGTGCGCGGCTTGCCGAGTATCACGTTCGCGCGTGCATCGAGCATGTCGGGCAGCAGGTTGCGAAAGCCGCCGTGCGAGTCGTTGACCCAGACATCGGTGGCGCCGCCCGCGAACGCGCCTTCGATTGCCGCATTCGCTTCGAGCGTCATCCAGCGCCGCGCGCGTTCGTATTCGCCGTTGCCCGCGCGCGTCTGCTCAGGGTTCACGACGCCCGCAACGCCTTCTATATCGACGGAAATCAGTACCTTCATGCTGTGCGCGAGTTCAACAGTTGGGCGAGGTCGGGTGCCGCTTCGTGCAGCGACAGGCGCGTGTGCGCATCCCGGCCGGTGACGGTCTTGGCCGACCACAACGCATCGATGATGGCTTGCTCGACGCTGTCCGCGCAGGCCTGAAAAAACGGGTCGAGACGTGTGTCGTTGAGCATGGGCGGTGTGCTGATGAAGTCGGCTTCGTGCGCAACCGTGTAAGCAGTCGAAAACGCGAGGGCGATGTCGCCGCTGCCATGTCCATAAACCGACCCCGTGCGCGCGAGACCCGCGGCCGCGCGTAAAGCGAGTCGCTTGAGCTGGCGTGCAGCGAGTGGCGCATCGGTCGCAACGATCATGATGATCGAACCTTGCTCGGGTTTCGACGTCGCCGCGCGAGATGCGGTATGCCTGCGTGCAGCGAGTTCTCGTCCGATGGGCACGCCGTCGATGGTCAACATCGGCAAGCGGCCGAAGTTCGCGAGCACGAGCGCGCCAACGGTGAACGCCTTGCTCGCGACGCTTACCACACGCGACGCCGACCCGATGCCGCCTTTCAGATCGAAGCTCGACATGCCGCGACCCGCGCCGACCGAGCCGCGTTCAAAATCGCAAGCTGCGGAATCGAATGCTCGCGCGTAATGCGAGGCTTCGACCGCGAGCGCCTGAATATCGTTGAGGTAACCGTCGTTGCATTCGAACGCGAGCGGATTGACGGTCGGCCATTCCCGCCCGATCTTCGGATTGCCGGCGACGGCGGCGCAAATCTGCGCCTGCGCGACAGCCGCGACGCCGAATGTGTTGGTCAGCGCAATCGGCGTTTCGAGCACGCCGAGTTCTTCGATCTGCACGAGCCCGATGCTCTTGCCGAAGCCGTTGATCACACTCGCGGCGGCGGGCACCTTGTGACGATACGGATCGTCGCGATGCGGACGAACCACGGTGACGCCCGTTTGCGTCGCGCCTTGCGCAAGCGTGCAATGTCCGACCGTCACGCCCGATACATCGGCAATCGTGCCGAGCGGTCCCGCAGGCAATACGCCGATATGCGGCATCGGAAGAACGTTCATGGCCGGTCGAGCTTCGGATCGAGCGCGTCGCGCAAGCCGTCGCCGAGCAGGTTGAACGCGAGCACCGTCAGGAAGATCGCGACACTCGGAAACAGCGCAATATGCGGCGCCGTCACCATATCCGCGCGCGCTTCGTTGAGCATCGCGCCCCACTCGGGCGTCGGCGGTTGCGCGCCGAGGCCGAGAAACGACAGGCTCGCAGCCGTGATGATCGACGTGCCGATGCGCATCGTCAGGTACACGATCACCGACGAAATCGTGCCCGGCAGAATGTGCCGCATGATGATGGTCCAGTCCGACGCGCCGATGCTGCGCGCCGCTTCGATATACGTGAGTTGCTTGAGCATCAGCGTGTTGCCGCGCACGAGCCGCGCGAACGCGGGAATACTGAACACGGCGACGGCGGCGATTACATTGACCATGCCGTTGCCGAGTATCGCGACGATGCCGATCGCGAGCAGAATGCCGGGGAACGCGAACAGCACGTCGGCGACGCGCATCGTGATGCGGTCCCACCAGCCTTCGTAATAGCCCGCGAGCAGGCCGAAGAACGTGCCGATGATCGCGCCGATCGCCACCGACACGAAACCCGCTGCGAGCGAAATGCGCGTGCCCGCGACGATGCGGCTGAAGATGTCGCGGCCCAACGCGTCGACACCGAACCAGTGCGCCGCCGACGGCCCCGCGTTGAGCGCGTCGTAGTCGAAATAGTTCTCGGGGTCGTACGGAACCAGATGCGGGCCCGCAATCGACACGGCGATGAGCAGCAGCACGAACACGCCCGCCGCGAGGGCGACATGCTGCTTGCGGAACTTGCGCCAGAACTCGCTCCAGGGCGTGCGGATCGCGCGTTCAGGTTGAGTTGGCGAGGCGGCGCGGGTGTTGTCGGCGGTCGTGCTCATGCGGGCCTCACTTGAAACGGATGGTCGGATTGATGACGGCATACAGCACGTCGACAATCAGATTGATGACGATGAATTCCAGCGAGAACAGCAGCACTTCGGCCTGAATCACGGGATAGTCGCGCATCGCAACGGCATCGACCAGCAGGCGGCCCATGCCCGGCCAGTTGAACACCACCTCGACGACAATCGAGCCGCCGAGCAGAAAGCCGAACTGCAAGCCCATCATCGTGACGACGGGAATCATCGCGTTGCGCAGACAGTGCTTGATGACGACCCATTGTTCGGCGACGCCTTTCGCCCGCGCGGTACGCACGAAATCTTCGTTCAGCACCTCGACGAACGACGCGCGCGTGAAGCGCGCCATCACGGCGGCGACCGCCGCGCCGAGTGTGATGGACGGCAGCACATAGCTGCGCCACGATCCATCGCCGACAATCGGCAGCCAGCCGAGTTGCACGGAGAACACTTCCATCAGCAGCATGCCGAACGCGAACGCGGGAAACGAAATGCCCGACACCGCGAGCGTCATGCCGAGCCGGTCCGGCCACTGGTTGCGCCACACGGCCGACACGATGCCGATCGCCATGCCGAAGATCACGGCCCACACCATGCTGACGAGCGTGAGCAGCAGCGTCGGCATGAAGCGCTCGCCGATTTCCGCGGACACAGGACGCTTGCTGCGCGTCGAGATGCCGAAGTCGCCGTGCGCGATACGCACGAAGAAGTTCACGAACTGCTGCGGCATCGGCTTGTCGAGACCGAGATCGGCGCGCACGAGCGCGACGGTTGCGTCGTCGGCTTCGGGGCCGGCTGCGAGCCGCGCGGGATCGCCGGGCAGCATGTGCACGAACAGGAACACGAGGCCGGCGACGATGACGAGCGTCGGCAGCAGGCCGAGCAATCGTTTGACGAGAAAGTTCAGCATAGAGCGATCCGCTATCGAAGAAGCGTGTGCGGCGATCACGCTGGCCCGAAACGCGCATCGCTCGCTTCGGGCACAGCGTCGGACATACGATTTACTTCAACGCGATTTCATCGAAGTTGAACGAGCCGTCCGGCGCGACATACGCACCCGAGAGCCGCTTGCTGCGCGCATACACGATCTTTTCCTTGACGAGGAAAATCCACGGCGCGTCCGTCCAGATGCGCTTTTGCGCGTCGCCATAGAGTGCGGCCTTCTGCGCGCGGTCCGTCGTTTCGAGCGCCTTGGTCAGATCGCTGTCGACGTTATCGTTCTTGTAGTACGCGGTGTTCACGAGCTTCGGCGGGATCGACGACGATGCGAGGAGCGGCGTGATGCCCCAGTCCGCTTCGCCCGTCGACGACGACCAGCCGATGTAGTACATCCGGACGGGCGCCGTCGCCGGGTCTTGCGCGCTTTCCACCTTCGCGACACGCTGGCCCGCTTCGAGTGCCTCGACGCTCGCCTTCACGCCGACTTGCGCCAGTTGCTGCTGCACGAACTGGATCGTCTTTTGCGACGTCGAGTTGTTGTACGCGGACCAGAGCGTCGTTTCGAAACCGTTCGGATAGCCCGCTTCCTTCAGCAGCGCGCGCGCCTTCGCGGGATCGTACGGCCACGGTCCGAGCTTGGTGGCGTAATCGACGCCTTCGGGAATCACGCCGTCGGCGGGCACCGCATAGCCCGCGAACGCGACCTTCGCGAGCGCTTCCTTGTTGATCGCGTAGTTCAGCGCCTCGCGCACCTTCGGGTTGTCGAACGGCTTCTTGGTCGTGTTCAGGCTGACGTAGCGGTTGATGATCGACGGCGTGGCGATGATGTCGAGCTTCGGGCTCGATTGCAGCGTGCCCGCCTGCTCGAACGGAATGCGGAACGCGAAGTCCGCCTCGCCCGTGCGCACCAGCGCCGCGCGCGTGTTGTTGTCGACAACCGGCTTCCAGTCGATTTCGTCGATCTTCGGATAGCCCTTCTTCCAGTAGCCGTCGAACTTCTTCACCGTCAGGTCGCCAGCGGGATCCCATTTGACGAGTTCGAACGGACCCGTGCCGACGGGATGAAACGCGAGATCCTTGCCGTACTTTTTGATCGCGTCGGGCGAGATCATTACGGCCGACGGATGCGCGAGCACGTTGACGAACGCCGAGAACGGCGCCTTCAGCGTGATCTTCACCGTGTACGGATCGACGACTTCCGTCTTCTCGATGCGGCTGAACATGTTGTAGCGCTTCAGCTTGTTGGCAGGATCGGTCACGCGGTCGAAGGTCGCTTTCACGGCGGCCGCGTTGAAGTCGGTGCCGTCCTGGAACTTCACGCCCTGGCGCAGCTTGAACGTGTAGACGCGCGCGTCGGGACTCGCTTCGTAGCTCGTCGCCAGCACGTTGACGAGCTTCATGTCCTTGTCGAAGCCGAACAGGCCTTGATAGAACGATTTCGACACGGCTTGCGACAGTGTGTCGTTGGCGTCGTACGGGTCGAGCGTCGTGAACGTCGAGTCGACGGCCATCACGGCGGTTTGCGCGGCGTGGGCGGCACCGCAAGCGAGCATCGCAAAGACCAGCGCGCCGCTCGTCACGAGCGAACGCAGGCGCAACGGTTGAAGCAGGAAAGGCGTAGTCATCGTTTCAGAACTCCACTGAGCAAGTGAACTGCTTGTTGTCGTGCCGCTGGTCCGCGCGGCTTCTGGTTGAGGTGAGACGGCTGGGTTGACTAGTAAGCGCCACCGATCCGGTGGGCGGCCACGAAATGATCCGGCCCGACGGCGACGAGCGGCGCGACGGCGGGTTCGTCGTCGAGCGCGCGAATCGGGCTCGGCAATTCGTCGGCGGCCAGCACGCGTTTCGCGTGCCGGCGCGCGGGATCGGCGATGGGCACGGCGCCCATCAGCTTCTTCGTGTACGGATGCTGCGGCGATTCGAACACCGCGCGACGCGGGCCGATTTCGACGATCTGTCCGAGATACATCACCGCGACGCGATGGCTGATGCGCTCCACGACGGCCATGTCGTGCGAGATGAACAGATACGCCACACCTAGTTCGCGCTGCAGGTCGAGCATCAGATTGACGATCTGCGCCTGCACGGAGACGTCGAGCGCCGACACCGACTCGTCCGCGATCACGACTTTCGGATTGAGCGCGAGCGCACGCGCAATCGCGATACGCTGACGCTGGCCGCCGGAGAATTCATGCGGATAGCGGCGCGCGGCGTCGGCGGGCAGGCCGACCTTGTCGAGCAGCCATGCGACGCGATCCTGCGCCTCCTTGCCGCTCGCGACGTTGTGCACGAGCAGCGGTTCCATGATCGAAAAGCCGACCGTCAGACGCGGATTGAGCGACGCGAACGGGTCCTGGAAGATGAACTGGATATCGCGCCGCAGCGCCTGCAACGAAGGGCCGCTCAACGAGCTGATGTCCTTGCCGTCGAACTCGATGCTACCGCTCTGGCTTTCGACCAGACGCAACAGCGAACGGCCTGTCGTCGATTTGCCGCAACCCGATTCGCCGACCAGCGCGAGCGTTTCGCCCGCATGCAGGTCGAAGCTGACGCGCTCGACGGCATGCACGCGGCCCGTGAGTTTGCCGAACAGGCCGCTGCGCACGGGAAAGCGCGTAACGAGATCGCGCACGCGCAGAACCGGTTGGGCAGGCTGGCACTGCGCGGCATCGCCATGTGCGGCGTCGTCATGTGCGGCGCGCGCTGCGTGCGACGTGTGCCCGTGCTCGCCATCGAGTGTGAGCAGTTGGAACTTCGCGGGCGCATTCGTGCCCTGCATCGAGCCGAGTTTCGGCACGGCGGCGAGCAGCGCCTTCGTATAGGGATGCGCGGGCGCGGCGAACAGTCGGGCCGATTCGCCTTCTTCGACTTTCTCGCCGCGATACATCACGAGCACGCGGTCCGCGACTTCGGCGACGACGCCCATATCGTGCGTGATGAAGATCACGCCCATGTTCATCTCGTCCTGCAGGCCGCGTATCAGTTGCAGGATTTGCGCCTGGATCGTCACGTCGAGCGCGGTGGTCGGTTCGTCGGCGATCAGCAGCGACGGCTTGCACGACAGCGCCATCGCGATCATCACGCGTTGCCGCATGCCGCCCGACAACTGATGCGGATAGCGCGCGGCCACGCGGCGGGCCTCGGGAATGCGCACGAGATCGAGCAGGCGCAACGTTTGCGCGCGCGCTTCGCTGCGGTTCATGTTCTGATGCAGCGCAATCGCTTCGCCGATCTGGTCGCCAACCGTGAAGACGGGATTGAGCGATGTCATCGGCTCCTGGAAGATCATCGCGATGTCCGCGCCGCGAACGGAGCGCATCGTCGCTTGCGAGGCCCGCGCAAGATCGAGCACGCTGCCGTTGCGTCTGCGAAACGCGATGCTGCCGTTCGCGATGCGTCCGCCGCCATGTTCGACGAGACGCATCAACGCGAGCGACGTCACCGACTTGCCCGAGCCCGACTCGCCGACGATCGCCAGCGTCTCGCCGCGATCGACGGACAGCGACAGGTCGCGCACCGCGTTGAACGTGCTGTCGCCGCGACGGAACGAGACTGTCAGGCGGTCGATATCGACGATGCGTTGCGGCGGCAGGTTATCGAGCGGACGGGTCTGGTCAGGCGTGTTCGGCACGATGGTTTCTCCCGGCATCTGAGGCAGTGATTGGCGTGAGCGTTGCGGCTAGCGGTAGATCGCCGTGACGGCCGCTTCGCCGACGCGCGCATAGCCGCGATACATGCCTTCCGTGTTGAACGGCAGCACGACGTTGCCGCGTGCGTCGACGGCGATCAGGCCGCCGCGCCCGTCGATGCGCGGCAAGCGGTTCATGACGACGTCGTTGGCCGCTTCCTCCAACGCCACGCCGCGATACGCCATTTGCGCGGCCACGTCGTAGGCGGCGACCATGCGGATGAACATCTCGCCGGAACCGGTGGTCGACACGGCGCAGGTGGCGTCATCGGCATAGCAGCCCGCGCCGATGAGCGGCGCATCGCCGACGCGGCCCAACTGCTTGTTCGTGATGCCGCCCGTCGACGTCGCGGCGGCGACGTGGCCGTACAGATCGACGGCGACCGCGCCGACCGTGCCGAACTTGCTGTTGGGATCGATGGGCTCGTGCGGCAGCGCGTTGTCGTTGACGGCGGCGTCTTGCGCGGCGAGTGTTGCGCCGTCGTGATCGAGCATCGCACGCTGCTGCGCGCGCGCAAGCTGCCACTGACGATAGCGCGCGTCGGTGTGAAAGTGCGACGGATCGACGAAATCGAGGCCCTGCGCCTGCGCGAACGCTTCCGCGCCTTCCGCCGTGAACATCACGTGTTCGCTGTACTCGAGCACGTGGCGCGCCGCGACGATGGGATTGCGCACGCGCTTCACGCACGACACCGCGCCCGCTTCGAGTGTGCGGCCGTCCATGATCGAAGCGTCGAGTTCGTGCGTGCCCGCCGACGTGAACACGGCGCCGTGCCCGGCGTTGAACAGCGGGCAATCTTCGAGAAGGCGCACGGCTTGCGTCACGGCGTCGAGCGCGCTGCCGCCGTCGGCGAGCACCTGCTGCGCGGCGACGAGCACCGCGCGTAACTCGGCGTGGTAACGCGCTTCCATGTCGGAGGCCATCGACGCGCGCACGATCGTGCCCGCGCCGCCGTGAATCGCGATTACGGCTTTGGTGGTCATGGCTTTTTCTTTGCCTTCGTAGTGGTGGGCCGCGTGGATGGGTTCGGGTGGTCGTGCAGCGCCGAGGTGTCGGTGAGCCAGGGCAGCACGAAGCCGGTCATTTCGGCGGCGGACTGCGCGGAACGCTTCGCGCGGTACGCAACGGCGTCGCACAACGCTTCGATCACGGCGAGGACGGTCGCCTCGGAAGTTGCCGCGAGCCGCCGCTCCGCGCGGATGAAGAGCGAGCGGGTCGCGAGCACGGCGAGCGGCGACGCCGGACCGTCGGTCAAGGCAAGCACGTCCGCGCCGAGACTGGCCGCGCGGCGCGCGAGTTCGATCGTATCGTCGACATAGCGCGGGAACGCGATCGCAATCACGAGATCGCCCTTGCGCGCGTTGAAGAGGCGGCGCGCGGCGTGTGTCGGGCCGCCGATCAGCGCAAGCGATTGCACGTTGTCGTGATATGGCAGCAGGTTGTGCTCCATCAGGCTCGCGAGAAACGCGCTCGCGCCGGAGCCGAGGATGAACACGCGCCGCGCGGCGATGATCGCCTCGACGGCGGCGAGCGCCGCGGCGTTGTCGATTGCGTGACGCGTCGTGCTGAGATTGGCGGCCGCCTGTTCGAGCGATGCGCCGAAAAGCTCGTCGCCCGTTGTTTGCGATTCCTGTGCCGAGCGCAAGCGCTCGACGGGCGCGAGTGTCGCCTCGAAGCCTCGCACGAGTGCTTCGCGAAACGCCGGATAGCCGTCGAAACCGAGCGCGCGGGCGAAGCGGTTTGCTGTCGCGACCGAGGCGCCGACGGCGTTCGCCAGCTCGTCGATGCGCATGGTCGCGGCGCGGAACTGGTTGGCCAGCACGAATTCGCCCATGCGCCGATGGACCGGCGTGAGGACGGCCATCGCGGCAGTGATGCGCGCGGCGATAGCGGGCTCGGCGGCAACGGGGGACCTGGGGCTGTGACGGGACATCGAACGTTGCGGTCGGATTGATGGATCGAAAGTGAAAGCGAATTTACATGAAAACTGTCCGATGAAAATAAATTTTCTTTCGGATAGGGGTTTATACGGGGAGCGGCTCGGCCCGAACGTGCAAAGGCACGCCCGTCGCCCGATTCGGCATCTGGCGTCCTAGCTGCTTGCCGTGGTGCCGTTTCGCGCGGCGCTGGCTGTGCGGTTTGTTGGGATCGAGACGAAAGGGAACGTGCTGGAGCAGCGGGACGCTTGAGCCTTTATCCGCTAGCCGTTTTTATGTCGGGCCACGATGCGCGACGGTTGTGTGTCGTGGCTCTCTGTTTTTGGTGGTGAGGTGAGGGTTTTCGGGAGTGAGTTTTGTATCGCGCGTTTTTGCACCTTGAGCCACCGCGTGGGGCAATAGTCGAAATGAGAAAGTCCCTGTTTTCAAGGGACTTTTTTGTTTTTTCGAGCGAACCTGCAAACGAGCGCGGGCGCGTTCCGTACCGCGTCGCGATGCGCAGTGTCGTTCAAAGGTGAGGCTTTCCGGGACTCCGCTGTCCGGCACTCCGAAGCAGGCTTACTGCGGCAACTCCCTCACATCCGCCGTCGCCACGGCACCGAACGTCTCGCTCAACGCATAGTCGATCAGCTTGGCGGCTGATTCCTCCGGCGTCGACAGCTTGCCGCTGCGCTTCAACTCTTCGAACTTCTCACGCATCGGAAACTTGTCGATGCCCGTCGAGCGAAGCTCTGCCTGCATGTTCGTATCGACGACACCCGGCGCGACGCTGCAGATGCGCAGCGCGCGATTCTGATCGAGCGCGACGGCGCGCGCGTGATGATCGAGCGCGGCCTTGGTCGCGCAGTAGATGCTCCAGCCGGAATAAGGATGGCGCGCCGCGCCGCTCGAAACATGCACGATGCGCCGGTCGCTCGCATCCGGGCTCGCGGCGGCGAACGCGCTCGACAGCATCAGCGGCGCGGACACGTTCAGCGCGACAGCTTGCGCGATGGCCGCGGCGTCCTGCGTTTCGACGGGACCGATCGGTTGCACCACGCCTGCATTGTTGAATAGCAGCGCGGTTTGCGCGCCTTTCAGAAAGCTGGCCAGCGTATCCCCCGCGAGAAACTGCGCGAGACGTTGCGCATCGGAAAGATCGACTTCGACCTGATCGAAGCCGGCTTGACCCGTGAGCGACGCGTTGCGCGAACGCGAAAGACCCAGCACCGCAATGCCGCGAGCGAGCAGTTGCCCGGCGAGAGCCGCGCCGAGCCCGCGCGTATGACCCGTGACGATGGCGCGAACAGAAGTAGTAGCGTTCATGTCGATGTGCGAGATATTGGATGAGCTTGCCATTTTCTCACGCACACTGAACGTGTGCTGCCGCGCGGATCAGTCGTGCCGGAAGCGCTCGCGATACTGCTTCGGCGTCGCGCCAATGCGTTTCGTGAAGACGATCCGCATGCGGTCGGCCGTGCCGAAGCCGCAATCGTAGGCCACCGTCTTCAGCGCGGCGCCGCTGCTTTCGAGCAGCTTGCGCGCCGCATCCATCCGTGCGCGTTCGACGAACTCGTGCGGCGTCACGCCCGTGTCCTGCACGAAGATGCGCGCGAAGTTGCGCGCGCTCATGCCCGCGACATCGGCAAGCTGCTTCACCGTGAAGCTGTGCCGGATGTTGGCCATCACATGCGCCTGCACCTTCGCGACGGGCGAGGTTTCGTCGGCGGGCGCCGTGAGGTAAGGGCTGAACTGCGACTGCCCGCCCTGGCGCTGCGAAAACACCACGAGGCGCTTCGCGACTTTCAACGCGGTCTGCGGGCCGTGGTCTTCCGTGACGAGCGCGAGCGCGAGATCGATGCCCGCCGTCACGCCCGCCGACGTGACGAGCCTCTCGTCGCGCAGATAGATGCGGTCGAAATCGACGCGCGCTTTCGGAAATTGCGTCGCCAGTTGTTGTGCGTGCTGCCAGTGCGTCGTGACGTTGCGTCCGTCGAGCAGGCCCGCGTGGCCCAACGCGAATGCGCCTGTGCAAATAGAGCCGTAGCGCGGGCATTGCGACGCGACGTTCGCGAGCCACGCAGTGAGTCGCGCATCGGGCACGCTCTCGGGCAGCGCGGGGCCGCCCGCCATCAGCGCGAGATCGAACGCGCTATGACGATCGAATGTTTCGTCGGCCGCCAGCGTGATGCCGTTCGACGCGCGCAACGGCGCGCTGTCGGCGGCAAGGAGCTTCACCTCATAACGGTCGCGACCGTCGATGAACAGATTCGCCTCGGCGAATACATCGACGGGACCGGCGACATCCAGCGCCTGCACGCCTGGAAAGATCGCGATGGCAACGCTCGGCATTCAGTGACCTCGCAGACGGCGCGTGAAGGAAAACGGCAGCAGACGACGTGCGCCTGGCAGCAAACGACGGCGCGCGCAGGTTGATGACGGCTTCGCGGACAACAATACTGAAGCCATCGACACCCCGCACACGGGAGGAACCCAGGATGGAACAGCATAGCAAATCTGCCTGCAATGCCGACATGCAGGACCACACGGCGCGCTTCGAGTATCGCGATGACATGATCGATCAGGCGCTGATGGATACGTTCCCTGCCAGCGATCCCATTTCGTTCGCCGGGCTGGATTGAATACCGGGTGCTAGCGCGGGATGCTAGCGCCGGGTGCGAGCGTTCACGCCGCGCTCGGGGCACAATATGGCGCAACTTCATTGCGTCTTTCTCCCGACATGGTCCTGAAGAACCTGCTTCGCCGCCTCGATCTCACGACCCTGCAACTCTTCATCGCCGTCTATGAGGAACGCACGCTAACGCGCGCCGCGGAACGCGAGGCCATCGCCGTGTCCGCGGCGAGCAAGCGTCTGCTCGAACTGGAGCAGGCGGTCGGCGCGACGCTCTTTCAGCGCAATGCGCGCGGCATGACGCTCACGCCCGCAGGCGAGACGCTGCTGCATCACGCGCGGCGCGTGATGCGCGACATCGAGAACATCGGCATCGAACTCGCGGGCCACGCGAGCGGCGTGCGCGGCTACGTGCGGATGAT
Organism: Burkholderia sp. E7m39; assembly: GCA_001319865.1. Taxonomy (GTDB): domain Bacteria; phylum Pseudomonadota; class Gammaproteobacteria; order Burkholderiales; family Burkholderiaceae; genus Paraburkholderia; species Paraburkholderia bengalensis. The sequence continues at coordinate 21,402 of BBSL01000284.1, read as the reverse complement.
GGCGAACCTGTCGGCGATCGTCGAATTTTTGCCGGAAGACTTGCGGGCGTTTCTCGCCGCCAACGACCGCGTGAAGATCGACCTCGAAGAGCGGCCGAGCGCGGGCGTCGTCGAAGCGGTCGCGGACAGTCTGGCCGATCTCGGCATCTGTTCGGGCGAAGCGGACGCGCGCGGCCTGGAAGTGACGCACTATCGGCACGACGCGTTGTGCGTCGTGATGCGCGACGATCATCCGCTCGCCAACCGCGAAAGCATAGCGTTCGAAGACACGCTCGACAGCGACCACGTCGGCCTGCATTCGGCGAGTTCGATCAACGCGCGCACGCATATGGCCGCGCGCCAGGCGGGCAAGCCGCTGAAGCTGCGCATCCACGTGCCCGGCTTCGACGCCGTGTGCCGGATGGTGCAGGCGGGCATGGGCGTCGGCGTGTTGCCCATCAACGTGTACCGCATCATGGGGCGGCCGCTCGGCCTCGCCTGCGTGGCGCTGTCGGACGAATGGGCGGAGCGCGATCTCATCATCGTCACGCGTGATCCGGCGCGTCTGTCGCCCGTCGCGCGCCTGCTGTTCGATCATCTGAGGTCGGTGGAAGCCTTGTCCGGCAAGGCTTAGCGCAGAGCGTTCGCGAACCGCGAACGATCGTTGGCGAAATGCGGTTGGACGCTCCCGCAGCCTCGCTTCTAACCTTGTCTCCAACCTGAAACAAAGATTGGAGACAGCATCATGAGTGGTCCGTTGCAGGGTATTCGCGTCGTCGAGATCGGCACGCTGATCGCAGCGCCGTTCGCCGCGCGCCTGCTCGCCGAGTTCGGCGCGGAGGTCATCAAGATCGAAGCGCCCGAAACGGGCGACCCGCTGCGCAAATGGCGCAAGCTGCACGAGGGCACCTCGCTCTGGTGGTATCTGCAATCGCGCAACAAGAAGTCGATCTGCGTGAATCTGAAGTCGGCGGAAGGCGCCGACGTCGTCAAGCGTCTCGCCGCCGACGCCGACATCGTCATCGAAAACCTGCGCCCCGGCGCGCTCGAAAAGCTCGGCCTCGGCTGGGACGTGCTGCACGCGATCAACCCGAAGCTCACGATGGTCCGCATTTCCGGTTATGGACAGACCGGGCCATATCGCGATCGTCCCGGCTTCGGCGCGATCGGCGAAGCGATGGGCGGCATCCGCTATACGACGGGCGACGTGGATGGCGCGCCCGCGCGCGTCGGCGTGAGCCTCGGCGATTCGCTTGCATCGCTGCACGGCGTGATCGGCGCGCTGATGTCGGTGCTGCGCGTGAAGACGGGTCAGGGCGACGGACAGGTGGTGGACGTATCGCTCGTCGAGAGCGTGTTCAACCTGATGGAAAGCCTCGTGCCGGAATACGACCTGCTCGGCCATGTGCGCGAGCGCAGCGGCGGCGCGTTGCCGGGCATCGCGCCCTCGAACACGTATCGCACGGAGGACGGCGGCTTCGTCGTGATCGCGGGCAATAGCGACCCGATCTTCAGGCGGCTGATGCAGGTGATCGGCCGCCCCGATCTGGCGGATGATCCCGCGCTCGCGCGCAACGACGGACGCGTCGCGCAAAGCGCGATGCTCGATGCCGCGATCACCGCGTGGACCTCGCACCATTCGATCGACGACGTGCTCGCCGCGCTCGAACGCGCGGAAGTGCCGTCGGGCCGCATCTACTCCGTGGCCGATATCGTCGCCGATCCGCACTACGCGGCGCGTGACATGTTGCTCGCGGCTGAATTGCCGGGCGGCGCGTCCGTGAAGATGCCGGGCATCGTGCCGAAGCTCTCCGACACGCCGGGTGAAGTGCGCTGGCAAGGCCCCGCCCTCGGCGAGCATACGTCGAGCGTGCTGGCCGGTCTCGGTTATGAGCAGAGCGAAATCGAGCGGCTGCGCCGCGAAGGAGCCGTGCAATGAATTTCGATCACAACGATATTCGCTTCGACACGTTGATCGTGCAGGAAGTCGCGCCGCGCGACGGCTTGCAGATCGAACCGACATGGGTCGAAACGGCCGACAAGATCGCGTTGATCGATCAGCTGTCGACGGCGGGCTTTACGCGCATCGAGGCGGGCTCGTTCGTGTCGCCGAAGGCGATTCCTGCGTTGCGCGACGGCGAAGCCGTATTCACACAGATTCAACGGCGCGAAGGTGTGATCTTCGTCGCGCTGGTGCCGAACGTGAAGGGCGCCGAGCGCGCGTTGAACGCGCGCGCGGACGAGCTGAACCTCGTGATGTCCGCGAGCCAGACGCATAACCGCGCCAACATGCGGATGAGTTGCGAGGCGTCGCTCGATGCATTCGGCGACATCGTGCGGCTTGCGAAACACTTTCCCGTGTCGCTGAATGCGACGGTGGCGACGGCGTTCGGCTGTCCGTTCGAAGGCAAGATCGACGAAGACCGCGTGGTGTCGATCGTCGATGCATATCGCGAGATGGGCATCAACGGCATCACGCTCGCCGATACGACGGGCATGGCGAATCCGCGCCAGGTTGCGCGGCTCGTCAAACGCGTGCTGCAACGCGTGCCCGCCGACGCGCTCACGCTGCACTTTCACAACACGCGCGGCCTGGGTCTCGCGAATGTGCTGGCCGCATACGAAGCCGGCGCGCGGCGTTTCGATGCGGCGCTCGGCGGCCTCGGCGGCTGTCCGTTCGCGCCGGGCGCGTCGGGCAACATCTGCACGGAGGACCTCGTCAACCTGTGCGACGAGATGGACATTCCGACGGGCATCGACCTGCAAAAGCTGATCACGTTGTCGCGCACGTTGCCCGCGCTGCTGGGGCATGACGTGCCGGGTCAGTTGATGAAAGCGGGCCGCAATTGCGATGTGCACCCCGTTCCCGACTACGTGCGCAGTATCTGAAGTTCATCCACACGAACGACATCGACGACCGGACGGCGAATCCGGCCAACAAGGAGACAGGCATGAGCACACCCAACGCAGTCGCGGCGGACAGCCGCGACAACACACTATCGGCGACCGCCGACATCATCAGGAAGGTCACGTGGCGGCTGATGCCGCTCATCATGATCTGCTATCTGTTCGCGTTCTTCGACCGCATCAACATCAGCTTCGCGAAGTTCCAGCTGCAAAGCGATCTGGGCTTTTCCGACACCGCGTATGGCCTCGGCGCGAGTCTCTTCGTGATCGGCTATGTGCTGTTCGAGGTGCCGAGCAACCTGCTGCTGTACAAGGTCGGCGCGCGCAAATGGATCGCGCGGATCATGATTTCATGGGGTCTCGCAACGGCCGCGATGGTGTTCGTCAACAACGAATGGCAGTTCTACGGGCTGCGCTTCGTGATCGGCGCGATGGAAGCAGGCTTTGCGCCGGGCGTGCTCTACTATCTGACGCTGTGGTTTCCGGCGAGCTATCGCGGACGCGTGACGTCGCTGTTGTTCCTCGCGTCGGCGTTCTCGGGTCTGGTCGGCGCGCCGATCTCGGGCCTCGTGCTCGGGCAGATGGACGGCGTGTTCGGCATTCGCGGCTGGCATTGGCTGTTCATGCTCGGCGGCCTGCCGTGCGTCGTGCTGGGCATCCTTGTGCTGAAGGTGCTGAAGGACCGTATCGAAGACGCGGGTTGGCTGTCGCCGTCGGAGAAAACGTATTTGTCGAGTCAGATCGCGCAACAGGCGCAGCCGACCACGCACGGTCATTCGCTGCTCGGCGCGATTCGCACGCCTGGGTTCCTCACGCTCGGCCTTGTTTATTTCCTCATCCAGATTGCCTCGTATGGCCTGAATTTCTGGGCGCCGCATCTGATTCGCAGCGCAGGCACGCAGAGCCCGACGATCATCGGTCTGCTCACGGCCGTGCCTTACATCTGCGGCGCAATCTGCATGGTGGTGGTGGGGCGGATGTCGGATGCGTCGGGCGAGCGGCGCAAGTTCGTCAGCGTGTTGCTGTTGATGGCAGCCGTCGGGTTCTTCGCAGCCGGCTTCTTCGACAAGCAGACGACCATGCTCGTTGTCGCGCTCGCCGTGCTGGGCGGCGGCGTGATCGCTTCGATTCCCGCCTTCTGGGCGCTGCCGCCGAAGCTCGTGACGGGCGCGGGCGCAGCGGGCGGCATCGCGCTGATCAACACGCTGGGACAGTTGGGCGGCATCGTGAGCCCGGTGATGGTGGGACGCGTGCGCGACGTAACGGGCAGCACGACGCCCGCGCTGTATGTGATCGGCGCGTTGAGCCTGATTTGTGCGTTGATCGTGCTGGTTGGCTTGCCGCAGTCGTTGCGCCAGAAGGATCACACCGGGCATACGAAAACATGATGCGTTGAAGCACGCATCACGAACAAAAAACGCACGGCATCGCGCCGTGCGTTTTTCATTTGAGACGTTGATTCACGCCTTCAACTTCACTGACGCCGCATCTTCGCGCGATTGCACCTGCAACACGGCATCGCGCTTGTCGAGCAGATGCTGCCGCAAGATCGCACTCAGACGCTTGCCGTCGCGTGCTTCAAGCGCCTTCAGCATTTCATCGTGATCGTGAATCGCGCTGTCCCACTTCGGCGTCTGGAAGTTCGAGCGAAAGCGCATCGCCTGCAAGCGGCGATTCAACGACAGATACGTCTGCCGCAAAGCCGAATTGCGCGCGGCTTCGTTGATCTTGTCGTGGATCGCCTGGTTGCGGCTGTAGTAACCGGCCAGGTCGTTCTGCGCGCGGCACGCGAGCATCGCGTAATGCAGCGCCTTGATCTCGCCGAGTTCGGCGGCCGTCATCCGCTCGGCGGCGAGTTCGCCTGAGAACGCTTCGAGTCCGCTCATCAGTTCGAACATCTCGCGCATCTCGGCTTCCGACATCTTCGACACCGACGCGCCGCGATTCGGCTCGATATCGATCAGCCCCTCCGCCGCGAGCACCTTCAGCGCCTCGCGCAGCGGCGTGCGCGAAATGCCCAGCGTCTCGCACAGTTCGCGCTCGTTCAGTTTTTTGCCCGGCTCCAACGCGCCTTCGACGATGAAGCGCCGGATGTGCTCCACCACGGTGTCGTGCAAACGCTGGCGTTCGACCTTCGGCATCAGGGGCGGCGGCGTCAGGCCTGCGTCAGTGTCCGAATTTTGCATACAAAAATCCTCAAGCACGATGTGCACCAATTTTAAAGCAACAGACACATGGCGGTGATAGCAGGGGTAAACACTGCCTTGGGTTTGTCACGGTCTCTTTGTTATAGTTTTTTGCATGCAAAATTCAAATTGAGGAGATCGACCGATGCTGAAGCTCGACTTTCATCCCGCAGGCCGCCACTTTTTGCAGATTCCGGGTCCGAGCCCGGTGCCCGACCGCATCCTGCGGGCGATGAGCTATCCCACCATCGACCATCGCGGCCCCGAGTTCGGCGCGCTCGGCCTGAAGGTGCTGGAAGGCATCAAGAAGATCTTCAAGACGCAGCAACCTGTCGTCATCTATCCGGCGTCGGGCACGGGCGCATGGGAAGCGGCGCTCTCCAACACGCTGAGTCCCGGCGACCACGTGCTGATGTTCGAGACGGGCCACTTCGCGACGCTGTGGAAGAAGATGGCCGAAAACCTCGGCCTGAAGCCGGAGTTTCTCGGGCTTCCTGGCATCGAAGGCTGGCGGCGCGGCGTGCAGCCGCAAATGATCGAAGCGCGTCTGCGCGAAGACACGCAGCACGCGATCAAGGCCGTGTGCGTCGTCCACAACGAAACCTCGACGGGCGTCACCTCCGACATCGCCGCCGTGCGCCGCGCGATCGATGCAGCGGGCCATCCCGCGCTGCTGCTCGTCGATACGATCTCGGGCCTTGCGTGCGCCGACTATCGTCATGACGAATGGGGCGTCGACGTGACCGTTTCCGGTTCGCAGAAGGGCTTGATGCTGCCGCCTGGCATCAGCTTCAACGCCGTGTCGCAGAAGGCGCTCGAAGCCGGCAAGCAGGCGAAGCTGCCTCGCGCGTTCTGGGACTGGACCGAAATCATCGACATGAACAAGAGCGGCTACTGGCCGTACACGCCCAACACGAACCTGCTGTACGGGCTCTCGGAAGCGCTCGACATGATTCTCGGCGAAGGGCTCGACAACGTGTTCGCGCGTCACGACCGTCTCGCCGAAGCGTGCCGGCGCGCGGTGCGCGCGTGGGGCCTCGAGATTCAATGCGCCGATCCCGCCGTCTATAGCCCGGTGTTGACGGGCGTGATGATGCCGGAAGGCATCGATGCCGACGCCGTGCGCAAGGTCATCTACGAACGGTTCGACATGTCGCTTGGCACGGGCCTGGGCAAGATGAAAGGGCGCATGTTCCGCATCGGGCATCTCGGCGACTGCAACGACCTGACGCTGATGGCGACGCTGGCAGGCTGCGAAATGGGCTTGCAGCTCGCGGGCGTGCCCGTTGCCGCGAGCGGTTTGCCCGCCGCGATGTCGTTCCTGATGTCGCAGCCCAACGCGCCAAAGCTCAAAGCCGTCGCGTGATCTGCCGATAAGCATCCGTTGAAGCAAAAGCAACCACGAAGTACCGCGCGCCTGGCCAGCGCCACGCATCGCAAGAACAGAAAGACAAACACGCAAGCAAACCACCAACGACGCGACCAACGCCAACGGCAGACCCTGCAGACGGCGGTTCGCGCGGCATGAAGGCCGGACACGCCGCGCGAACACGCCGTTCACCAGCAACGGAGACAGACGATGAAGCGGTTTCGTGTGACCAGTGCGACCAGTATCGTTCTATTGATGCTATGCATCATGTACTTCATCACTTACCTTGACCGCGTCAACGTCAGCACGGCGGCTGCGGGCTTCGGCAAGGAGTTTCATCTTTCGCATACGGAAATCGGCCTCGTGTTCTCGGCCTTCGCCTATCCGTACCTCGTGTTTCAGATCATCGGCGGCTGGGTCAGCGACCGCTTCGGCGCGAAACGCACGCTGATCGCATGCGGCGCGATCTGGGCATTCGCGACGCTGCTGACGGGCTTCGCGGGCGGCCTCGTCTCGCTGCTGTTCGCGCGGCTGCTGCTCGGTTTCGGCGAAGGCGCGACTTTTCCTGCCGCGACGGCGGCGATGTCGCGCTGGGTCGCGAAAGAAAAGCGCGGCTTTGCACAGGGCATCACGCACGCGGCGGCGCGCATCGGCAATGCGGTTGCGCCCGGCGTGATCGTGCTCGTGATGACAACGTGGGGCTGGCGCGAATCGTTCTATATTTGCGGCGCATTCAGCCTGTTGTGGGTCGTCGTGTGGGCGCTCACCTTCACCGAGTATCCGAAGGAGCATCGCCGCATCACGCAGGCGGAACTCGACGTATTGCCCAAGCCGAAAGGGAAGGCCGCGAACGTGCCGTGGAAGGCGCTCTTCAAGCGCATGACGCCCGTGACGATCGTGTACTTCTGCTATGGCTGGACGCTGTGGCTTTTCCTGAGCTGGATTCCGCAGTACTTTCTGCACAGCTATCAGCTCGACCTGAAGAAGTCGGCGGTATTCGCTTCGGCCGTGTTCTTCGCGGGCGTGATCGGCGATACGCTGGGCGGCATCGTTACCGACAAACTCTTCGAGCGCACAGGTAGCCTCAAGCGCGCGCGCAGCTGGATGGTGTCGATCTGCATGCTGCTCACGCTCGCGTCGCTCGTGCCGCTGATGCTCACACACAACCTGTATGTGTCGATGGTGTGCCTGTCGGCGGGCTTCTTCTTCGCCGAGATGACGATCGGCCCGATGTGGGCGATCCCGATGGACATCGCGCCGGAGTACTCGGGCACGGCGAGCGGCATGATGAACACGGGCTCGGCGCTTGCCGCCATCATTTCGCCCGTGCTGTCCGGCTATTTGATCGATACGTTCGGCAACTGGGAGTTGCCGTTCGCGGGCAGCATGCTGCTGATGGCCATCGGCGTCGTGCTCGCCTTCCGCATGCAACCCGAAAGCCGCTTTGCCGTCGGCGCAGAGCCGGGCGCGCAACCCGCCACGCCGTGAGGCGTGCACCACGCTAACGTTCGAATGACCATGCTGAGCCAACAACTCGCCGACGCGCGCGCCGACCACACGACGCTCGCCTTGCTGTCCCCCGACCTCGTTCCCGCCGATATGAACGCCGCGTACGCGATCCAGCATGCGTTGCTGGCGCAGCGCGGCGCGCGCATCGGCGGCTGGAAGATCGGCGCGAAATCCGCCGAGGGCGCGATCCAGGGCGCGCCGCTGCCTTCGACAGACCTTCATCTGGACGGCACACGTTTGCCGCGCGCGCACTACACGCCGCTCGGGCTCGAACTGGAGATCGCGTTTCGGTTCGGGCGAGCTTTCGAGCCTTCCGCGAACGCGTATCACGAAGTAGAAGTGCTCGCCGCCATCGATTCAATGGCGGCGACCATCGAGATCGTCGCGAGCCGCTTCGCGCAGTGGCCGAACGTGGACAAGCTCGCGCAACTCGCCGACCTGCAGAATCATGGTGCGTTGATCGTCGGCGAGTTCTCGAAGTATCGGCGCGACTTTCCGTTCGTCGCGCCCGCCCTTCGCTTCACGTTCGACGGGCAGGGCGTGGTGAAGGCTACGCCTTCGAATCCGTGCGGCGACCCGCGGCGTTTGCTGACGTGGCTCGTCAATCACTGCACGCAGCATCATCGAATAGCGGTGACGCCCGACGTGATCGTGACGACTGGCTCGTACACGGGCATGTTCTTTCCGCAGCATGCGGGCACGGCGCGCGGGCAGATCGAAGGGCTTGCGCCCGTGAGCGTCACGCTCGAATAGCCCTGCTTTTCAAGCCTCTTTCCGGCCGAAGCTCATGTCGAACCCGAACCTGCTCGTCAAACCGATTCATCTCGTGCCGTCGGCGGCGCGCATGAGTACGCCGCTGGCGAACCGTTTGCGCAAGGAACTGCGCGGCGATGTGCTGTTCGACGCCGCAAGCCGTGGCCGCTATTCGACCGACGCGTCGATCTATCAGATCACGCCCGTCGGCGTCGTGGTGCCGCGCGATCAGGACGATCTTCGCGTCGCGCTCGACATCGCGCGCAGCGAGCGGGTGCCGCTGCTCGCGCGGGGCGCGGGTTCGAGCCAATGCGGACAGACGGTTGGCGAGGCGCTCGTCGTCGATACGAGCAAATGGTTGAATCAGGTTATCGCGTTCGACAAGGCGCAGCGCACGGTGACAGTCGAGCCCGGCCTCGTGCTCGATCATCTGAATGCATGGCTGAAGCCGCATGGCTTGTGGTTTCCCGTCGATGTGTCGACGGCGGCGCAGTGCACGATCGGCGGCATGGCCGGCAACAACTCGTGCGGCTCGCGCTCGATCGAATACGGCAACATGGTGCATAACGTCGAAGCGATCGATGCGATTCTCGCGGACGGAACGCAAGCGCATTTCGCCACGCTGCGCGACGCGCCGCAGGGAGCGCGCTTGCAGCAAATAGTGGAAAGCGTGCAGGCGATTGCACTGCGCGAACGCGACGAGATAGTCGCGCAGGTGCCAAAGGTGCTGCGGCGCGTCGCGGGCTACAACATCGATCTGTTCGATTGCCAGAATCCGCGCGCCTACACCGACGATGGCTTTGCCAATCTCGCGCACCTGCTGGTCGGTTCGGAAGGCACGCTCGCGTTCAGCCGCCAGTTGACGTTGAAGCTCGCGCCGCTGCCCGCGCACAAGGCGCTCGGCGTGGTGAACTTTCCGACCTTCTGGCAGGCGATGGACCTGACGCAACACATCGTCAAGCTCAAGCCCGTCGCCGTCGAACTGGTCGATCGCACGATGATCGATCTCGCGATGAGCAACCCGTCGTTCAAGCCGGTGATCGCGAAGGCACTCGTCGGAAAGCCCGAAGCGATTCTGCTCGTCGAATTCGCGGGTGAGGATCGCGATGAACAGCTCGCGTCGCTGAAACAATTGACGCAGCTGATGGCCGATCTCGGCTTGCCCGATTCCGTCGTGCAAATGCCCGACGCGAGCGAACAGAAAGCGTTGTGGGAAGTGCGCAAGGCGGGCCTGAACATCATGATGAGCATGAAGGGCGACGGCAAGCCCGTGTCGTTCATCGAAGACTGCGCGGTGCCGCTCGAACATCTCGCCGAGTACACGAGCCGTCTGACGGAAGTGTTTCATCGCCACGGCACGGAAGGGACGTGGTATGCGCACGCGAGCGTCGGCACGCTGCACGTGCGGCCGATTCTCGACATGCGCCGCGACGGCGCGACGAAGATGCGCGCGATCGCCGAAGAAGCGGCCGCGCTTGTGCGCGAATACAAGGGCGCGTATTCGGGCGAACATGGCGACGGATTGTGTCGAGGCGAATGGGTGGCGTGGCAGTACGGTCCGCGCATCAACAAGGCGTTCAGCGAGATCAAGGCGCTGTTCGATCCGCAGAACCGGATGAACCCCGACAAGATCGTGCGTCCGCCGAAGATGGACGACGCGCGCAATTTCCGCTTCGCGCCTGGATACAAGGAGCGCGCGATGATGCCCGCGCTCGACTGGTCGGCGTGGAATGTGACCCGCGATCCGATGACGGGCGTGGAAAGCGCGCCGGGCACGGGCAGCGATTTTGCGGACGGACTCGCGAAAGCCGTCGAGATGTGCAACAACAATGGCCATTGCCGCAAGTTCGACGCGGGCACGATGTGTCCGAGTTATCGCGTGACGAAAGACGAGCAGCACGTGACGCGCGGGCGCGCGAATACGCTGCGGCTCGCGCTGTCGGGTCAGCTCGGCACGGAAGGGCTCGCGAGCGACGACGTGAAGGACGTGCTCGATCTATGCGTGTCGTGCAAGGGCTGCAAGCGCGATTGCCCGACGGGCATCGACATGGCGAAGTTCAAGATCGAGGCGCGCGCTGTGCGGGCGCAACGGCACGGTGTGCGGTTGCGCGAGAAGATGATCGCGTTCATGCCGCGCTATGCGTCGGTTGCGGCGGGCATGCCGGGCGTGTTCGCGTCGGTGGGCAACACGGCGTGGTTCAAGCGCGCGCTCGGCTTTGCGCCGCAGCGTTCGTTGCCACGCTTCGTCAAACCGTTTCTCGACGATGCCGTCGTGAAGGCTCGCGTGCCAGGCGCCGCGACGACGGCACAGAAAGAGGTGCTGCTATTCGTCGATACGTTCAACAACAGCATCGAACCGGAGAATGCGCGCGCCGCGCAACGCGTGCTCGAAGCGGCAGGCTATACGGTGCATTTCAACGCGCTCGCGCGTGAGCGTCCGCTTTGCTGCGGCAGAACGTTTCTCGCGGCGGGTCTCGTCGATGAAGCGAAGCGCGAGGCGCGACGAATGCTCGATGCGTTCCAGCCGTTCGTGGAGCGCGGCGTGGCTGTTGTGGGGCTGGAGCCGTCTTGTCTGTTGTCGTTGCGTGATGAGTTTCTGCAATATGGATTTGGCGAAGAGGCCGAGCGTCTGTCAGGGCTCGCGATGCTGTTCGAGGAGTTTCTGGTTCGCGAGCACGAGGCGGGCCGGCTGAATCTGGCGTTAAAGCCGTTGAGCGGGTTGAACCAGGCGTTGCTGCACGGGCATTGTCATCAGAAGGCATTCGATGCGTTGTCGCCCGTGCAAACCGTGCTGAAGTGGATTCCCGATCTGAAGGTCTCGACGGTCGAATCGTCGTGTTGCGGGATGGCGGGCAGCTTTGGGTATGAGGCGGAGCATTACGAGGCTTCGATGGCGATGGCGGAATTGTCGTTGCTGCCCGCTGTGCGCGCTATCGATGCAAATACCGTGATGGTGGCCGACGGCACGAGCTGCCGGCATCAGATTCATGATGGTGCGGGGGTTGAGGCACTGCATGTCGCGCGCGTGTTGGAGAGGGCGTTGAGGTGATGTGCGGCAGGATGCCATAGTCAATGAGGCGGGGGCGACCCCGCCGCTGTGGGGTTTACTTCAGCCTGACTGACCGCAAAATTGCCGTCGTTTCCTTGACAGCATGCACCTTTGAACGATGAAGGGATGTCGGTCCAATCCAATATGTTATGGATAAGGTTGTATCCTTTTGCGATTTCACCAGCTCGTAGCAATCGCCACCGATTACTGACGACGACCCGTCCTTGTTAGTTACCGGGCATGTTGGAAAAGCCTCATAGAGTATTTCCCCGGGGCTAGCCGTTTGCTTCTTTTTGACCGGAGTAGTTGCGCTGACTAACATCAGAGTTCCGTCTTCCCGGCGCACGCCCGATGATCTTCTTCAGGTTCGCGTCGTCGCAGACGATCTCGAAGTGGATCTGCGGGTACTGCCCGTAGATCTGGCCGGGCGCCGAAATACCTCACACCCAATTACACGCAACGCAGCAAAAGCCCACCAGCAGATTTCTCCGAAATCGCACCTCCCTAGACGCAGGACAAAAAAAGACCCGCCTAAGCGGGTCCGCATTCAGAACTTTCATCAAGCCGTCAATTAAGAAGTACTACTGGGGCAACAGCCCGACATGGAAGGCAGAAAACGCCACCCGACCCGCCGAACATCAACCTCCAAATCCCCGCAAAAACCCCGACACTCTCCCCAACCCCTCGACCAGCACATCGCGATTATTCGTGTATCCGATTCGCACATAGCCCTCGACATCAAGCGCGCTACCCGGCGTAAACATCACGCCTGTTTTCTCAATCAGCGCCACACAAAAATCCCGCGACGTCCTATCGACATCGACCCGCACGAGCGCAGTCGTCCCCGACTTCGGCTTGACGTACGACAGCAACGGTTCGTCGGCAATCCACGCGTCGAGCAGCGCGAGGTTCGTGCGCAAAATGCCATGGTTGCGTTCGAGAATCGCGTGACGGTTCTCCAGCGCGATTGCGGCAAGCAGATCGTTTAGCATGCCGACGCTGATCGTGTTGTAGTCGCGATGCGTGCGCACGCGCTCGAGCAATTCGACGGGCGCGACGATCCAGCCCACGCGCAAGCCCGCGAGCGACCACGTCTTCGACATGCTGCCCGTGCTGATGCCCTTTTCGTAGATGTCGGCTATCGATGCCGTAAATCCATCGCCTTCCTGGTCGGTGCCGCGATACACCTCGTCGCACAACACGTACGCGCCGCACGAGCGCGCAATCTGCACGATCTGTTCGAGAAACGCACGGTCCATCAGCGAGCCCGTCGGATTGTTCGGGTTGTTGATCGCGATCACGCGCGTCGATGGCGTGACCATGCGCCGGAGTTCGTCGAGATCGGGCAGAAAGGCGTTTTCTTCGCGCAGCCGCAGAATGCCGACTTTCGCGCCATAACTCTCAGGAATCGAATAGTGCTGCTGGTACGTGGGCAAAACGGAAATCACGTGATCGCCGGGCTCGACGAGCGTCTCGTAGACGAGCGCGTTCGCGCTGATCGCGCCGTGCGTGATCAGCACATTGGGCACGTCCTGCCTGTCATACAGCGACGCGACATTGTGGCGCAAACGCTCAGTGCCGTCGATCGATCCATACGTCAGCTTCATCGGCACAATCTCGCCGAGCAGCGCGTCTTCCTTGCCCGCGATTTTCAGCAACTCACCGACCGTCAGCGATTCGACACACGTTTCCGCAAGATTCAGCTCGCAACGGTTCTCGTAGAGATCCATCCAGCGTTCTACTCCGAATTCCCTGATTTGCATGAGTTGTTCCTTGAGTGAAAGCGCGAAACCGAGTATAGACTTATTTGTCTCAAATAGACAAACGGAGCTAAAACGCGCGCGAACGCACCGCGCCAAAGCACGCGAAACGGGGAGGTACGCCTTGACGGCGGCGCGCTGCACGACGCGGCGTGTCAGCCGCCGCGCAACACCTGGCGATAGACGGCAGGCGACACCCCCGCGCCTTGCCGGAAGCGATGACTGAAGTGACTCGCGTTCGCGTAGCCGCTTTGCGTGGCGATGTCGGCGAGCGGAAGCGAAGTGGTGCGCAGCAGACCACGCGCGCGTTCGAGCCGTTGCTGCGCGATCCACGCGTGCGGCGGCAGGCCGAATGACGCACGGAACATCCGCGCGAGATGGAATTCGGACAGATTCGCCACGCGCGCCAGCTCGCCGAGCGTCAACGGCTGCGTGAGATTCGCGTCGATGTAGTCGCGCAACCGGCGCCGCGTGGCGACCGCGAGCCCGCCTTTGAGCACGGCGCCCGTGCGGTTCACGCCCTGCGAGCGCAACAGCAGGCTCAACACCTCATGCGCGGTTTCGTTCGCGCGCAGCAGGCCGTCGGCGTCGTCCCACCCGTCGTTCGCGAGCGACTGGCAGAGCGCCGCGATCTGCTCGTCCTCGAAATAGGTGCGGTCGGCGAGCGTCAGTTCACGCGGCTCGCGGTCCAGTTCGCGGATCGCGCGTTGCGTGAAGTGTTCGGGCAGGAAATACAGATGCATGAAATGCATGTGCCCGCGCACCCACCAGCGCGACTCGTGATCGCCGGGCAGCGCGCACAGGCGGCTCGGCGCGCCGTAGCGCCCCGGCAGTTTCTGTCGCTCGGTGCGGTAGCCTCCGTCCAGATAGCACGACAGCGTGTGATGGCCCGGCTGCTCGTAGATCGTCTCGGCTTCTTCCGTTTCGCGCGTCCAGATGGCGACGGCGAGCTGATCGCCCAGCCATGCAAAGCGGTCGAGCGTCGCGTTCGCCTGGCTCAGCGTCTGGCAGACCGAGTGCAGGCCGAATGGCGGAGCGGCGGGATCGGTCGAGACGATAGACGGTGTGTTCACGGGAGCGGCGCGAGAGACGATACGGTTGCCGGAAGTATACGGCGAGCTTGCACCAGGCGTCGGGCGGTCGGCCAAAAGTGCGCAATTCTGGACAATCGAACGGACGTGCGCAGGCGCATAGTCGGCGCCAATGTCTTGTCTGGCGCTCAAATCATGAATCTGCTTTTGTATGTCGTGACCGTGCTGATCTGGGGCACGACCTGGATCGCGATCAAGTGGCAACTCGGCGTCGTGCCGGCGCCCGTTTCGATTGCGTGCCGCTTCTGGCTGGCTGCCATCGTGCTGTTCGCGTTGCTGAAAATCATGCGACGGCCGGTATGGCCGCCGCGCGCCGCGTGGCGTTTTCTCGCCGCGCAGGGGCTGGCGCTCTTCTGCGTGAACTTCCTGTGCTTCTACTACGCCGAAAGCGTCGTGCCGAGCGGCCTCGTGGCCGTCGTGTTCTCGACGGCGCCGCTGCTCAATTCGCTCAACGGCCGGCTTTTCATGGGCCGTCCGTTGCAGCCGACGGCCATCGTCGGCGCGATTCTCGGGCTGGCGGGCATAGCGTGCCTGTCGTTGCAGCAAATGGCGGGGCATCTCGGCGATCAGGCCGAGTGGATCGGACTCGCCGTCGCGTTCGCGGGAACGATGTGCTTCTCGGCGGGCAATCTGCTGTCGAGCCGCATGCAATCGATGGGGCTGCATCCCATCGTCACGAATAGCTGGGCGATGCTGATCGGCGCGAGCGTGCTGACGCTCGGCAGCCTGGCGGCGGGCTTGCCTTTCGCGCTCGACACGGACGCGCGCTATCTGGGCGCGCTCGTCTATCTCGCCGTGCCCGGCTCGGTGATCGGCTTCACGGCCTACCTGATGCTGGTCGGGCGCATCGGGCCCGAGCGGGCCGCCTATTGCACGGTGCTGTTTCCCTTCGTCGCGCTGGCCGTGTCGACCGTGTTCGAGGGATACCGCTGGTCGGCGCTCGCCGTGGCGGGTCTCGTGCTGGTGGTGGCGGGCAATCTGGTCGCGTTCGGCCTGACGCGGCGGCTGTTCGCGCGACGCGCGTGCGCCGCCTGATTTCCACCGCGAACGTCAAAGCTGATGCCCATTCAATACGAATAAAAGCATAAAAAATCGCCATTCGATTTATTTAAAGGAGGCGGTCGTACGCCGATTTGAGAAGATAAGAAATAGTTAAATCATGTTCCATGCGAATTGAGTCATCCATCGCACGGAATGGCAAATGCTGCCGCTCAAGCGCATTCGAGAAATGGGTCTGCATTTGCCACTGTTTTGCTTCTCGCAAGGACACGACCGTGAAAGCCTCAACCTGCGTCGCCGCCGCGCTGCTGGCGCTCGGCAGCCTGATGTCCGTCGATGCTGCCGCCCAGCGGCAATTGACCTACACCACGTCCTGGATAGGCAATAGCTTCGGATTCGGCGATGGTAAATGGATGCAACAGGACATTCAGGCAATTAACGTCGCCCCTGATGGAACCGCATTCACCAATTCGCCTTGGGATGAAAGCGGCAGTGAAATCGGTGCCTATAAAAATGGCGACAAGATTGCCGTCGCCGGCGCGACGCATGGCTGGGGCGCGGCGGGCGGCGACGCGATTGCATCCAACCACGCGTACCTTTACGCGGCGATGTCGATCGGCAATCAGAACAACCGGCTGGTCGGCGCGGACTACCCGCCCGCGGGACAGACGTGGTTCGGCATCACGCGGCGCACGGTCGCCAACATCGCCGTCGGCGCGCCGTTCGACAGCGGCATCGGCAACAGTGCCAACGCGACGAAGAACAGCTTTCTGCGCGTGAATGCCGTCGCGACGGGCACGGATGCAGGCATTCGCGGGCTCGCGGCGACAGACAGCGAACTGTTCGCGTCGGACACATCCGGCAACCAGATCGTCGTGTTCGATGCGAACACGATGCGGCGTCTGCGTTCCTGGAGTGTCGCGGCGCCGGGCCGCATCGCGATCGATACGGATGGCTCGGTCTGGGTAATCAGCGGGTTCGGCACGGCCGGCGCGAGCGTGCTTCATTACTCGCCGGCGGGCGCGCCGCTCGCGGGCACGCTTGCGCTGCCTGCGGGCACCCTGGCCGCGGATATCGCCGTGTCGCCTTCTGGACAGATTTTCGTCGCCGACAACGGCCCGAAACAGCAGGTGCTCGTCTACGACAAGACGGCGAGCGGCGCGACGAAGCAAACGGGCGCGCTCGGCACGCGATACGGCATTTTCCACGAACGCAAAGGCGCGCCCGGCAACTGGCGCCTGAACGGCATCACGGGCATCGGCTTCGACCGGGCGGGCAACTTCTATGTGGCGCAGAACGGCGAAGGGCCGCGTCCGCTCGGCTCATCGACGGTCGGGCAGGGCGCTGTGCTCGAAAGCTACGCCTACGCGACGCGCTTCAACTGGCGGCTGCAAGGACTGACATTCGTCGACGGCGCGGCCTTCGATCCCGCCACGCCGGATATCGTCTATACCGGTTCGAAGCGCTTCACGATGGACTACTCGCAGCCGCCCGGCCGCGAATGGAAGTACGCGGGCTTCACGCTCGACCGCTTCGATTTCCCCGACGATCCCGCGTTCCACCAGCCGCGCGGCGTGCGCGGCGAGCCGATGATGCGGCGGATCGACGGACGGCCCTATCTCTACACGCTCGACCCCGGCGCGCACTACCTGAACGTCTACCGCTTCGACGCCGCGCATGGCGAAGTGGCCATCCCGTCGGGCCTGTTCGCGCAGAACCCGTTGCCGGGCAACTGGCCGGGCGGCCAGCCGGCATACGGCGAATGGATGTGGCGCGACGCGAACGGCGACGGTCACGTCGACGCCAACGAGATCACGGGCAATCCGTCGACGGGCAGCACGGTCGGCAACGGCTTCTGGTGGGTCGACACGTTGGGCAACGTGTGGCTCGCGACGCCCGCGAGCGGCATCCGCGAGATGCCGCTGCAGGGCTTCGACCGCGCAGGCAACCCCATCTACTCGTATGCGGGCGCGAAGACGTTCGCGATGCCCGCGCCGTTCAGCCGCATCGCGCGCATCGTCTATATCGCCGAGACGGACACGATGTACGTGTCCGGCTACACGGGCAGCCTGCCGTGGGATGCGGCGCACTGGAAGGAAGCGGGCCGCGTCCTCGTGCGATACGACAACTGGAACTCGTCGCCGACGCCCGTCTATACGATCGCGCTGCCGTGGAACACGGCAAGCAACCCGCCGGTGACGCCCGTCGGCGTGGCGGTGGCGGGCGACTATATTTTCGTGGCCGAACTGTACACGCCTAAAGTCGACGTCTACGACGCGCGCTCCGGCCAGCTGGTGGGCTACATGACGCCGGGCGCCGCCGTCGGCAATACGACGGGCTGGGTCGACGTGTATCTGGGTATCAGCGCGGTGCGGCGCGATAACGGCGAGTATGTCGTGCTGCTCGAAGACGATGCGCGCGCGAAGATTCTGATGTATCGCTGGACGCCCTGAGCGCCGCCTGAACTCGTCGCGATCGCCAGCGGTCGAATCATCAACGGCCCCACGCGTGCGGTCTGTGCGAATGGACGGCTGCACGCGATCGGTATATATATGACCGCACCATCCCTTTCGTTCGAGCCCGAACAGGAGCGATATCCCATCATGACGCCCGATCCGCACAAGCAGGAAACCGGCGAACAGCCGGACCTCGAACATCTCGACGCTGCCGTCTCGCATGTGCACGAGATGGTGTCGACGGGCAATATCGCCGTCAGCGCGGCGCGCGGCATCCTGTACAGCCTGATCGAAACGCTCGGCGCGCTGGTCGGTGATCCCGACTTGCCGGAGCACGCGCGTTCCGGCTACGAAGGTCTGCTCGAAACGGCGCGCGAATTGCGCGTCAAGCTCGATCGCTGAACGCCACGCGCGTCGGCGCCCCCGGCAAGCGCCGCGCGCGGCGGTCATTTCACACAATTCGGCGCTGTCGCGCGACTGTGATACAAAGGGCGCTCGTTCAGATCCGCCCGTCTTTTCCGATGCTCCCTGCTCCTGCCGCCGCGCTGCTCGCGCTCGGCATCATCGTCGTTCTGATCACGCCCGGTCCCACCAACACGCTGCTGGCGGCGGCCGGCTTGCGTCAGGGCGCGCGCCGCTCGATGCCGCTGATCGGCGCCGAACTGGCGGGTTATCTGGTGTCGATTTCCGCGTGGGGACGCTTTCTCGCGCAGGCCGCGCACACGCTGCCGTGGCTGCCGACGGCGCTGCGCATCGCGAGCGGTCTGTACATTGCGTATCTCGCCGTCGATATGTGGCGCGCGGCCGTGGCGCTTCCCGGCTCGGCACAACGGACGAGCGGGCCGCGCGCGCTGTTCGTCGCGACGCTGCTCAATCCTAAGGCCCTGCTGTTCGCGGGCACGATCTTTCCGTCGGCGGCATTCGAGCAGGTTGCGGCCTACGCGTTCGCGATGTCGCTGTTCGCGTGCCTGCTCGTGCCGATCGCGTTGGCGTGGATCTCGTTCGGCGCGGCGCTCGGCAGCGGCAAGCTCAGATGGCTCGACCCCGTGAAGATGCAGCGCGCGGCGTCGATCGTGCTCGGCATGTTCTCGCTATCGCTTGCGTGGGCCGCGCTGCACTGACAGCCCCGACGCGTCGGACGGGCGCGGTTAGTCGTCTGCGGCGACGAGCGCGTCGGCGAGTCCATCGGGCGCGGACGTGATCTGCAACTGCGGCGTGCCGTGCCAGTCGGCGCAACGCTGCAGCGCGCGGCGCAAATCCGACGTCAGCCGGCCGCTTACGCGCACGCCAGGCTCCAGATGCAGCGACTTCAACTCGAATATGCCGCTCGCGCGATGCGCTTTTGCGTCGACACGCCCGATCAGCTTGCCGCGATTGAGGATCGGCAGCACGTAGTAGCCGTACTTGCGCTTCGCGGCGGGCACGTAGCATTCGATCACGTAGTCGAAGTCGAACAGCGCCGCCGCCCGCTTGCGATCCCAGACGACAGGATCGAACGGCGACAGCACCGTCGTCACCGTCGACGACAGTTGCCCCTTCGACGCCGCGTCGATCATCGGCGCGACATCGCGATGCACGAAAGTCGCCTGCTTCCAGCCTTCGACGCGCACGGGCATCAGCTCGCCTTTGTCCGCGAGTTGCTGGAGCGCTTCCGTGTAGGGGCGGCGCGGCATGCGGTAATAATCGGCGACCCAATCCGCGCGCACGACGCCCAGCGCGCGGCAACTGCGCCGCAGCAGTTCCGTCGCGATGGCCTCGGCGGGTTGAAGGTCGCGCGCGTCGCTCCAGTGCGGCAGCACGCGCGCCGTCACGTCGTAGACGCGCTGGAAATTGCGCCGCTCGGCGACCATCAGCTCGCCGATCGCGAAAAGCACTTCGAGATGCCGCTTCTCCGGCTTCCAGTCCCACCAGCCGTTGCCCTTGCCCGCTTCGCGCGCAAAGTCCGCCGAGCGCACGGGCCCCGTCGCGTGGATATGCGCGAGCAGACTGTCGATGTCAGCGCGGTATTGCGCGTGCCAGTCGGCGGCGTATTTCCAGCCCATGTCGGACGGATCGAGCATCCGGTGGCGCATCAGGCCGTAATCCTCGACGGGCAGAAAGCAGGCTTCGTGCGACCAGTATTCGAACAGCTTGCCTTCGGCGAGATGTTCATCGAGCCATTGCGGCTGATACGCGCCGATCCGGCTGAACAGCACGAGATAAGGACTGCGCGCGACGACGTGAATCGTGTCAATCTGCAGTTGCGCCATTTGCCGGATGGCGTCGAGCACATCGGCTTTGGTCGCCTTGCGGCGCGGCGGGGTGAGCAGGCCTTGGGCGGCCAGGTGCAGGGTGCGGGCGGCGGATATCGGCAGTGTGATCACGCGGATGACGTCGTAGCGGTCGGGGCGGCGGCGCGGTGCAGCAGACGGTGGGCGCGCCCTGGCAGGACAAACGGCATGGCTTCGCGCCATGCCGGACTGTCGCTACTGTAGCGTGGCCCGAACGATCGCACTGTCAGAATGCACGTGGCGCGCTCGGGTCTGCCGCCACGAAGCGGGCCGCGCTACCAGCGTCCGTGATGACGCCCTTCCCAGCCGCGATGCCGGCCGTGATCGTGCCAGCGCGGTCCGCCGCCCCAATAGTCGCGCCGGTAACCGCCGTAGCCGTAGTAGACGGGCGGCGGCGGCACATAGACGACGGGCGGCGGCGCGTACACGACAGGCGGCGCCGCGTAGACGGGAGCGGGCGCGCCCAGATACACACCGACGCCGACGTGCGCCGACGCCGCCGTCGAAGCGCACGCGATGGCCAGTCCGAAGGCTGCCGATACCATCGCACGTTTGGTCATGCTGTTCTCCTGTCCTGGTTGATCGTGCCCTTGCGAGCTGTCGAGCCCCGTCCGCCGATGACGCGCCGAACGGCGAGCCGTCAGTCTGACGAGTTGCTGACTTGATATTACGAAATGGAAAGGATCACAGGTGCAAGCAGACCGTCGCTTGTGTAACAACCAGTAAGCACGCTGATGATGCAGGGAGTGTTTGAGCGATCCGGGAGCGACCGGCCCGCGCAACGCAAGCGCAGGCCGGTGCAGGAACGAAGAATCAGGCGCCGAGCGCGACTGTCGTTTCGCCCGCGAGTTGCGCGAGCATCTGATGGATTTGCGCGACGACCTGCGCGCCTTCGCCGACGGCGGCCGCAACGCGCTTCGTCGATCCCGCGCGCGCATCGCCGATTGCGTACACGCCTTCGACGGACGTATTCAGATCGCACGCCGAATTGGCACCCGTGATGACGAAGCCCTTTTTATCCAGTTGTACGCCGCAACTGCGCAGCCAGTCGGTGTTCGGATCGGCGCCCGTGAA
>BBSL01000283.1 GCA_001319865.1 Burkholderia sp. E7m39 | reverse complement strand
GTCGAAGCGATCGCGTCCGTCGGCGCAAGGACTTTTCAGCCCGACCTGCGCGAGGCCGCCTTCCGTGCCTTCGAGCCAGCCGATCTCCGTGCCCGGATAAACGGTGACATTCGGCAGCGACGCAATCCGGTCGATCAGATAGCGCGACATCGTTGCCTCGAAGCCGCTGCGGCGGATCAGCACGTGGATGTGCTTCGCGTGCGAAGCGAGATAGACGATGCCTTGGCCAGCCGAATTGCCGCCGCCGACCAGCACGATCTCCTCGCGCTTGCACAGCTTCGCCTCGACGGGCGACGCCCAGTAGTAGATGCCGCGTCCGTCGAAGCGGTCGAGCCCGTCGATCTCCGGCCGGCGATACACCGCGCCGCTCGCGATCACCACCGACTGCGCGCGGATGCTGCCCTGGCACTGCAGTTCGAGCCGGTACGGACGCTCCTCGCAATGCAGATGCTTGACCTTCACGGGAATCGCGACATGCGCGCCGAACTTCTGCGCCTGCACGAACGCGCGGCCCGCGAGCGCCTGACCGGAAATGCCCGTCGGGAAGCCGAGATAGTTTTCTATGCGCGAGCTGGCGCCCGCCTGGCCGCCCGGCGCGCGGCTGTCCAGCACGATCACGGACAGACCTTCCGACGCCGCATACACGGCAGTGGCGAGGCCCGCCGGACCCGCACCGACGATGGCCACGTCGTACACGTGCTCCGAATCGAGGTCGGGGATCATGCCGAGACACGTCGCCAGTTCGGGGTCGCTCGGATGGCGCAGCACGGAGCCGTCCGGGCAGATCACGAGCGGCATGTCTTCGGGACCGGCTGCGAACTGCTCGATCACGCGCAGTCCGTCTTCGTCGCGTTCGTCGAGCACCGTGTGAGGATGGCCGTTGCGCGACAGGAAACCTTGCAGCGACACCAGCCGCCGGTCGTTGCTCTTGCCGACGATGATCGGCCCGCCCGCGCCGCGCTCGATCAGCCCGACGCGACGCAGGATCAGCGCGCGCATGATGCGCTCGCCGAGTTCGGCTTCCGCGACGATCAGCGCGCGCAGCCGTTCGGGTTCGATCAGCAAGGCCTCGACGGGTTCGAGCGCCAGGCCGTCGACGAGCGCCGGCTTGCCGGACAACTGACCGACTTCGGCGAGAAACGAGCCTTTGTGATGTACGTTGACGAGCAGTTCGCGCCCGAGGCCGTCGCGCTGATAGACCTTGACCGACCCCGACAGCAGCACGAACATCCCTGGCCCCGTGCTGCCCGTGCGGCACAACAGCTCGCCCGGCTCAAAGTGGCGGCGTTCGCCAAACTTGCAGATGCGCTTGATTTCTTCCGCTTGAAGTTCGGGAAACATCTGATGACGGCGCGTCGACAGCGTCGAGAACGGCGCCTCGTTGACAGCGGCGCGCTGCGCGTCTTCACCCTCTCGCGTTACACCCATACGTGCGCTCCTAGCTTTGCTGCGGACCGCTGCGGCCGCAGCGCAATCCCGTTCAGACAGTCTTTGGCGTGATGCCGAGGTCCAGCGGCGGTTCGATTTCTTCGGCGAGCGGCTCGAGCTGGCGGCCGGCGTCGCGCCATGCATCGAGCCCGCCGCGCAGCGGCACCACGTCCCGGAAACCGGCTTGCGTCAGTTGCTTCGCCATCCATGCCGCCGACACCTCGTTCGGGCACGAGCAATAGATCACGAGCTTCTGGTCGTGCGGATACTTCGCGACGATTTCGTCGAGCTGGCGCTCATCCGCGAACACCGAGCCGGGAATCACGAACGGATCGAGCGCGCGCTTTTCCTGCGAGCGGATGTCGAACAGGACGGGCGAACGCTTGTCGAGCATCAGGTTGTACAGCTCGTCGACATCCATGCGCGCGGTGGCGAGCTTCTTGATCAGCTGACGGCGCCGATACCAGCGGTACGCGCAGTAAATGGCGAGCAGCACCACGACGATCACAGCCGTCATCTTGCCGAGACGGCTCGCGCCCGCGAACAGCATGTCGATCTGCTGCGCGAACACCACGCCGAGCACGAGACCGAGCCCCGACCAAAGCGTTGCGCCGATGCTGTCGTAGGCGAGGAACGTGCGGTACGGCGTGCCCATGGCGCCCGCCATCGGAATGGACACGATCGACAGGCCCGGCACGAACTTCGCGACAGCCAGCACGCGCACGCCCCAGCGGCCGAAGAAGCGCTCCGTCTTTTTCACGCAGGTGTCGCGCGACAGCGACAGCTTGCACAACGTCTTGAGCGTGTTGCCGCCGTAGATGCGGCCGGCCGCGAACCATGCGCTGTCGCCGATCAGCGTGGCGAACACGGCGAGCACGAGCACGGGCAGCACCTGCGCGCCGACCGACCCGGGATGCATCGCGGCCATCGCGCCGAACAGCACGAGGCAAGGCATGGCGGGCACGGGCAGCCCGATCGACGCGGCCAGCACGTTGACAAAAACAATGGCAGGCCCGTACTGCTCGACGAGATCATGTAGCATCGGCTTACTTTGGCGACCGTTTCGGCCCCGAAGACGACAAGAGTGGACTAAAAGATTATGGACGCATTTTCAACGCGTGCAAGAGAGGTGCGTTGCGCGTCGGGGATACTGCCAAAAAGCGGGAAAACCGCGTGCCGCCTCGATCTTCGACGGGAAGATGTCGGCGCGGCGGGCGAGCGTCATGCGACGTTCGACCAGACTCGCAATATGGCGATGATTGCGGCAAAAACAAGCGTCGCGGCGCTCCGTTGAATCTGCGCCGCGCGCCTGTGGCGATGCGACTGTCGACTGCTGTGCGTTATTGGCGGTGATTGTGCTGCTCGCCCGGCAGTTCGGCGCCGTGCGCGCGAATGGCTGCAATCAGTTCCGCCGGTGTGATTTCATAACGCACTTCGCGGTGGATGCCCGGCTTGCGCTCATCGACTTCGATCAGAAGTATGCCTTTCCCGTCTTCAGTCGATTCGAGGCGCAGCGAGCGCAACTCGCGCCCCGTTTCGTCGTCGTGCTCGGTGAGCAGGGCCATTGCCCCGGAAGACCCGGTGGTGCGCATCGAAAATTCCCTCTTGCGTGATTGAACAACGTTGCCGAACAGGCATTGTAAGGGCAGTGCGCATACGGCGTCTGTCGCGTGTCGCTCACACTCGTCCGATTATGCGAACGCGGCGCGCGCAGTGCCTCGACGGGACGCGGCGCTGAGCGCAAACGCAGGCCTGGTGCGGCTTCGGGCGGCGCGTGCCGGCTTTTCCGAGGGCTGGCGGCGCGTTTTTCGGGCACCGTCGAAGGGCGCCATGCACGCATCCGATGCATATGCGCGCCCCGCGTCGAACGGCTGTCACGACCATGACGCGTGCGTGTGTTTGCAACCAGAAAGATGACGGCAATGACCGCAATGACCGCAAGAAGCGGGAGGCCGTCGCGCCGCGCCGTGCGCTAAAGTGGTTCATCGGATCAGCAGGAGGGTCTCATGAAGCAATGCATGTCGATGCCGAGCCCGCTCGGCGACATTCTGCTGCGCGCGGAAGACGACGCGCTGACGGGCGTGTACTTCGTCGGCCAGAAGTATTTTCCCGCCGCCGACGGCGCGCTCGCCGCCGACAGTTCCGCGCACGTGCTGCTCGCCGCGCGCGAACAGCTCGTGGAATATTTCGCGGGCGAGCGCCAGCAGTTCACGCTGCGGCTGCGGATGCTGGGCAGCCCGTTCCAGCGCGACGTCTGGGAACAACTGGTGCAGATTCCGTACGGTGAAACGGCCAGCTATGGCGGCATCGCGCAACGCCTCGGCATGCCGCTGTCGGCGTCGCGCGCGGTCGGCGCGGCCAACGGGCGCAATCCGCTGTCGATCGTCGTGCCGTGTCACCGCGTGATTTCCAGCGCGGGCGACCTGACGGGCTACGCGGGCGGTTTGCATCGGAAGAGAGCGCTGCTGGAACTCGAGCGGCCGATGTCGAAGGCGCCACGGCAACTGGAACTGCTGGCCGTCGGTTGACGCAGGCGTGAAGCGCGTCACGCGGGCGCGGGCGCAAACGCGGCGCGCAGATAAAAAATAGCCCGTCCGGTTGGGACGGGCTGCTTAAACGCCGTTGTTACTCGGGTCAGCCGGCCCGCACACAAACCTGGGCGCTGACGGAAGTATCTTTATTGGCCAATTGCGCGTTGTCGAGATGGGGCTAACGATGATCTGTCAGATCAATGCATCCTCTTCGACGGCCATGCGCGCGGCACGAACGGGCGTCGGCTTGCTGGTCGCGCCGCGCGTGGTGGGCGCGCCCGCCACCGTGAACAGGCGCACGGCTTCGTCGAGCACGTCGGCCTGTTCGGCCAGACGCTGCGCCGTCGCGGCGGCCTGCTCGACCAGCGCGGCGTTCTGCTGCGTCGCGCTGTCCAGGTGCGACACGGCCTGATTGACCTGGCTGATGCCGTCGGCCTGTTCGCTGCTGGCGTTGGCCACCTCGACGATCAGCGACGACACGCGCGTCACCGCCTCACCAATGACGGCCATCTGCGCCGTCGTGCGCGCGACGAGCTCGGTGCCTTGCGCGACCTCGTTCACCGTCGTGTCGACCACCTGCTTGATTTCCTTCGCCGAAGCCGCGCACCGCTGCGCGAGCATGCGCACCTCGCCCGCGACGACCGCGAACGAGCGGCCCGCCTCGCCCGCGCGCGCCGCCTCGACGGCGGCATTGAGGGCAAGAATGTTGGTCTGGAACGCGATGCCGTCGATCACGCCCGTGATGTCCGAAATGCGCCGCGAAGCCTGCGTGATGCCCGCCATCGTCTGCTCGACCTGCTGCGCGACCGTGCCGCCGAGCGCGGCGGCCGCCTGCGCGTCCTTGGCGAGATCGAGCGCGCGCACGGTGGCGTCGGCGTTTGCCTGCACGGTGGTGGTCAGCTGCTCCATCGTCGCCGCCGTTTCTTCCAGCGACGCCGCCTGCATTTCGGTGCGGCGCGCGAGATCCAGATTGCCCGTCGAGATTTCGTGCGCGGCGTCGAGCATGCCGCCGATCTGCGCGCGCACGTCGAAGACGATCGCGGTGAGATTCGCTTTCAGCTGGTTGAGCGCATCGAGCACGTCGCCGAGATCGTCGCGGCGCTCGATTGTCAGATCGACCGTCAGGTCGCCCGCAGCCATGCGCGTGGCGAACGACGCCATCGCGCCGACGGGCTGGCCGAGATGGCGCGACAACAGCAGCGCCGAGCCGGCGCCCGCCGCCGCCGTCACGCCGAAGGCGATCCAGAACGGCAGCGGCGGCGTGCCGCTCCAGGCCGCGAGGCCCGCCGCGAGCAGCGCGACGGGCGCGACCATGTAGCCGATGGTGGCGCGCAGCGCCACGGGCAGATGCATCAGCGCCTGCAGCCGGCCCGCCACGCCCGTGCGCACCACGACGCCTTGCCGCAGGCGCACGCCGCGCGCCGCGCCCGCGCGTATCTTCGCGTACAGCGCGTCCGCTTCGCGCACTTCGTCTCGCTGCGGCTTGGTGCGCACGCTCAGGTAGCCGACGGGCACGCCGTTCTCGACGACGGGCGTGACGCTCGCGCGCACCCAGTAGTGGTCTCCGTTCTTGCGCCGGTTCTTGACGAGCGCTGTCCATGGGCGGCCGGCGCGGATCGTCGTCCACAGATCGGCGAACGCTTCGGCGGGCATGTCGGGATGGCGGATCAGGTTGTGCGGCTGGCCGATCAGTTCGTCGCGCGAGTACCCCGACACGGCGATGAAGGCGGGGTTGCAGTACTGGATCTTGCCTTTGAGGTCGGTCGCGGATACGAGCATCTGCGACGACGGGTAGTCGTACTCGTTCTGGGAAACAGGCTGATTATTGCGCATGACCTTCTGACGTTCGTTGGACTGCCGGATGCCGGGCATCCGAATGGTTCTGTCAACTTTATCGGCCGAGACCCTTGAGGCTTTAGGGTTTTCCTGGTATTTGACTCAGGTAAGCGCGAGGCGCGCCGATAACACAGAGTTGCGCGGCGCGTCGTTGGCGGCCCGGCCCGTCAGGCTGCGCGCCGGGGCGCAATCAATGTTTAGACGGATTGCCCGGCGCGGCAAACCACCTAGACTCGTTTTCATCGGGGCTTTGCCTGCGCATTGCGTGCGGCCACGCCTCGCGCGAACGTCCCGCAGACCGACCGGTTCACGAAGCAGCCCGTCAACGGCGCGCACCGACCCGCCTTCGATGCGGCCTGCGAACCCACGAGGCGCGACTGTATGCAAAACCTACTCGATCGCACGCAGGAATCGCTGGCTGAAGGCTTCGCGACGCTGTCACGCTACGCGCGGCGGCAGCGTCGTCTCTATCTGGCGACCATCGCGGTGGTGCTCGTCATTCTCGTGGTGTCGGCGTCGTTGCTGTCGGTGCTCGCGATCGGCAAATACGTCGACTACATGCGCAGCATCCGCGCGCAGGATGCGGCGAATTTCTCGGTGTCGATCCATCGTGGAGAGTCGTTTCTGCGCCGCGCGGCGCTGACGGTCGCCTACTACGCCAACACGGACGAAGTCCAGCGCGTGCCCGCGGACATCGAGGACGCGGTGCGCCAGACGGGCGTGGCCGTCGGATCGGCAGCGAACGCCAGCTACGACCTGCTGGTGTCGGACGCGACTCGCGCGCGCTGGGGCGAGAGCGTGAACGCGAATCTGTGGCGGCTGGCTTCCGCCGCGACGTCGACGCTCACCACACGCGTCGCGTTCGACGTGTCGTACCGGGCGGAGATCGTCGGACTGACGGAAGACTATGCGGCGCTGATGCCGGGGCTCTCGCCTGCGACGGACCCGCACGCGCCGCCGCTCGCGCCCGCACTGATCGGCACGCTGCGCGATTCGCTCGAGCGCAGCGTGCTCGCGCACACGGGCGCGCGCGCGCCGGCGAAGGGAGCCTACGTGCTGGCGGGACCATACCGCGATCCGCTGCTCGGCGCGCCCGCCATGATCGCCGTCACCGCGTACTACGCGGGCGAGACGCCTGTCGCGCTGATCGCCATCGTCGAGCCGCTCGATCAGTTCTTCAACGTGCCCGCGCGCACGCCGCACGAAGGGACGCTGGTGCTGGCCGGCAGCCGCGGCGTCATCAAGACGCAGCCGCCCGTCGACGCCGACACCTCACGCGAACTGATGCTGCGCGCCGCCAGCCTTCCGTCCGACACGCCGCGCTACTCGGCTGACGGCGTCGTGTTCACCGTGCCCGTGAGCAATACGTCGTCGCTGATCTGCCATCTGTCGTGGGGCGACGTGATCGGCGCGCTGCGCTGGCAGCTCGGCGCGATTGTCGGCGTGGCGCTGCTGGCGGCGCTCGCCGTGATCGTCACCGCGAAGTTCTGGGGGCTGAAGCTGCTGCGCCGCTCCAACGAGGAGGCGATGCGCGCGCTCGAAAGCGAAACGATCAATCACATTCTGGTTGCCGCGACGCCCGTCGGACTGTGCATCGTGCGGCAGCGCGACTTCCATATCCTGACGTCGAACCAGCTCGCGCGCGAACTGCTGCACGTCGCCGATGCGCCGGCGGCGCTGCCCGCGCACATCGCGGCCGCCTTCAAGGAGCGCAACGCGCACGAAGCGGGCGCCACGCGCCTCGGCAAGTTCGCCGAATTCATCGTCACCGCGCTGCCCGTCGAGCCCGCCGACGCGGACAAGCCCGACACGCAATACCTGCAGATCAGCTACGGCGCCGCGCGCTATCAGGGCGAGGACGTGCTGTTCTGCGCGCTGCTCGACGTGACCGTGCGGCACGCGCTCGGCCAGCAGATTCGCGCGGCGCAGCGCGAAACGGAAGCGATGATGAACGCGCAGACCAGCTTCTTCGCCGCGATGAGCCACGAGATCCGCACGCCGCTGAACGCGCTGCTCGGCAATCTCGAACTGCTGTCGATGACGCCCGGCCTCGACGCACACCAGCAGCGGCTGCGCGCGGTGGGCGCGGCAGCGGACGGGCTGCGCCACATCGTCAACGACATCCTCGATTTTTCGAAGATCGGCGCGGGCAAGATGAAGCTGTTGCCGGAAACCTTCAGGCCCGTCGAAGACCTCGAAAACCTGGCGCTGTCGTACGCGCCGCTGACGGCGGGGCGGCCGCTGCGCTTTTACGCGCATCTGTCGCCGACGCTGTATCGCCCGCTGCGCGGCGATCGCGCGCGGGTCGTGCAGATCGTCAACAACCTGCTGTCGAACGCGTTCAAGTTCACGTCGAGCGGCAAGATCACGTTGTCGGCGCATGTCGAGCCCGATGTGCACGACCGGCCGGTGCTGATGTGCCGCGTGATCGACTCGGGTATCGGCATGGATTCGGCGCTCGTCGCGCGAATCTTCAATCCGTTCGTGCAGGCGGAACCGACGTCGTCGAGCCGGTACGGCGGCACGGGGCTCGGCCTGTCGATCTGCGCGCGGCTGTGCGAGCTGATGGGCGGCAAGATCGGCGTCGAGAGCGTGCCGGGCCTCGGCAGCGCGTTCACCGTGTCGATTCCCCTCGAACCGGCCGCCGAAGCGCTCGCGGCGGGGGCTCCCGATTCGTCGCGCGAGCCGCGCGGCAGCGCGCTCGTGCTCTGTCAGGAGGCCGGCTCGGCCACCGTGCTCGACGACATGCTGGCCTACGCGGGCTGGATGGCCAGCAGCGTGACATCGGTGGCGGCGGCGGAAGCCTGGCTGCGCGTGCATCGTCCTGCGTTTGTGATCGTCACGGGCGAATACGACCTCGGCACGATTGCCGCGTTGCGCGCGATCCAGGCCGTGCCGATCGTCTGGCTGACGCGCAGCGGGCAGCATCGTCCGGCAGCGCGCGCCGTAGGCGTGTTCGAGGTGACGGAATTCAGCCACGACGCGATATTCGCGTGCATCGAGCAGTTGACGGGCGTCGAGCCGCCCGTCGAGGCGCCGCCCGCCGCATCCGCTGCCGACGAGCGCGCCGCCGATCCGTCGCTGAAGGGCTTGCGGGTGCTGGTCGCCGAGGACAATCCGCTGAACCAGACGCTGATCTCCGAGCAACTGACCGCGCTCGGCTGCGAGCCGATGCTCGCCGCCGACGGCCGGGAAGCGTTGCTGCGGCTCAGGCAGACGGAAGCGGACCTTGTGCTGACGGACATCCATATGCCGATCATGGACGGTTACGCGCTGATGGAGGCGTTGCGGCAATCGCATCCGCATCTGCCCGTGCTGGCGTTCAGCGCGGTGGCGTCCGCCGAGCAGATCGACGAATGGCGGCGGCGCGGCTTTGCCGCCTACGTGCCGAAGCCGGCGTCGCTGCGGCAGGTGGAAACCGCGCTGCTGGCTCTGGGACTGCGCGCGCGGCCGGCCGAAACCGGCGCGGCAGACGACCCCGCAACGGGCGGCGCAACCGGCGCAAGCGACACCGCGACCGACACCGCAACCGCCGGCACAACCGACACCATCGCGCCCGCCGCTTCGAATGATGCGGCCCGCGTCCCTCACGAACCGCCGCCGCCCGACGACACCGCGCCCGCCCTCGATCCCGCCGACAAAGCCCGCTTCATGCAGATGCTCAAGGCGTATCTGGCGACGGATCTGCCCAAACTTGCGTCGATCATCGAAAGCGGGGACGTGAAGGCTTTGCGCGCGTGGGCGCACGGCGCGGCGGGCGGCTTCCTGGTTGCGCAGGAAGCGGCGCTCGCCGCGCAATGCCGCGAGCTTCAATATCTCTGCGACGGCCAGCCGCAATGGACACCCGCCCACGCCGCGCGCGCCGCCGCGCTGCACGACCATTTGCGTAGCACATTCGGCCTCGGTGCGGCTTCCATTCAATGAGGTTTTTGCGTCGCACGAAAACAACGCTGACGGCGCGAGATGGAGTTACGCTGTGCGGAAGATTTCGCCCGGACGGGCGTGGCGGCGATCCTGCCGCGGGGCACGACGGCGCGGTCATCGGTTTTGATGCGACTACTTCTGTCGCACGCAAACCGAACATCAGTTTTTTTGCAATCTGTAATCTGGTTGACGAAGCGGATGCGCCGCGGTGTTGACGCGCACCACTTGTGCATGTGGCTGTCGTTCTTATAAAAAGTCGCCTTCTGGATCGAACGACTCAACCTCGAGAAGCCAAGCATGTCCGCAAATAAAACCAACAAGACAGCCGTAGCGGCCGCCGCAGGCGCCATCCTTCTCGCACTCGGGCCCAACGCGCAGGCGCAAAGCAGCATTTCGATGTACGGCGAACTGGACACGGGCCTCGCGTATCTGAGCAACGTCGGCGGACATTCGCAATGGCAGGCCACGACGGGTCTCGTCGACGGCAGCTACTGGGGCTTGCAGGGCATCGAAGATCTGGGTGGCGGTTATCGCGCGATTTTCCGGCTCGAGCGCGGCTTTTCCGTCACGTCGGGCGAGATGCTCAACGACCATCCGTACTACGTCGGTCTCGGCAGCGACAAGGCGGGCACGCTCACGCTCGGCCATCAGTACGATCTGATCCACGATTACTTCGCGCCGTTCACGCTGACGGGCGGCACGGGCGGTACCGCTTTCGCTCATCCGTTCGACAACGACAACGCCAACAACACTTACCTCGCGGCGAATTCGGTGAAGTACGCGAGTCCGTCGTTCGGCGGCCTGACGTTGGGCGGCATGTACGCATTCTCGAATGCGGCGGGGCAGTTTGCGAACAACCGTGCGTACAGTTTCGGCGCGAGCTATCAGAACGGTGCGTTGAATGCGGGCGCGGCGTATCTGCACGCGAACGGGCGCGGCAATTCGTCGACGGGCGCCTACGATGCCGCCGTGCTGCCGAGCGTGACCGATGTCTTTGAAGCCGCTGTCCAGACACAGAACACGTACGGCTTCGGCGTGAGCTACGCGATCGGCGACCTGACGATGGCGGCCGCCTGGTCGCGCTCCACCTACACCGGCGTGACCGTGATCGATACGGGCGACAGCGCGCCGTCGATCGGCTTTTCGAACTACGAGCTCAACGGCGTCTACCAGTTGACGCCGAGCGTCGCGCTGGCGGGCTCGTACGCGTACACGAAGGGATCGGGCTCGCACTGGCACAACGGCGGCGTGCAGGCCGACTACCAGTTCTCCAAGCGCACGGACACCTATCTGGAAGCGATCTACCAGCGCGCTTCGTCGGGCGCGCCGGCCGTCATCAATTCGGCCGATCCGTCGTCGAGCCACAACCAGGTGCTGATCGGCGCGGGCTTGCGGCACCGCTTCTGACGCACGCCGCTCGCGCTTACTTCATCAGCCCTTCGGGCACCTGCGGCTGGCTGAGCAGGTAGCCCTGCACGTAGTCGCAATTCGCCTGGCGCAGCATCTGGCGCTGCGCCGCCTGCTCGACGCCTTCCGCGATCACCTTGATGCCCAGCTTGCGCGCGAGGCCGATGATGCCTTCGACGATGATCTGCGTGGTCGGATCACGATCGATTTTCGACGTGAAATGCCCGTCGATTTTCAGCGTATGCGGCTCGAAATCCGGCGGATACATCAGACTCGAATAGCCCGTGCCGAAATCGTCGATGGCGATGCGCACGGCCAGACGCTTGAGTTCGACGATCGTCTTTTGCGCCAGCGTCGGATTTTTCATCAGCGCGGTTTCAGTCAGCTCGATTTCGAGCTTGCAGGGCGGAGTGCCGTGCTGCCTGAGCGCGCGCTCCACTTCGCCGACGATCTGCTCGCTGCCCAGTTGCCGCGCCGACACGTTTACCGACACGCCCAGCTTCGTCGCCCCCGCCTGACGCCACGCGGCGAGTTCGCGCAGCGCGTTGCCGAGCACCCAGCCGCCGACATCAGCGAGTACACCTGTTTTCAAGGGTCAAAACGATGATGTCGTTGCAGGCGCAACGAGATTCATGCACACGCTCATCCCGCACGCGTGATTCACATGCAGACTCTGCATCGTTGGGATGGGATCGCGCTTTCACGCGATAAAGCCTGGCTTACCTAAACTTCCAGGCGCGGCAAGACCGCAAGCCTCGGACGACGGCCGTTAAGCGACCACCGGTTCGGCGAATCGGAGCCGGACGGCAAGCCCGCCGATAAATGCTGACGATCCCGTTGCGGCTTGTTAAATTGTTTGTTCAGGCACCGCAAAGACCGTTCGGAAACCGGGTTGCAACCGTAGCGTCGCAACCCGCGATGGCGCCGTCCGGACAAGAGACCTGAGAACGGAGACCTGAAAGCGGAGACCCCTATGCGTGCCATATTCCAATACCCGTTTCCCGTCACCGAGCGCAAGGTTGCGCGCAACAAGGTGGTCAGCGCGCGCGCTGCCGTCGAACTGATTCGCGCGGGCGATACGGTCGCGACAGGCGGCTTTGTCGGCGTCGGCTTTGCGGAGGAGGTGGCGATTGCGCTCGAAGAGCGTTTCTTCGAGGCGAACGCGGCGACCTCGGGCGGACCGGGCGCGCTCGGCACGCCGGACGTGTCGAACGCGCATCTCGACCTGACGCTCGTGTACGCGGCGGGACAGGGCGACGGTAAGTCGAAAGGGCTGAACCATTTCGCGCACGAAGGGCTCGTGCGGCGCGTGATCGGCGGACATTGGGGGCTCGTGCCGAAGCTGCAGCAACTCGCCATCGAGGGCCGCATCGAGGCGTACAACCTGCCGCAAGGCGTCATTTCGCATCTGTTCCGCGACATCGCCGCGGGCAAGCCGGGGCATCTGTCGACGATCGGCCTCGGCACGTTCGTCGATCCGCGTCACGGCGGCGGCAAGCTGAACAGCCGGACGGCGGAAGAACTCGTCCAGCTGCTGCAGATCGACGGCAACGAATATCTGTTCTACAAGACCTTCCCCGTCGACGTCGCCATCATTCGCGGCACGACGGCCGACGCCAACGGCAACGTCACGATGGAGCGCGAAGCGCTGACGCTCGAAGCGCTCGCCATCGCCATGGCCGCCCGCAATTCGGGCGGCGTCGTGATCGTGCAGGTCGAACGGCTCGCCGACACGAACACGCTCAATCCGCGCGACGTGAAGATTCCGGGAATCATGGTCGATTGCGTCGTGGTCGCGCGGCCCGAGCATCACTGGCAGACATTCGCCGAGCCGTATTCGCCCGCGTTCGCGAGCGAGTTGCGCGTGCCGGCGAGTTCCGTGCCGCCGATGGAGCTGACCGAGCGCAAGGTGATCGCGCGGCGCGCGGCAATGGAGCTGATGGCCAATAGCGTCGTGAATCTGGGTATCGGCATGCCGGAGGGCATCGCGAGCGTCGCGAACGAAGAAGGCGTGATCGATCTCTTCACGATGACGACGGAGCCCGGCGTGATCGGCGGCATTCCGGCGGGCGGGTTGAATTTCGGCGCGGCGACCAACACGCAGGCCATCATCGATCAACCGTATCAGTTCGATTTCTACGACGGCGGCGGCCTCGACATCGCGTTTCTCGGACTCGCGCAGGCCGACCGTCAGGGCAATCTGAACGTCAGCAAATTCGGGCCGAAGCTCGCGGGTGCGGGCGGCTTCATCAACATCAGCCAGAGCGCGAAGCGCGTCGTGTTCGTCGGCACGTTCAACGCGGGCAATCTGGACGTCGCCGTCGAGGACGGGCGTCTGAAGATCAATCGCGAAGGCGTTTGCCAGAAATTCGTCGATGAAGTCGAGCACCGCACGTTCAGCGGCGAATATGCGGCAAAGCGCGGGCAGCCCGTGCTGTACGTCACCGAGCGCTGCGTGTTCGAGCTGACGCCGCGCGGCCTCGCGCTCACGGAAGTGGCGCCCGGCGTCGACGTGCAGAACGATATCGTCGCGCTGATGGGTTTTACGCCGCTCATCGAGCGGCCGCCGCGGCTGATGGACGAGCGCATCTTCCGCGCGGCGCCGATGGGCTTGCGCACGCTGCTGCTCTGTTTGCCGCTGCACGAGCGCTTCAATTACGACGCCGACAAGAACATGTTCTTCGTCAACTTCGAGGGCTTGCAGGTGAATTCGCAGGAACAGATCGACGCGATCCGCAACGAGGTGGAGTCGCGGCTCAAAGGCGTGCGCATCAGACCGCAGGCAATCGTGAATTACGACAACTTTTCGATCAGTCCGGAACTGATCGACACGTACTCGGCCACCATCACGAAGGTTGTCAACCAGTTTTACGCAGGCGTGACGCGCTATACGACGAGCAGTTTTCTGCGGATGAAACTCGGCGACGCGCTGGAGCAGCGCCACGTCGCGTCGTACATCAACGAACGGCCCGGCGACATCGTCCCGCCCCGCTGAACACGCGTGCCCTGACATGAACCGCTCACGATGCACGTGCGAAAATGACGCCTTTCGCACGACAGTTCACGCATTCAAGAAGTCCATCATGAGCAGTTTCATTCCTGGTGTGCCCGGCAAGAGCGAAAGCGATTTCGAAGTCAGCGCGGGCTCGAAGCTCGCTGGCTACCGGCGCTTTTTCGGCGTGCTGCGCGTGGTGCGCAAGACGGACGGGCGCTTGCTGTTTCCATTCGACGGCGCGCCCGATCTCGGCCCCTATCCGACCAAAGAAGAGGCGCTCGCGGCGGCGCAGGTGTACGGCGAACATATCGTCGAAGGCGATCTTGCGCGGCCCGAGTTGTAAGCGGGCGGCGCGCGCGCCTTTCTGTTCGGGCCCCGTGCTTTGCGCTTGAAGCGTGCGGTTGGCACGACTATCGTTTGAATGGACCCCTGCCGGAGGCGATCATGCGCGCTGATGCCGTCGATGTGCATTTCGATAGTGCACACCTGTTTCTCGATCTGTCCGACGGCCGCGCCGTCGAATTTCCACTGAACTGGTTTCCCACGCTCGCCGCCGCCACCGACGCCGAGCGCACGCATTTCGCGATTTCGCTCGACAAGCAGCAACTCATCTGGCCTGAACTCGACGAGGACATGGACGTGACGGCGTTGATGCTGTCGTTGCCCGAATCGATGCGTCATTAGCGGCTGCTCTTCACGTCGAACTATCGGCACGCGTCGCCCGTCGCGGCGCGGCGATTCGTGACGCCTGGCGACCTTGCCCATACGGGGTTCGTTTTACGCATGCGTTAAAATAGAAGCTCGGTGTCAATCGGAGTCTATGTGCGATCTGTCGTTATTTATCTCACGCCTTCCCTGGACACCATGACGGAATCGTTATCGGCAAGCGCGGGCGCGCGGGAAGTTATCAGCGCTCGCGTCGATCGCACTGCGATTGCCGAGCATGATCGGGGCAAAGTCGTCGTCGAATCGACGGCGCACGATGATCCGTCGGTTCAGGCTCTCTAACAAGAACAAAAATGAACGGCGCGCTTGCTCCTGCAGCGCGCCGTTTTTTGTTTGGCACCCGTCTGATGCCGAGCGCATCTTCACTTTATCAATCACCGATAAACGCGGCATTTATACGTAATGACGCCTTGAATGCAGTCACGCAATAGCATCTTTTCGATGCAAACCAAAGTCAGTTTTACCCGGTGATTGCACGTTTTAATTGCGTCGCTGTGCATTTTTTTCTGTGATTTCCATTGCATTTTGCATGATTGCAATTCAGCTCCGCACACGCTTGATTGAAAGGGGAATTGCATGTACGGTTTAAACAAAGAAGCGAAATAACGCTTCGATATATCCAAGATCCGAGAGAACCGAGGGCGGACGAATGAACCCCATCATCGAGCGAGACATTCTGCATGTGACGCAAGTGATGCGCGCGTCCCTATGCCAGTGCGAACAAACGTTGGACGTCGACTATTGGCGACGGCGTCTGGCGGTATTACTCGATTTGGATTCCCTTACGGAATGGCAACGTTATTCCGTCGAAGGTCTCTTGCACGAAATCGATGAATTCGAACAGGAGACACATTCAACGCATGCCGCCGCATTACCGCTTGCGGGGTAAAGACATGACTCTTTCACTTGCGTGGGATTTGCGCGCCAAGGCAGAACTGCTGACATATCTGATCGTCGCCCATCTGCTCGAAAGGAAGCAGCATGGAAAATGGCTTGCCGTGACGGAAGTGGTCGAACGGGAGCGTCGCTGGTTCGAGTTGCACGAAGACGTTGTGCCGTGGCTCGAACGGATATCGATATCGAGCTGGTCGCGGTCGCTCGCCATCCGGCTGGAAAGCGGCATGCCGCCGCTAAGCCAGCGATCCTACGAAAAGCTGTTGAAGCGCAGTGCGCGAACGCTGGATTTTCGTGTCGCGCTGATTCGCTTCGTCTATCTGCACAGCTTCAATCACCTGAGTGAAAACGGATGGTTTTTCTATGGGCGATTGCGCGCACATGTCGACGACGATCGCCGGTGAATGCGCATGAATTGCGCTGACCGGCGACCATAGAATCGGTTTTTCGACGCTATGGCCGCCGTTTCAGCAATGCAGGATCGAATGCGCTATCAGACGAGGCCGGTCGCGTAGTAAAGGCCGATGACGAAGAACACCGCGAGCGTCTTGATGATGGTCACGGCGAAAATGTCGCGATACGACTCGCGGTGCGTGAGACCCGTCACCGCCAGCAGCGTGATCACGGCGCCGTTATGGGGCAGCGTGTCCATGCCGCCGCTCGCCATCGCGACCACGCGGTGCAGCACTTCCATCGGAATATGCGCCGCTTCCGCGCCCTTGATGAACAGGTCCGACATCGCCGCGAGCGCGATGCTCATGCCGCCCGACGCCGAACCCGTGATGCCCGCCAGCGAGCTGACGGATACGGCCGCGTTCACGAGCGGATTCGGAATGCTCTTGAGGGCGTCGCTCACCACGATGAAGCCGGGCAGCGCGGCGATCACGCCGCCGAAGCCGTATTCCGATGCGGTGTTCAGCGAAGCCAGCAGCGCGCCGCCGACAGCCGCCTTGGTGCCCGATGCGAAGCGCTCCTTCACGCGGGCAAACGCCGTCACGCAGACGAGCAGAATGCCGAGCAGCAATGCGCCTTCGACCGACCAGATCGCGACCACAGCTTTCACCGCCGTCGTCACGGGCGCGCCGTGGTTGCCGGGCAGCACGTCGGGCGAAACCGTGTACGACGCGCCGTACCAGTCGGGAATCATGCGCGTGAGCACGAAGTTCGCCACGCCGACGAGGACGAGCGGCGCGATCGCCAGCAGCGGATGCGGCAGGTTCGACGTCTCGATCTGTTCCGGCTCGTTCACGAGCGACGTGCCGTAGCCTTCGCCCTTCGCCATCGCCGTGCGGCGGCGCCATTCGAGGAACGACAGACCCACGACGATGATGAACAGCGAGCCCGCGATGCCGAGGCCGGGCGCGGCCCAGGCGGTGGTCTTGAAGAACGTCGTCGGAATGATGTTCTGGATCTGCGGCGTGCCCGGCAGCGAATCCATCGTGAACGAGAACGCGCCCAGCGCGATCGCGCCAGGCATCAGGCGCTTCGGAATGTTGCTCTGCCGGTAGAGTTCGGCGGCGAACGGATACACCGCGAACACGACGACGAACAGCGACACCCCGCCGTACGTCAGGAGCGCGCACACCGCCACGATCACGGCATTCGCGCGTGCCCGGCCGATGTAGCGGATAGCCGAATGCACGATCGACGCGGCAAAGCCCGACAGCTCGATCACCTTGCCGAACACGGCGCCGAGCAGGAACACGGGGAAGTACAGCTTCACGAAGACGACCATCTTCTCCATGAAGATGCCCGAAAACACGGGCGCGACGGCGGCGGGATCGACCAGCAGCACCGCGCCGAGCGCGGCGATCGGCGCGACGAGGATCACGCTGTAGCCGCGATAGGCGGCGAACATCAGGAACGCCAGGGCGGCGAGGACGATGACAAAAGCCAATTGAGTCTCCAATGCTTGGTTGTTCTACGTGGACGCGCGCGGCGGCCGGCGCCCGCTTAGGCAAGTTCCATGCCATGCCCTTCGTGTGGGGGCTTTCCGGCCGTGCGGCGCCAAAAGACGGTGCGACGATTCGAACGATGGTGCCGATTTGTCTCCAAACGGAGACGAAATTTCCGCCCATACGAACGA
Source organism: Burkholderia sp. E7m39 (assembly GCA_001319865.1). Lineage (GTDB taxonomy): Bacteria > Pseudomonadota > Gammaproteobacteria > Burkholderiales > Burkholderiaceae > Paraburkholderia > Paraburkholderia bengalensis. The sequence continues at coordinate 37,547 of BBSL01000283.1, read as the reverse complement.
TGCGGCGAAGCATACCCTAATCGGCGCGGTTGTTGCAGGTCTCGTACGTGAGATAATCGGTCCACGATTTGAGACAACAAGCATAAAAATATAGAGGGAGACAGCGACAACATGATGAACGACTGGTCGGGCTTGCCCGCCACATACAGCGATGTGCTGCGCCGCGCGATGGATTCGCTGTTCCGCACGTTCGAAAACTTCAGCGAAGGCACCTTCATCGTCGATGCCGACGCGCGCGTCGTGTGGATCAACAAGCGCTATGCAGCGCGTTTCGGCTTTGCGGATCCGCAGCAGGCTATCGGCCGCGACTGCGAAGCCGTGATCCCGAACAGCCTGATGCGCGAAGTCGTGATGACGGGCAAGCCGATCCTGCTCGACGTGCTCGAAACCGATCGCGAGCCGCTCGTCGTCACGCGTCTGCCGCTCAAGGACGACGCGGGCAAGGTCGTCGGCGCCGTCGGCTTCGCGCTGTTCGACGAAATGAAGGCGCTCACGCCGCTCTTCTCGCACTACTCGCGCGTGCAGGAGGAACTGATCGCGACGCGCCAGTCGCTCGCGCAGGCGCGCCGTGCGAAGTACACGTTTGCGAGTTTCGTCGGCACGAGCGCAGCGAGCCTCGAAGTGAAGCGCCAGGCGCGCCGGGCCGCGCACGTCGATTCGCCCGTGCTGCTGCTCGGCGAAACGGGCACGGGCAAGGAGCTCCTCGCGCACGCGATACACGGCGCGTCCGCGCGCGCGACCAAGCCGCTCGTCACCGTCAACGTCGCGGCTATTCCCGACACGCTGCTCGAAGTCGAGTTCTTCGGCGCGGCGGCGGGCGCCTACACGGGCGCGGATCGCAAGGGGCGCGTCGGCAAGTTCGAACTCGCCGATGGCGGCACGCTGTTTCTCGACGAAATCGGCGACATGCCCTTGCCGCTGCAAGGCAAGCTGCTGCGCGTGCTGCAGGACCGCGAGTTCGAGCCGCTCGGCTCGAACCGCATCGTGCGCGCCGACGTGCGGATCATGGCGGCGACGTCCGCCGATCTGCCCGCGCTCGTCGCGCAAGGGCGCTTCCGCCCGGACCTGTTCTACCGGCTGAACGTGCTGACCATTCACGCGCCGCCGCTGCGCGAACGGCAAACGGATATCGAGGCGCTCGCTTATACGATTCTGGAAGACCTGTCGACGCAGGTGCGCGGCGGCCATTTCGAACTACAGGACGACGCGTTGCGGCTGCTGTGCTCGTACGGCTGGCCAGGCAACGTGCGCGAACTGCGCAACACGCTCGAACGCGCGGTGATGCTGTCGGACAGCGAACGCATCGACGCGCGCGCGCTCGCGCCGTTCATCGGAACCGTGCGCGGCCAGTCTGTGCCCGCAGCGCCCGCCGCCACGTCCGCTGCTGCATCGCGCGACGCGCAGCCGCAGCAGTGGGCGGACGCGATGGCCGCATTCGAAAAGCGCTTTCTCGACGACGCGCTGCGCGCCTGCGACGGCCGCGTCACGGAAGCGGCGGCGCGTATCGGCATGGGCCGCGCGACGCTCTACAAGAAGATCGCCGCGTACGGCATCGACGTGTGAAACGCCGCGCGTGGCGGCGGCGTGCGCTGCGCAGTACGATCGCGAGACCGGCAGCCACATCAGGGAGACGCGCCCATGACACGCTGGACCATCGGGATCATGCTGTTCGTCGCGAGCGCGGCGTGCATCGGGTTGCATGCGCAACAGGGGGCGTCGGCGGCGGCGCCGGATGAACGGCGCAACTGGTACAACGATCCGTTCTTCGCGCTCTCGCACGCGATCGCCGATTGTCCCGTGCCCCTCGGCCCGATGATGACCCACGCGCAAATGGAAGACGACGCGCACTATCGCGTCGAACGCGGCACCACCTGCTGGCTCGCGCACAAATGCACGAAGCCGAATTCGTACATGTACGACGCGGATATCGCGACCGCGATCCATGCCCGCTTTACCGATCCCCATGCGTTCAGCGGCACGAGCCTGTGGATCACGGTGCAGCGCCGCTTTGTCTATGCGGAAGGCTGCGCGCCCGCATCGTTCGACAGGCAGGCGCTGCAGCAGCAACTCGAAGCCATACCCGACGTCGAGCAGGTGTTCGTGCGCATCGGCGCGAGTACGCAGGGGCCGATGCCCTACAAGACGCTTGCGCAACCCGACAGACAGCCGCAATGACGCAATGACGCGATAAACGCAATGCAGGGCGGGCATGGCACAATCCCGTTCGTCGAAAAACAAGTGGCCAACGGGGATTTTCATGAATCGCAGTCAAACACTCGCAGCGCGCGTCACGCAACCGCTTCGCGGCGCGGCGCTCGCCGCCGCACTCGTGATGACGGGCGCGCTCGCCGCCTGCAGCAGCGCGCCGCCTCTCTTCGCGCCGGACGGCCGACCCACCACGCTCGTGCAATGTCCCGCAGGCTCGGACAATTGCGAACAGCAGGCGCAGGCGATGTGCGGCGGCGCGTTCGACGCGATGCGCACCACCACCGAAAACGGTGTGCGCAGCCTGCTGTACGCATGCCACGCAAAGTAAGCGCCCCGATTTCCCTGACCTGCGTCACGCCGGCCCCGCGCGGCCGGCTCCCATTCTGAAGCGCGGCGCGCGCAGCCTGTCTCGTTCCTGGCGCAGTCGATGCGCGCACATCGAACTCAAGCGCCGAAGCACCGTTGCGCTCATGCATCGCGCGAACGTTTCCGTGCGGCGCCCAACGGAACGCGCCGATCTCCTCGTATAGATTCTTAAGCAACGAATGCGTTGGCGATCAATCGATCGGAAGCATCTCATTCGGTCCGGGAAGCGTATGCAGGCAACACAACAACATTAAGAACACGCAGCCGATTTCCCGCGGCACATCGTGCTGACCGATCACGCCTTCGCGAGAGACGACGGGGAAATCAATGAATCACGAGCAGATTGAAAAAGACATCGAGCATCTGGAGCACGTCATCTTGCGCATCTCCGCTGCCGACGGCATCCCGCTGTCATACTGGCGCGGCCGCATCAATTCGGTGTCGGTTGCCGCGCTGGTGCCGTCGCAAGTCAGGCGCGTCCAGAAGCTCAGCGACACGCTGCACGCACTCGAAGTCCGTTACAAGCGCTGAGCGCGGCCACCTCGCGCAAGCGCCTTCGCCGATTCCGCCGAGAACCTGATCGGACAGATGTTGACCGGCGCAGCTGCGTCGAGCCGTTGGACAGGGTCGTCGATTTCGGGTGCTCACTTGACGAAGCCACCGACGATTGACCGCCCGCCAGCGTGTCAGCGCGCCGTGTCCGACCGTCCCAGCCGGCACGACACGGCTACCCGGCACTTTTTAGGTCTGGTACGGTCACAGTTGCCGTACAGCCCTGCAAGGAGACTCTGCCAGATGGCCACATACAAGCAGCTGACCGCCCAGCTCGAAAAGCTTCACAAAGAGATGGAACAGGCGCGGGAAGAGGAGGTGACCCAGGCGATCGCTGACATCAAGCAGAAGATCGCCGAATACGGCATCACCGCCGAAGAGCTCGGTTTTTCGAGTAAGGCCCGCGCGCCGCGCAAGCCCGCGCTGCCGCCGAGGTACCGCAACCCGAAGACGGGCGAAACGTGGAGCGGCCGCGGCCGCGCGCCCGGCTGGCTCGCCGGCAAGAATCGCGACAAGTTCCTGATCGGCGAATGATCCTTGCTCGCGCCCGTTGACGCTCGACGGGCGCGTTCGTTCCGCTGTTCGCGCTGCTCCTCTTTCCCGCGCCACTGTCCCGCCTGGCCTGACGCGCGGTGCGCCTCGCAAAAGCGCGCCGTTCGCGCGCACCGTTGTGAATCTCCCGAAAACGCTCACCTTTGACACACGCAGCTCATTCGAGCGCACGCGCGGGGACTGTCGTCGTCCGCTTGTAGCGCGTTTGCTGGCTTCGCGATGGACGCTCTCGCCACGCCATGCCGCCGCGTGAAAGCCTTATGCAGCAAGGGTTTGCAGCAGCCGTCCGAGGCGCCGCCCGCTCGTGCCGGTGTCCGCGAAGAACGTTGACGCGCGCTAATTGCGGCGCAGCGCGCGGGCGCACAGTGCGTCGTCCGCATGCTTCCCGAAAACGCTCACCTTTGCGTGCGCATCGCCGGCAGAGGGTGACTCAGTGGAAACCCGGAGTTGAGTGCGCCTCCTACCCCGGATCAAAAAACATCGCTTCATCGTCCCGCTTTTCGGCCAGCACAATCAGCGCATCCGGGTGTGTTCAACATCGTGTCCGGCGATGCGGTGGCGATCGGCGGCGTGCTGACGGCATCGCCTGTCGTGCGCAAGCTGTCGTTCATGGGCTTGACGCGTGTCGGCAAGCTGCTCGCGAAGCAGTCGGCGGATACGCTGAAGAAGCTGTCGCTGGAACTGGGCGGCAACGCGCCGTTCATCGTATTCGACGACGCCGACATCGACGCCGCCGTGCAGGGCGCGATGGCGTCAAAGTTCCGCAACACGGGGCAGACCTGTGTGTGCGTGAACCGCTTCTACGTGCAGGACGGCATCTACGACGCGTTCACGAAGGCGCTGACAGCTGCCGTGAAGAAGATGCGCGTCGGCGATGCGCTGAAGGTCGACGTCGAGCAAGGACCGCTGATCAACGAAGCGGCGTTGCTGAAGGTCGAGACGCACGTCGCGGATGCGTTGCAGCACGGGGCGAAGGCGCTGACGGGCGGCAAGCGTCACGCGCTGGGCGGCACATTCTACGAGCCGACGGTGCTCGTCGACGCGAAGCAGCCGATGCTGATCGCCGAAGAAGAAACCTTCGGCCCGGTGGCCGCGTGCTTCCCCTTCAAGACGGAAGACGAAGCGATCAAGGCCGCCAACGACACGCCGTTCGGCCTGTCCGCGTATTTCTACACGCGCGATCTGCGCCGCGCGTGGCGCGTCGCGCAAGCGCTGGAGAGCAGCATGGTCGGCATCAACGAAGGGATCATCTCGACGGAAGTCGCGCCGTTCGGCGGCGTCAAGCAGTCGGGCCTCGGCCGCGAAGGCTCGAAGTACGGCATGGATGAGTACGTCGAGTTGAAGTACATGATGATGGCGGGCCTTGGCCGCTAGGCGTCGGTGCTTCGTTCGCCACGCGCGTGCGGCGTCGGACTGGCGATCGCGTGCAGCCGCCTGCGTTCGGCCGCCGGCACGTTCCTGCTGCCGCTCGGGATCGCGCAACCCGGCTTCCATTCGACGATGCTCGCGCTGGCGACCGTGCTGCTGGCCGGCATGATCGTCTCGATTGCTGGACGCCCGAAACCAGGCATCTGACGTTGAATCAGACGAAGCGGCGGATAACGGCTCGGCCGCCAAGCCGCTAGCCCGCTGGTTCGCAACAAAAAAGCCCGAAGCGCCGGAAAGGGTGGTTCGGGCTTTTTCATTGGCCTGGTTTTTGGCGCGCGTGGCGTCGCGTAGTGTCGGCGATCCGCTTTTCAAGAAATTTGAACAGTTCGAGCGATGGCTCATCGCGATATCAAAAATCAGAATCCGATCTCAAAAGTGCCGCCGATCTGGCTACCTTCGTTTGCGAGGTTGACGCGGCGCGCGTAGGAGAAAACCGTTCGCGTCTCAAATTTTTGAGAGTCGTCTTAGAGATTCTTATCGTCGCCATTTTTAAGATTCTCTCCATGCAGAACATCGCGAGGCGGCCGCGAAACGAACGGACCCGCACGAGCGATGGGCTAAAGCGGCGCACACGCCGGACCTCACAGCAGTTTCTTCGTTCACCCGGATTCTCAGGAGCATCAACATGCAAAAGCGCCTCATTCCCGCAGCCGTGATCGTCGCGATGGGCCTCGTCAGCCTCGCATCGATCAAAGCCCATGCCGCTGACGGCACGATCACGATCACAGGCAGCGTGACCGACACGACGTGCTCGATCAACGGCGTCGCGGGCGGCCAGCAGTCAAACGTCCTCACGACGCTGCCAGCCGTTCCCGCCGACGCGCTGGCGTCGGCGGGAACGGTGGCCGGCACGTCGAATCTCGGCGACATCCGCTTCTCGCTGACGGGCTGCTCGGGTACCGCGACGAAAGCCGTGGCGCGCTTCGAGAACGGCCCGACCGTCGATCAGAGCAGCGGCTACCTCATCAACCAGGCCAGCGCGTCGCCGGCACAGAACGTCCAGGTGCGTCTGCTGAACGCGCAGATGCAGCCCATCAACATCCTGACCAACGCGAACAACGACGTGGCCGCCAGCGGCGCGACGATCACGGGCGGCGCGGCCACGCTGAACTACTTCGCGCAGTACTACGCGACAGGCAAGGCGCAGCCCGGCGGTGTGAGCACGATGGTTCAGTACACGATGCAGTATCAGTAAAGGTGATTCGAAGGCGTTTGTTTCGGCACGCGCCTTCGTCAGTGAGACTGTTTCGGACAATGCGTGATTAACAGGTGGGCGCGATGGAAACGATGGGTCGGTTGCTGGCGGGACTGGGCTTGGCATGTGCGATGTTCGCGGGCGCGGCGCACGCGAGCGTGACGATCGGCGGGACGCGGGTTGTGTATCCGCTCGATCAGCGTGAGGTGACCGTCAAGCTGAACAACGACAGCCATGCGCCGTCGCTGGTACAGGTCTGGATGGACGACGGCAAGGCGGACGCAAAGCCTGCCGACAGCAAGACGCCGTTCGTCATCACGCCGCCGATCTTCCGCATGGACGCGGGCAAATCGCAGACGCTGCGCGTGATGTACACGGGTGAAGCGCTGCCGCAGGATCGCGAGTCGGTTTATTGGCTCAACGTGCTCGATGTGCCGCCCAAGGCCGACGCCGCACCCGACTCGAACACGCTGCAATTCGCCTATCGCACGCGCATCAAGGTGTTCGTGCGTCCGCCGAAGCTGCCCGGCACGCCCGACGCAGCGCCGCGCCAGATCGACTGGAAGGTCGTGCCCGCGCCGCAAGGCAAGGGCCAGGCGCTCGCCGTGTCGAATCCGACTGCGTATCACGTGTCGTTCAGCGAGATCACCGTGTCGGCGAACGGCACGACTTACAGGAACGACAAGGGCGGCATGGTCGCGCCGCGCGGCAAGGAAATCATCGTCGTGCCGCAGATGAACGGCGTGCAGTCCGGCAAGGTGCACTACGTCGCGATCAACGACTTCGGCGGCGCGATCGAAGGCGACGCAACGCTCGCGCCCTGACCGCCCGATCGGCGCATCACGGTGCGCCGATTTCCCGGCGAACTGGCGCCATCGCTATCTTGAAAGTGCGCGTTCGAACGTTGTTTTGAATCGCGTCGAGCCTTGCCTGACAAGGCTCTCCGGCATTCCAAAAATAGGAGTCGTCTGAGGTACTTCTATCTCGCAAATCCATAACATCGATCCGTACCTGATCAACAGGCCGACGTTTCACGCAATCGAAGTTATCGGATCATGAAGCCCTCACGCCAACGTCAATCGCAGCATGCAGCCGCCGCAGTGCGTGGAACGTTTGTACTCAATCCCGTGACGGCTGTCGTGCTGTCCGTATTCGCGATCGTGGGCTGCGCAAGCCTGAACCCGGCGCATGCCGCCGAACCGGACGATGCCCCGAAGTTCGACACGACGTTCCTGCAGATCGACACGCAACGCGTCGATATCGCGCGCCTCGCGCGCGGCAACATCGTGACGCCGGGCGATTACAGCGTCGATATCGTCGTGAACGACAACCGCATTGCACGCGACACCGTGCGGTTCGTCGCGACGCGTGCAGGCGAGAATGCGCGTGCATGTCTGACGCGCAAGATGCTCGAGGGCTTCGGCGTCGATTTCACGAAGCTGCCGGACAACGGCGAACACAGCACGCAGAAAGAAGCCGCCGACGCCTGCATCGACATCGGCGCGCTGATCCCGGACGCCGCCGCCGACTTCGACTTCACCGAACAGAAGCTCTCCATTTCGATTCCGCAGAAATATATGCGCAACATGGCGCGCGGCTATGTGTCGCCGGACTTGTGGGAAACCGGCGTGAACGCGGGCTTTCTCAGCTACAACGCGAACGTCTATCAGACGAACGCGGGCGGCATGCAGTCGGCGCAGGGGTATCTCGGTTTGAACGCGGGCGTGAACATCGGCAGCTGGCACTTCCGGCATCAATCGTCGACGACGACGGCCACGCGCCAGGCCACGCAGTTCGACAACATCGCCACGTACGTCCAGCACGACATCACGAAGCTGCGCGCGCAGGCGACGCTCGGCGACGCGCAGACCACGGGCGAGGTGTTCGACAGCGTGTCGTTTCGCGGCGCGCAGATCGCCACCGACGACCGCATGCTGCCCGAATCGCTGCGCGGCTATGCGCCTGTCGTGCGCGGCACGGCGGAGTCGAACGCGCGCGTGATGGTGCGCCAGAACGGCCAGGTGATCTACGAAACGAGCGTGTCGCCGGGGCCGTTCGAGATTCGCGATCTGTACGCGACGGGCTACGGCGGCAATCTCGACGTGACCGTGACGGAAGCCGACGGTCGCACGAAGAGTTTCACCGTGCCGTATGCCGCCGTCGCGCAGTTGCTGCGCCCCGGCACGACGCGCTTCGCCGTGACGGCGGGCCAGTTGCGCGACGATTCGCTCGAAACCAAACCCGCCTTCACGCAGTTCACGATGCAGCGCGGGCTGACGAATCTCGTCACGGTGTACGGCGGTGGGATCGTGTCGAACGGCTACGTCGCGGCGAATGTCGGCGCGGCGTTCAACACGAAGTACGGCGCGGTGGCCGCCGACCTCACATCGGCGCACACGCAGGTTCCCGGCTCGGCGACGCAGCAGGGCCAGAGCCTGCACATCGGCTACAGCAAGTTCATCGACATGACTGACACCAACATCGCGCTCGGCGCGTATCGCTATTCGGATGCCGGTTACCTCGGCTTTGCCGATGCCGCGCGCCTGCGCGACTACGCGCTGCACGGCCACGACGCCAGTACCGTCGACCGGGAGCGTGGCCGCCTGCAACTGACGGTCAACCAGAACCTGAAGAACGGCAGTTCGGTGTACGCGACGATGTCGTCGCAGCATTACTGGAATCGTCCGGGGCGCGACGTGTTTTATCAGCTTGGCTATTCGAACGGTTTCAGATATGGCACCTACAGTGTGACGGCGGGCCGCACGCGCAGCGCCGACGGCACGCTGTCGAACGAGATCATGGTGAGCACGACGATTCCTCTCGGCCACACGCAGCACGCGCCGATGCTGACGACGAACCTCAGCACGGGCACGAACACATCGGGCATGCAGGCGAGCCTCAGCGGCGCGGCGGGCGAGAACAACCAGTATGCGTACAGCGCGTACGGCTCGGCGGCCGGAAACCCGGGCGCCGATGTCAGCGCCAACGGCGGCGTGAGCGGCGCCTGGCGCGCGCCGTACGCGCAGGTCACGGCTTCGGCGAGCGGCGGCGCGCATTCGTCGCAGGTGTCGGCGGGCGTGAGCGGCTCGGTCGTCGCGCATCCGGGCGGCGTCACGCTCTCGCAGACGGTCGGCGACACGTTCGGCATCGTCGAGGCGAAGGGCGCGGAAGGCGCATCGGTGTCGGGCACGACGGGCGTGAAGGTCGATTCGCATGGCTACGCGGTCGTGCCGTTCCTGACGCCGTATGGAATGAATACCGTCGATGTCGACCCGAAGGGTTCGTCGACGGATGTCGAGTTCCAGTCGACGTCCGAACATGTCGCGCCGCGTCTGGGTTCTGTCGTGATGCTGAAGTTCAGGACGGAGATGGGCCGCGCGGCGCTGATTCGCGCGCCGCAACCAGGCGGCGAAGCGCTGCCGTTTGGCGCGGAAGTGACGGATGGCAGCGGCCGAAACGTGGGCGTCGTCGCGCAGGACAGCCGCATCTTCGCGCGCGGGCTCGAAGACAACGGCACGCTGGTCGTGAAATGGGGCGACGAAGCGGGGCAGCAGTGCAGCGTGAAGTATGCGTTGCCCGTGAAGGGCGGCAAGACGGAGGTGGGGTATGCGTCGGTGGAGGGGCATTGCGTGGCGGGTGGGGCGTTGACTGCGAGCGCCGATGGTCATGTGGGTCGATTGCACTGATGGAGGACTTGATGTTGTCTGCTTCGCGATCCATCGGCGATCACCGTTGCGATCGAGCCAAAAGCGTGGCGGTCTACCGCGGTTGGAAACGTCTTATTCGTATCGCCCTGACGCTCCTGCTGATCGGCCTTGCGCCGCTTACCGCGCGCGCTGGTTTGACGTGCAATACCGGCAACCTCAACAAGGTATTTGCGGCGGGTACGATCGCGATTGCGTCGAACACGCCGGTCGGCGCAACGGCCGCCACGTTGGCGCCCAGTGCGTTTCAGTTCAACTGTCGGTTTCTCAGCACGCTCAGTCCCGGCAACGACACATCTGCGACGCTGTACGCCGACTTCAAAACAGCGGCGCCGCTCGTGGCCGGTTACTCGGACGTGTACCAGACGGGCATCGCGGGTTTGGGCGTGCGTTACACGCTCAATTCGAGCGAATGCAATGCGAGCAACGTCGTGCTCAGCAACGGTTCGATACGGCTCAACTGTCCTTTTGCGGGCAACGTCGATGGCCCGTATATGCCCGCCAATCTCACGGTGACGGCCTCGCTGATCATGACCAGCGCGATAGCGCCGGGTGCATCGAGCCTGACCAGCGTGCCTGCCGTGACAATCGGTTTCGGCACATCGGATCAAGGCGGCTACTGGAGCCAGAATCCGCTCTATACGGGCAGCGCAACCGGCGTGCTGGTGCATTCGACGTGCTCCGTGAACAGCAGTGCTGTCGCCGTGAACCTGCCGCAGGTCAACACGGGCGCGTTTTCGTCCGGCGTGGGCGCGGTGGCCGGTGCGCAGGCGTTCTCGCTGTCGCTCACGTGTTCGTCGGGTGCCACGGTGTTGATCACGTTGACGGATGCCGCCAATTCCGCGAACCGGAGCACGACGCTGCAACTGGCTTCGGGCTCCAGCGCACAGGGCGTGGGCGTGCAGTTGCTGAACAGCGGCGGAACACCCGCCGCATATGGGGCCGATTCTGCGACGCCCGGCAACACGAACCAGTGGACGGTCGGCGCGTCGCCCAACGGCTCGCTGCAGATTCCGATGACAGCGCGCTACGTCCGCACAGGCGCCGTATCGGCCGGATCGGTGAAGGCGCTGGCCACTTTCACGATGTCGTATCAGTAACGCCACGCGCGATGGGTTTTTTCAGTCGTCTTATTCGGAAAGAGGTCATGTTAAGCATCTCCATTACGCCGCATCGTCTGCTCTGTGCGTTCGCAGTGCTTGCGTTGACATTCGGCTTCGCCGGCCGCGCACACGCCGACTGCACAACGTCGACGGGACTGCCCACGACGTTCAACTACGGCTCCGTCGCAGTTGGAGACGCGGTTGCCGTGGGCGACGCCATTCCGGGCACCGTCCAGTCGTTTCACATGGTCGGCAAGTGCACTTCGAGTTCGACATGGAGCAAACCGGTCGTCGCGTGTCTGAATACGGGTACGCCCGTGTCAGGAATGACGGGCGTCTATCCCACCTCCATCTCCGGCATTGGCGTGCGCATGCGCGATTCCGGCGGCAATCCGATGGTGGGTACAGGCGGATGCTCGACCACTTCTTCATTAGGAAACACAGGAGCGGATGGAAGTTTCGACGTCTCGGGGTCGGTCGAACTGGTCAAAACGGGGGCCGTCAGCAGCGGCACGATGTCGAGCATCGTCTACTACACGGGGGTGCTCAACACGGGCATTCAGCTCAACAACGGTGCCAACACCATGACGCTCGCGAGCGCTCCCGTGCGTGCAGTGACCTGTTCGGTGACGGCCGCGACATCCAATCAGACGATCCCTCTCGCGACCGTCAGCCCCGCCATGTTCCCCTCCGCTGGGGCCGTTGCGGCGAGAACGCCGTTTTCGCTGGGATTGAATTGCCAGACAGGCGTGAAGGTCGCCGTGACCTTCAGTTCGACGTCCGGCACGACAGGCATCGCTTCTGTGCTCGGCAACCTCGGCACGGCGACGGGAATCGGCGTCCAGATGCTCGATTCGACCCAAACTCCGCTCGTACTCGGCAGCCCGTTGGTGCTGACGTCCAGCACGACGGGCAATATGTCGTTTCCGTTCTATGTCCAGTACTACCGGCTCGGCACGGCGCCCGTGGTGTCGGGCACTGTGCGCGCGACTGCCATTTTCACGATGAGCTATCAGTAGCGCGTCGCGCCACGGCGCACTGCTCCTGCGAGCGACGCGCGGCGCGTCGGGAACGTGTCCGCCCCGCCCCCGCTATACTTATAGGTTGCTCCGGCCCGTGTATCATCGCGGCTTCGCCGTTCTTGCGGGCGGGGCCGGCACCTCGCCGCCCCGTTTCCCGTATCGCCGCCTGCCACAAGGGCGTGCGCCATGACCCTAATTGCCCATGTCAGTTTCCGAACTCAAACGCCGCCGCACTTTTGCGGTCATTTCTCACCCGGACGCGGGTAAAACCACGCTGACGGAAAAGCTGCTGCTGTTTTCGGGCGCGATCCAGATCGCCGGTACCGTGAAGGGCCGCAAGAGCAACCGCTACGCGACGTCCGACTGGATGGAGATCGAAAAGCAGCGCGGCATTTCCGTCGCGAGTTCGGTGATGCAGTTCGAGTACGGCGACTGCGTGATCAATCTGCTCGACACGCCGGGCCACGAAGACTTCTCCGAAGACACCTACCGCGTGCTGACGGCCGTCGATGCCGCCGTGATGGTGATCGACGGCGCGAACGGCGTCGAAGCGCAGACGCTGAAGCTGCTCGAAGTCTGCCGCAGCCGCAAGACGCCCATCGTCACGTTCATCAACAAGCTCGACCGCGAAGTGCGCGAGCCGCTCGATCTGCTCGACGAAATCGAACAGCATCTGGGCGTGTCGGCCGTGCCGTTCACCTGGCCGATCGGCATGGGCAAGGACTTTCAGGGCGTCTACGATATCCAGAACGATCAGGTGCGCGTGTTCCGCGCGGGTCAGGACACGATCGGCGGTGAAGTCGAGACGCTGCGCGCGCCCGGCGACGAAGAAGGCGAGCGCCGCTTCGGCCACGCGTGGGTGCGTGCGAAAGAGGAAATCGACCTGATCACGGGCGCCACGCCCACCTTCGATCGCGACGAATTCCTCGCGGGCCAGCAGTCGCCCGTGCTGTTCGGCTCGGCGATCAACAACTTCGGCGTGAAGGAAATTCTCGACGCGCTCGTCGATCTCGCGCCGCCGCCGTCCGCGCGCCAGACGGTGCAGCGTCCCGTGCTGCCGGAAGAGCCGAAGTTCACGGGCGTCGTGTTCAAGGTGCAGGCGAACATGGACCTCGCGCACCGCGACCGCGTCGCGTTCATCCGCGTGTGCTCGGGCCGTTTCGAGCGCGGCATGGCGCTGAAGGTCACGCGCAACAACAAGACGTTCCGCGCGAACAACGTCGTGACGTTCCTGTCGCAGCGCCGCGAGACGGTCAGCGAGGCGTACGCGGGCGACATCATCGGTATTCCGAATCACGGCACGCTGAGTCTCGGCGACACGCTGACGGAAGGCGAAATGCTGCAGTTCGTCGGCTTGCCGTTCTTCGCACCGGAAATTTTCCAGACCGTTGAAGTGGTCGACCCGATGCGCTCGAAGCAACTCGGCGAGGCGCTCAAGCAGCTTGGTGAAGAAGGCGCGATCCAGGTATTCAAGCCGGTGGTCGGTGGGTTGATGATTCTCGGCGCGGTCGGGCAACTGCAGTTCGAGGTGGTGTCGCATCGTCTGTCGACGGAATACAAGGTCGACGTGCGGATGGCGCCCGCGCGCTACAGGATGTCGCGCTGGGTAACCTGCGACGACGCGGGCGAACTGCGCCGCTTCTGCGATTCCTACGCGCCGCGTATCGCCTACGACGCCGCCGATGCGCCCACGTATCTCGCGTCGCACGTTTCGGAAATCGAAGTTGCGCAGAAGGCGTGGCCCAAGATCGTGTTCAACGAACTGCGCGAGCATTCGGGCGCGCCGTTCAGGAAGGCGATGTAGCACGCTTCGCATCACAGATTATTTTTTTCGGCAAAGCCCGAAGCACCTGACAAAGGTGCTTCGGGCTTTTTTCTTGTGGCTCCCCGCAAGCCGCACGCGTTTTGCATATTCCAACCAGGTTGCATCTTCAACGAACAGCAGCGTTGACATTCCTCATTCATGCCGCGTGACCGGCGATGCTACTTTTCCGATCACGCTGGAAGCCAAATGTAATGAAGAATGACGCCATCGCGGGCCGTCCGCCTGGCTTCCGTGGTGTGTAGCGACGAAGCCCTTCAACCGTGCATTTTCAGGAGCATCAATATGCAAAAACGCGCCCTCTGCGCCGCATCCATTGCCGCCTTCGCAGGCTTGCTTTCGACGTCTGTCATGGCCGCCGACGGCACGATCACGATCACCGGTTCGGTCACCGACACCACCTGCTCGATCAACGGCGCGGCGAGCGGCTCGCCCGCCGACGTCGCGGTGACATTGCCCAGCGTGCCGACCAGCTCGCTGAAGTCGGCGGGCGCGACGGCGGGCACGTCGAATCTCGGCGACATCAAGCTCGCGCTCAGCGGCTGTTCGGGCGCCGCGACCAAAGCCATCGCGCGCTTCGAAAACGGACCGACCGTCGATCAGGCGAGCGGCAATCTGATGAACCAGGCTTCCGCGTCGCCCGCCCAAAACGTGCAGGTCCGTCTTCTGAACGCGAAGACCGAGCCGATCAACGTTCTCACGCAAGACAACAACGATATCGGCACCGACGGCGCGACGATTTCGGGCGGCGCGGCCACGCTGAACTATTTCGCGCAGTACTACGCGACGGGCGAGGCGCAGCCGGGCAACGTGAGCACGTCGGTGCAATACACGATGCAGTATCAGTGAGCGCGCGTCCGTGTGCGCGCCGTCCGGTCCGGGCGTCGAGATTCGCGTGAACAGCACGATGAGGCGCAGAGCCATGGTGCGTTGGAGTGCCGCCGTGCTGGCGGGATCGGTCGCTGCGGGCGGCGCGCTCGCCAGCGTAACGATTGGCGGCACGCGCGTGATCTATCCGCTCGACGAGCGGGAAGTGACCGTCAAGCTGACCAACGACAGCAGGAATCCGTCGCTGGTGCAGGTCTGGCTGGATCGCGGCGACGAAGACGCCAATCCTGACGAAATCGCCGTGCCGTTCGTGATCGCACCGCCGATCTTCCGCATGGACCCGAAGAAATCGCAGACGTTGCGCGTGATCCATGGTGGTGGCGAAGCGCTGCCGCAGGATCGCGAATCGGTGTACTGGCTCGACGTGCTCGACATTCCGCCCAAGGCAGTGCCCCGGTCCGACGCGAACACGCTGCAGATCGCCTACCGCACGCGTATCAAGCTGTTCGCGCGTCCGCCCGGTTTGCCCGGCTCGGCGGAAGAGGCGCCGCGCCGCGTCGCGTGGAAGATCGTGCCCGCGAGCGATGGCGATGGACAGTCGCTCGCGCTGTCGAATCCCACGGCCTTTCACGTCTCGTACAGCAGGATCACGGTGTCGGCGAATGGCCGCGCTTTCGAGAACGCGAGGGGCGGCATGGTCGCGCCCTACGGCAGCGAGATCATCCCGGTGCCCGCGATGGACGGCGTGCACGCGGGCAAGGTCCGCTACACGGCGATCAGCGATTTTGGCGGCGCGATCGAAGGCGACGCGGACATCGCGCCGTGACATGCAGGTCGTCATCAAGGCGCAGGCGGCCGGGTTCCCGGTCGCGGCGTTTTCTCTCGTAGTTCCGACATCCGGCGCCGTGCGCCATCGCGCACGGAGGGCCGCTGCGCGCGTGCGTGTTGTGCGCTCGCGGTCGCCGCTGTCGGTTCGTTCAACCACAACGGGCGCGGCCTCCGTGCGCGGGATTCCTGATACATGGACTTGCATCGGCATCATTCACGCCGTTCGTTATGCACGGCGACGCGGTCGCCCGCGCTGCGGCCAGCCGCCGTGCTCGCGCGCTGCGTGTTCCCGATCGTTGCCGGCTTGCAGGCGGAGTACGCATCGGCTGGCGACGCGTCGAATCAGGTCGACTTCGACGGCCTGTTCCTGCGCTCGGGTGCGGCTGTCGACGTGTCGCGCTATGCGCGCGGCAATAATGTGGCGCCGGGCGCCTACAACGTGGATATCTGGGTCAACGGTACGCGTGTCGCGCGCGACGACGTGCGCTTCGTGCCCGCAGGCGACGACGGAAGCACGCGCCCGTGCCTCGCGCGCAAGACGCTGGAACATTGGGGCGTCGAGTTCTCTCGCATCGCCGGCTTCGAGACGGGGGCACCGTCAGAATCCGCCACGGATTGCATCGACGTCAGCAAAACCGTGCCGCAGGCCACGGTCGATTTCGACTTTACCGAACAGAAGCTGGAAATCTCAGTGCCGCAGATGTACATACGCAGCACGGCGCGCGGCTACGTGCCGCCCGAGCTGTGGGACAACGGCGTGAACGCGGGCTTCGTCAGCTATAGCGCGAACGCCTATCAGTTCAACAACGGCGGCGCGCGCTCGACGCAGGGTTATCTTGGGCTCAATGTCGGCGTGAACGTGGGCGGCTGGCATTTTCGGCATCAGTCGTCGCTGACGGCGATGACGGGCCAGAAAACACAGTTCGACGACATCGCGACCTTCGTCCAGCACGACGTGACAAAGCTGAAGTCGCAAGCGATTGTGGGCGAGTCGCACACCACGGGCGACGTGTTCGACAGCTTCGCGTTTCGCGGCGCGCAGATCGCCAGCGATGATCGCATGCTGCCTGAATCGATGCGCGGTTATGCGCCCATCGTGCGCGGCATGGCGGAATCGAATGCGCGCGTGCGCGTGACGCAAAACAGCCAGACCATCTATGAAACGATCGTGCCGCCCGGTCCGTTCGAGATCGCGGATCTCTATCCGACGGGCTATGGCGGCAATCTCGAAGTGACGGTGACGGAAGCCGATGGCCGGGAAAAGAATTTCACCGTGCCGTATGCGGCCGTCGCGCAATCGCTGCGGCCCGGCATCACGCGTTTCGCGTTCACGGCGGGCGAGCTTCGCAACGATGCGCTCACTTCGAAGCCCGTCTTCGCGCAACTGACCGTGCAGCGCGGCCTGACGAATCTCGTGACGCTCTACGGCGGCGGCATTGCAGCGAGCGGGTATGTGGCCGCCAATCTCGGCGCGACGCTGAATACGTCGCTCGGCGCGATAGCCGCGGACGTCACGTTGGCGCGCACGCAGGTGCCAGGCCAGGCGTCGCTGCGCGGCCACAGCCTGCACGTCGGCTATAGCAAATTTGTCGATTCGACGGACACCAATATCGCGCTCGGCGCATATCGCTATTCGAGTCCGGGCTACCTGAATTTCACCGACGCCGCGCGGTTTCGCGACTACGTCAAGGGCGGTTCGACGGGCCATCCCGCCGACCGCACGCGCGGCCAGTTCCAGCTGATGGTCAGCCAGAATCTCGCCAGCTACGGCTCGGTGTTCGCGAACGTCACGGCAGAGGACTACTGGAACCGCAACGGACGCAACGTGTTCTACCAGGCCGGTTACTCGAACGGTTACCGGTTCGGCACGTATAGCGTGACGCTGGGCCGCACGGAAAACGCGAGCGGCGCGCCGTCGAACGAAATCATGCTGACCACGACGATTTCGCTCGGCCGCTCGCGCCAGGCGCCGACGTTGTCGGCGAGCTTCAACCAGAGCGGCAATCAGTCGAGTCTGCAGACGAGCGTCGGCGGCACGCTCGGCGATCGCAGCCAGTACTCGTACAACGTCTATGGCGCGGCACGCGACGGCACGACGGGCGGCGTCGACGCGAACGGCGGGGCGAGCGGCACCTGGCGCGGCCGCTACGCGCAACTGACCGCGTCGGCGAGCGGCGGCGCGCGCTCGTCGCAGATGGCGGCGGGCGTGAGCGGCTCGGTCGTCGCGCACCCGGGCGGCGTCACATTCGCCCAGGCGGTGAGCGAAACGTTCGGCGTCGTCGAGGCGAAGGGTGCCGAAGGCGCGGATGTGCGCGGCGCGCCCGGCGTCGAAGTGGGTGCCGACGGGTACGCCGTCGTGCCGTATCTGACGCCGTATTCGATGAACACGGTGGAACTTGATCCGAAGGGCGTGTCGATGGATGTCGAGTTCGCGTCGACATCTGAGAGCGTGGCGCCGCGTTTCGGCTCGGTCGTGATGCTGAAGTACCGCACGGTAATCGGACGCGCCGCCTTGATCCGCGCGCCGCAGCTGAGCGGCGAAGCGCTGCCGTTCGGCGCGACGGTGTCGGACGGCAATGGTCTCGATGTGGGCGTCGTCGCGCAGAACAGCCGCATCTTCGCGCGCGGCCTCGACGACAACGGCACGCTCACCGTGAAGTGGGGCGAGACAGCGGGCGAGCAATGCACGGTGCGGTATTCGCTGCCGGTGAAACGTCCCACGACGGACATGGGATATGTCTCCGTCGAGTCGCATTGCCTGTCGAACGCCGCGCTGAACCTGAGCGCCGCTACACCGTGAGAAGAGCGAATATGCGAACCCTTCCCTTGAATCATCTGTTGGCAGCCGTTGCGCTGGCGGGCGTTGCACCCGACGCTTTCGCTGTATGGAACGACTGCACCGCGAACCTGCCGATGACGGTCGACCTCGGGTCGGTCACCATTCCCGCAAACCTCGCCAACGGCGACGCCATACCCGGCGCCCGGGCGTCGTTCACCGTGTCGATCAATTGCACGGTCAAGGCGGGCGAGGGCAACTGGTCGATGAGCCTATCGTCTGGATCGTTCTCGCCCCTGCCGGGATTGCCGGATGTCTTCACCGCGACGGGATTGCGCGCGGGCGTCGGCTTTCGCATCCGCGACGCCACGGGAACACCGATGCTGCCGATCGTCTACAACGGCACCCTCAACACGTTTCAGTTCGGCCCTCTGCGACAGGGCGCAAACATCGTGCAAGGCACGTTTGAACTGGTGAAGTTCAGCGATGCGGTGACGGGAACGTTTGGTTTTTCGACGGGCTTGCACGTTCCGAATCTGGAATGGGCGAACAATGGCGATGGGCCGGCCAGCACCTTGTCGTTCAGCTATACGATCGCAGGCACGGCTGTGCCGACCTGCTCGGTCACGACCACCGACGTCGCCGTGTCGCTGCCGACGGTCGTCGTGTCGGCCTTTAACAGTGTGGGCGCAACGGCAGGAACGAAGCCGTTCGGCATCCTGCTGGATTGTGCAAGCGACGCCAAGCCGTCCATCCGCTTGACGGATGCCACATTGCCTTCGAATCAGAGCAAGGTGCTCACGCTTGCACCGGGTTCGACAGCGGCGGGCCTCGGTGTTCAGGTGCTGTATCAGATGCAGCCGTTGCCATTCGGCTCCGGCGACGCGCCCGTGACCAATGTGACTTCTCTTGGCACGCGGTCCGGCCCCACGCGAGTCGCGTTCGAGGCGCGATACATACAGACAGCGCCGAGCGTCAGTCCCGGAACGTTGAAGGCCGTAGCGACCTTCAACCTGTCCTACAACTGATGCCCTTAAAGCAGGACGGAACGGTCGAAGTGGCGCCGCAGGCGAGTGCTGCTGCCGTCTCTATGAGTTCGGAATGCGCGTCGGGCAGCGGGTCGCGGACGAAGCGGATGTTGCAATGACAGTCGTCGGTGGGCTCCGTGCGCATGGACAGTTCGACGTCCGGCAGTTCGACTGCGAGCGAGCCGAGGCGCGGCGAAAACCATTGCGTCGCGAACGTGGGCGGCACGGACAGCACGAGGCGCCTGCGGCCCTTCGCTGTCATGACCTGGCGCGTGCCGCGTTCGAGCGTACCGAACGCATCGGAGACGCACGGCAGCAATCGCTGGCCCGCCTTCGTCAGACGGATGCCCTTGTGGTCGCGCTCGAACAGCTTCGCGCCGAGCGATTCCTCGAGAATCTTGTTCTGCCGGCTGACGGCGCCTTGCGTGACGCATAGCGCAACGGCCGCGCGGTGGAAACTCATGTGCCGCGCCGCCTCTTCGAAAAAGCGCAGCGCGATCAGCGAGGGCAGGCGCCGCATGATTGTTCCTTCCGTCTCATCTTTTTGCTTTGTTACACGCCCGGGCGTTCGCCGTGGCCGGCGCCGCAGGGCATCGCGCGGGCGCTTGGCGCGCCAGACAGATGCGGCCGGGAGGCCGCGTCGCGCATCGTGGGGCGATCTACATGGTGCGTCGAACGGCGCGTACGCGGCGTGGCGGGCCGCCGCCGCGCATGCAGAAAGCCATGCACCGGCGACCGGCGCTTCGCTGCGCGCTCGCTTGGCGCCTGCTGCGGACGGCGGAACACAACGGCGCCAGCTTCCTATGCCGATCCGGCTCATGCCGCCTGCCTGCGCCGCCGCAGCAGCCTGACACACCTATGCCCGCGCTCATCGCCTATCCTGATGACATCGCGCGCGCATCCGCCGACCCGCGCCGCGCGCCTCTCTTTCACTACCGGAGCGCCCGTGACTGTACGAAATCTCGACGCGTTGTTTCGACCGCAATCCGTCGCCGTGATCGGCGCCTCGAACCGTCCCGGCAGTACGGGCGCGATGGTATGGAAGCGGCTGATCGAAGGCGGTTTCGGCGGCCCGGCGTGGGCCGTCAATCCGAAATACGACATGCTCGACGGCCACGCATGCGTGAGCAATGCGGGCGACCTGCCCGAGGCGCCGACCGTCGCGATCATCTGCACGCCGCCCGCGACGTGGCCCGGCCTCGTCCATGCGCTCGGCGGGCGCGGCACGCGCGCGGCGATCATCGTCGGCGAGGCGCGCTGCGACGACGACCGCGCCGACGTGCGCCACACGCTGGCGGCGGCGCGGCCGCATCTGGTGCGCATCGTCGGGCCGGGCAGCCTCGGCGTCGTGACGCCCGCGCTCAACGCGCATCTGGGCGCGCCCTCGGTGACGGTGCGCTCGGGCGGCGTCGCGTGGGTGTCGCAGTCGAACGCGCTGACCAACGCCGTGCTCGGCTGGGCGCATGCGCGCGGGCTCGGCTTTTCGCACGCGGTGGCGCTCGGCGACGAAGCGGACGTCGATGCCGGCGACGTCCTCGACTATCTGGCAAGCGATCCCGGCACGCGCGCGATCCTGCTCGAAGTGGACTCGGTGACGGCGGCGCGCAAGTTCATGTCGGCGGCGCGGGCGGCCGCGCGCAACAAGCCGGTGCTGGCGCTGCGCTCGGGCCGCTCCGACCCCGACGACGCGCTTTACACCGCCGCGTTCCGGCGCGCGGGCATGGTGCGCGTCGATGCGCTCGACGATCTGCTCGACGAAATCGAAACGCTCGGTGTGGGGCGCGTCGCGGCGGGCGCGACGGCGACGCTGATCACGAGCGACCGTGGCGTCGCGACGCTCGCCACCGACGCCTTCAAAGCCGCCGGCGACACGCTCGCGCCCTGTCCGCCCAGCGCCGTCGATGCGCTCGCGCAGGCGCTGCCGCGCGCGGTGCCCGGCAATCCGCTGCTGCTCGGCAGCGACGCGCGCGCCGAGCATTTCGGCGCCGCGATCAAGACGCTCGCCGATCATCGTCTGACGGGCACGGCCTTCGTCGTGCATGCATCGACGCACAGCGCGCCCGTCGAGGAAGTCGCGCAGGCGCTGATCGCGAACCAGCGTTACGCGTATCGCGGGCTGCTGGCGTGCTTTTTCGGCGGCGTGAAGCGCGACACGCGCGACGCGCTGCACGAGCACGGCATTCCCGTGCACACGACGCCGCAGCGGCTCGCGCGCGCGTTCGAGCGTCTGGTCGAATATCGGCTCGTGCGCGAGTTGCTGATGCAGACGCCCGAAGGCCAGCCCGCGCGCGTGCCGGAAGCGATCGACGCCGCACAGGCGCAGGCGTGCGCGGCGCTGTCGTCGGGCGTGACGGAACTCGAAGGCGACGAGGCCGCGCGGCTGCTCGCGTACTTCGGCCTGCGCACGGTGCCCGACGACGCGCGCGAGGACGCCGTCGTCGATATCACGGTCGAACTGCGCGACGACGACAACTTCGGCCCCGTGTTCCGCTTCACCGCGCCGCCCGAGCACGACCAAGCGCGGCCGATGTGCGTGTTCGGCCTGCCGCCGCTGAACTCCGTGCTGTCGCGCGACATCCTGTCGAATTCCGCGTACGCACGCGAGGTCGCGCCCGAGCCGATGCTCAATGCGTTGACGTCGATTTCGGAGGCGGTGTCGGAGATTCGCGAGATCGTCTCGCTGAAACTCGCGCTGCGTGTGATGAAGCACGGCGCGGCGATCGTCGCGCCGCGCCTGCGGCTGTCGGCGAACCGCACGCGCTTCGCGATCATGCCGTATCCGCGCCGTTACGAAGAGACGCTCGACTGGCGCGGCGAGCGCATCACCGTGCGGCCGATCCGTCCCGAGGACGAAGCGGCGCATCGCGAGTTCGTCGAATCGATGACGCCCGACGATCTGCGCCTGCGCTTTTTCGGCGCCGTCGGACGATTCGACCATTCGCAGCTCGCGCGCATGACGCAGATCGACTACGACCGCGAGATGGCGCTGATCGCGACGACGCACAACGCCGACGGCTCGATCCGCACGCTCGGCGTGGTGCGCGTCGTCGCGGACCCGGACAACGAAACGGCCGAATTCGCGATGGCCGTGCGCTCGGATCAGAAGGGCAAAGGGCTGGGGCGGCTGCTGATGGAGCGCATCATCGCGTACGCGCGCACGCGCGGCACGCACTGGATCGTCGGCGAGGCGCTGCGCGAGAACGCAGCAATGATCGGACTCGCGACGGCCGTCGGCTTCACGACGACGCGCACGGAAGATCCGGGCATCGTCGGTTTCAGGATGGCGCTCGATGAGCCGGATGAGGGCAAGGAAAAAGCTGGCGCGCCGGGGTTCGGCGCGTCGCCTGCGTGTGCGCCGAAAGCGCGCTGAGCGACGCGATCTTCGTTAGCGTGCTTCGTTCAGGCCGCGAGCTTTGCGGCTGCCGCCGCGACCTGTTCGCGCGAGATCGACAGTTCTTCGAGCCACTCGGGCGCGTACGTCGCGCCCGTTTCCTGTTCGAGTCGCGCGATCGTCGCTGCGCAGCGCGTTGCGTCCTTCGGCGTGGCGATGAACGGCTTGACCGACTGTCCCGCCGAGAACGCTTCGAACAGCGGCACGCGGACTTCGTCGGGCAGCGCGCGGGTCCACTGATACGGCTTGCCATTGAACGTGATGGTGGGCGGCAGCACGCGCTCTTTCTTCGCAGCGGGAATCAGGCCGAAGTTGCGCGCGGCGTCGCCGATCTGATCGGCGGAGAAGAGTTCGTCGGGCGTGATATCGAATTGCGCGATGAAGGTTTCGATCTGCTTCATCGCGGCGGCGCGGTCATCGCGCTTTTGCTGCGCGCGCGAGACGATCTCGCGCAGTTCGTCGGCTTCTTCGCTGGTGATGGTGAAGCTTGCCTGCTTCTGCTGGAGTTCGGAAAAGCGCTGGAATTCGAGGTCGGACAGAAGTTTGGCCATGTAGATTCGGTTCGCGCGCCCGGGGCGCGCGGACCGTTCGATTTGGAAAAGGGCCGACATTCTATCGCAGCGCGCATCCCAAGTCCCGACGTGCCGGATGCGCCTGCGTCGCGTGCATCAGCTGTCGGGCAGTTGCGCACCGAGCAGCGCGACGACAGGTTCCAGCGATGCATCGCTGCGCCCCTCGATCTCGCGGCACGCGAATTCCAGCAGCGCCTTCTCGTGCAACGTGATGTGACGCAACAACGCGCGTTGCTTGCCTTCTTCAGGTGCCATGTTCTCGGCGGTCGTGAACTCGGCCACGAAGTTTTCCAGCGATGGCCGGAACACCGTCATGAACTCCCGCCACGGCATGCAGGTGAACCGCTTCGCGAGCTGCTGTCCGCGTTCGATGCTGCTGCGTTGTTCCGCCACTTCCACGCCCATCGCGCGCAATGCAGCGCGGATATGTTCCTTCGTTTCGGTCTCCAGTTGCGCCAGCGTGCGCCACTGTTGCTGTCGGTTTGAATTGGCGGCGTGTTCCGACAAGCTGTGAAAGAGCGATTCGCCCACCACCTCTTCTTCGAACCGCTCGATCAGATACTGTTGGTATTCGTTTGGCACGCGGTATCACGCTTGGTGGAGACCAGTCGGGACGGCTGGCCGATGCTAGGAGACGGTGCTTGCTATATCGGGCTACGGCTGCTTCGCCTTGATCGCCAACGCCGCCGCCTCTTCGGCGCAGTCGTGTGCGGGCAGCTTGCCCTTGGCGCGTTGGGCGGCGATTTCGATCGCGGCCTGTTTCATGTCTGCCTCGAACTCGCTGCTGCCATGCAAGCGGGCCACGGTGGCGGCGCCCATCAGACGTCCCGCGCTGATGTCGCTTGCCCAATGCACGTTGCAGATGGAACGGCTCTCGCCAAACGACAGACCTCTCGCCAGCACCGCCTGCGACTGCCCCGGCGAGAGTTCGCTCAGGATCAGCGCCCAGCCCCATCCGATGGCCGCGTGACCTGACGGATAGGAGCCGTCCTTGCGAAGCGCCACTTCTTCGGCTGGCGTGCACGTTGACTGGCTTCCGGCCACAAACGGGCGCGTGCGGTTGTAGGTGTTCTTGGCGCGATAGGTTGAAAGGCCGACGTCCGTCAGGCTTCGGCGCATCAACTGGTAAAGGTAGGGCGTTTCAGTGCTGTTGATCGCGACACCGACGGCGCACGAGAAAGCGTCGGCGGCGGCGGGGAAGGACAGTTGTGCGTCCGCCGTCGCAAGCTTGCCGCGCGCGGTATCGCGAAGGGTCTGACTTGCCTTGTTGAATGCGTCATCCGCCTGGGCTTGCGCAGAGCCCGTTGCGGGCGCAGGCGGCACCAGTTCCAGACTGTTCGGGAGCTCGGCGGCGGCGAGGTAGCCTGTCAGATAGCCTGGCCGGAATTCCTTGACGGGCGCCGGTTGCGGTTGCTGCTGCTGCGCCGATATCGCGCTGGCGAACGTCAGCGCGCATGTGCCCGCTGCCATTGCAAGTTTTGCTGCTACGCGTGTTTTCATTGTTCGACCGAATTTTTTAGGTTCGCTCGCGCGCTTGAGGACTGCTAACGGAAAAATCCTGACGCGAGCACACAGACGATTGAACGCGGCTGCGAGGCATGTCCTCCATGTCCACGCCGGTCCGCGGAGTAGTCTAGTGGGGCCGAAGTGCCTGCCTCCCCCTCAAAAAGGGGGGAATTTATGGAGCGATGCGCTGCAGTAGTCTCGTGCAGACCAAAAAAAACTCAAGACTCCGCAAACATCGAAAGCCCCTGCACCGTCTCCCGCAACATCTGCGTCACCTGCTCCAGCGACGGAGCCACATACTCATCGATCCGCTTCAGATAAGGACACGTCATCGCCGCAATCGCCTGCCCGGACGCCGTCACGAGCGGAAACGTCAAATCGGTGACACCGAAAATCTGCTGACTATCCTTCTGCGAAAAACCAGCGCGGCGAATCGTGGCGCAAGCACTTTCGAGCGCTTCATGATCGATCGTCACTTCGCCTTTGACCTTCGTATGCTCGGCCAGCATGTGCGCGCGTTGCTCGGTCGTCTGAAACGCGAGCAGCGTGCGCCCCGAACTCGTGTCGATCAAGCCGACCCGCGAGCCCAGCCGCACGGAAATGCCCCACGTGCCCGGCCCGTCCACTTGCGCAATCACGAGCAGATTGCCGCGATCGTAGACAGCGAGGTGGCACGACTGCTCGGCGTCCGCCGCGAAGCGCTGCATCAGCGGTAACGCCTCGGAAATCAGCCGGTTCATCGGTGGATGACGATGCGCAAGCGCATACAGCTTCAGGCTCAACGAATAACGGTCCCCGCCCGCCGAACGCACCACGTACTGCCGCGCGACCAGCCGCTCCAGCATCCGGTACATCTCGCTCGCATTGCGCCCGAGCAGCTTCGTGATCTCGGCGCGCGTGAGCCCGCCCTTCTGCTCCGCAAGCAGTTCGAGTATGTCGAGACCCTTGTCCAGCGCGGGCGCACGATACCGGTCGGCGTCGTCCTTGTCTTCTACTTCCATCGTCGGCAGTCGGTTGGTTTTTGGCATTCGCACTGATTATCGGCGGCAAAACACTGTCACACAGGGCAGCGCCCGCCAGGGAAAACACCCACGCGGATTGCATCGCGCCGTTCTTGACTTGTAAAAGTTCGTATATGAATAATACGTTCATTGGTGAATCAACGCACCAATGCCCATGACAAGAAAATGCAGGCCGATGTGTACCCGGTTCTTCATCCCACAACGGAGCATGAGACGGGGCCAGCCGCGACAGGCGCAGGCTGCCGTCGATACAGGAGACAAGTATGGAATTCGCCACGAAGCCGCGCGCGGTGCGTCGTTTCGGCCACGCGCTGATGGGCGCCGCCGCCGCATGTTTTGCCGGCATTGCGGGCATCACGTTCAGCACGGCCGCGCAGGCCGACACGGGCAAGGTCGGGCTCGGCCTGCCGCTGCTCACTTCGCCGTTCTGGCAGTCGTACAACAACTATCTGCCGAAGTACGCGAAGGAAATGGGCATCGACGTCCTCGCGCCCGTCAACTCGAACAACGACCCCGCGCAGCAGATCACCGACATGAACAACATGGTGAACCTGGGCGCGAAGGGCATCGTCGTCGGGCCGATCGATTCGGCGGCGATCAGCCGCGCGCTCGACGCGGCCTCGGCGAAGAACGTGGCCGTCGTCGCCGTCGACGTAGCGCCGACGCAAGGCAAGGTCGCGATGGTCGTGCGCGCCGACAACCGCGCGTACGGCACGAACGCGTGCAAGTACATCGGCGAGCATGTGAAGTCGGGCAAGGTCGTGCAGATCATGGGCGATCTGGCTTCCGTCAACGGACGCGACCGCTCCGAAGCGTTCCGCGCATGTCTGAAGAACTATCCGGCGCTGTCGCTGCTGGAAATTCCCGCAGGCTGGAAGGGCGATGTCGCGGCCAGTTCGCTCGACAGCCTGCTGACGGCGAACCCCGACGTGAAGGCGATCTACATGCAGGCGGGCGGCGTCTATCTGTCGCCGACGCTGCAGACGCTGCGCCGCAAGCACATGCTGTTTCCCGCAGGCAATGAGAAGCACGTTGTGATCGTCAGCAACGACGGCATTCCGCAAGAGTTCGACGCGATCCGCAAGGGCGAAATCGACGCGACCATTTCGCAGCCCGCCGATCTATACGCGAAATACGGCCTCTACTACATGAAGGCCGCGCTCGCGGGACAGACGTTCAAGCCGGGCCCGACCGATCACGGCAGCAACATCGTGCAGTTGCAAGGCGGCGTGCTCGAAGATCAGCTGCCCGCGCCGCTCGTGACGAAGGCGAACGTCGACGACAAGAACCTTTGGGGCAACTCGCTGAAATGAGCGCTGACATGACCCACGACGCGAGCGCATCGGGCGCGGTCGTCGAGGCGCTCGGCGTCGGCAAGCGCTTCGGCAGCCACGCGGCGCTGACAGACGTGAGCATGCGCGTGCTGCCGGGCGAATCGCACGCGCTGGTCGGGCGCAACGGCGCGGGCAAGTCGACGCTGGTGTCGCTCCTCACGGGGCTGCGCAAGCCCGACACAGGCGAAGTGCGCTTCGACGGCGAACTCGCGCCGCCTGTCGCCGACCGCGACGCGTGGCGCGAACGCGTCGCGTGCGTCTATCAGCATTCGACGATCATCCGCGACCTGAGCGTCGCGGAGAATCTGTTCATCAACCGTCAGCCGATGCAGCGCGGCGTGATCGACTGGCGCGCGATGCGCCGCGACGCCCGCGCGCTGCTCGATCACTGGAAGATCGACGTGCGCGAAGATGCGCGCGCGGGCGATCTCACTGTCGAAGCACGGCAACTGGTCGAGATCGCGCGGGCGCTGTCGTACGGCGCGCGCTTCATCATTCTCGACGAGCCGACCGCGCAGCTCGACGGCGACGAAATCAAGCGGCTATTCAGGCGTATCGAAGAGTTGCAGCGAGAAGGCGTGACGTTCCTGTTCATCTCGCATCATCTGCAGGAGGTGTACGAGATTTGCCAGGCCGTTACCGTGTTGCGCGATGCGCGGCATATCGTCAGTGCGCCGGTGTCGGCGTTGCCGCGCGAGCAGCTGATCGAAGCGATGACGGGCGAGCGCGGCGGCCTGAATGTCGCCGACGCCGCTGCGCGAGCGCCGCTGCCTTCCGGCACGGCCGTGGCATTGCAGGTGGACGCGCTCACGGGCGCCGACTACGAAGACGTGACGTTTGCCGTCAAGCGCGGCGAAGTGATCGGCATCGCGGGCGCGACGAGCAGCGGCCGCACGAGCGTCGCCGAAGCGATCGCGGGATTGCGCAGGCCGCAACGCGGCGCAATTCGCGTGGACGGCGCAACATTGCCTCTGGGCGACGTGCCCGCCGCATTGAAGCGCGGCATCGGCTGCGTGCCGAAGGACCGCCATCACGAAGGCCTCGTGCTCACGCAATCGATCGCGGAGAACGCCACGATGACGATCGCGCGCATGCTCGGCAAGTTCGGCATCGCGGCGCCCGCGAAAAAGAACGCGTTCGGCAAGCGGATGATCGACGCGCTCGGCATCGTCGCGCAGGGGCCGGATCAGGCGGTGTCGGGCCTGTCGGGCGGCAATCAGCAGAAGGTCGTGATGGCGCGCGCGCTCGCCACCGATCCCGATGTGCTCGTGCTGATCGATCCCACTGCGGGCGTCGACGTGAAGTCGAAAGAAGCGTTGCTGTCGGTCGTCGATCGCGTGCGCGAGGAGGGCAAGGCGGTGATCGTCGCGTCAGGCGAACTCGACGACCTGCGCGTCTGCGACCGCGTGCTCGTGATGTTCCGTGGCCGCGTCGCGGCTGAATTTCCGGCAGGTTGGCAGGACCACGACCTGATCGCATCCGTTGAAGGAGTCAGTCTCCATGAAGAATAGTGTGCCCGCGTTCGCGGCGGCTCAATCGGCTCAATCGGCTCAAGGCATGGGCGCCAATGCCGCGCGTGGGCGCATCGGGTTCGCGCGGCTGCGCGATCTCGCATTGCTGCCCGCGCTCGTGCTGCTGATCGTCATCGGCGCGTTCGTTAGCCCGAGCTTTCTGACGAAGGCGAACCTCATCAGTGTGCTGGGCGCGTCGGCGGCATTGGCGCTCGTCGTGCTCGCCGAATCGCTGATCGTGCTGACGGGCAAGTTCGATCTTTCGCTCGAATCGACGGTCGGCATTGCGCCCGCTGTCGGCGCGATGCTGGTGATGCCGGCGGCGTCGGCGGGCTTTGGCTTCGAATGGCCCGCAACGGCGGGCCTGCTGGCGATTCTCGTGGTCGGCGCGGTGATCGGTTTCATCAACGGCTTTCTCGTCGTGCGGCTGCGGCTGAACGCGTTCATCGTCACGCTCGCGATGCTGATCGTGCTGCGCGGCATGCTGGTCGGCGCGACGAAAGGCGGCACGCTGTTCGACATGCCGCCGTCGTTCTTCGAACTCGCGACCACCATCGTGCTCGGCTTGCCGTTGTCCGTGTGGCTCGCGGCCATCGCGTTCGGCGTCGCGGCGTTCACGCTGCGCTATCACCGGCTGGGCCGCGCGCTGTATGCGATCGGCGGCAATCCGGAAGCGGCGCGCGCGGCGGGCATACGCGTCGAACGGATAACGTGGGGCGTGTTCGTGCTCGGCAGCGTGCTGGCTTCAATAGGCGGGCTCGTCGTGACGGGCTATGTCGGCGCGATCAACGCGAACCAGGGCAACGGCATGATCTTCACGGTGTTCGCGGCGGCCGTGATAGGCGGCATTTCGCTCGACGGCGGCAAGGGCACGATGCTCGGCGCGCTCTCCGGCGTGCTGTTGCTGGGTGTCGTGCAGAACCTGTTGACGCTCGCGCAAGTGCCGTCGTTCTGGATTCAGGCCATCTACGGCGCGATCATTCTTGGCTCGCTGATGGTGGCGCGCCTTGCCAGCGGCGAAGGGCAAAACTGAGCCATGGCGAAGGAGAAAACCGACATGACAGATCCCCGCCTCATTCTGCTCAGCCCCGAGGACAACTGCCTGATCGCCGGCGCGCGGCTCGACGCGGGCACGCAGCTCGACATCGAAGGCGAGCGCATCACGCTCGCGAAGAACATCGAGCTCGGCCACAAAATCGCGCGCCACGCGTTGCATGCCGAAGACAAAGTGCTGCGCTACGGCGCGGTGATCGGCCATGTGACAGCCGATGTCGCGCGCGGCGAGCATCTGCATACGCACAACGTCGAAAGCGATTACCTGCCCACGTACACGCACGACGCGGGACACGCTTTCGTCCAACACTGACGCAGGCCCATCATCATGACCGACATTCCAATGGCAACAGCCGGCGAGCCACTGCAAGGCTATCTGCGCAGCGACGGACGCAAGGGCATTCGCAACGTGGTCGCCGTCGCGTATCTGGTCGAATGCGCGCATCACGTGGCGCGCG
Organism: Burkholderia sp. E7m39; assembly: GCA_001319865.1. Lineage (GTDB taxonomy): Bacteria > Pseudomonadota > Gammaproteobacteria > Burkholderiales > Burkholderiaceae > Paraburkholderia > Paraburkholderia bengalensis. Next base: position 7,288 of record BBSL01000283.1, on the reverse strand, counting down.
AAATCGTCGCGCAATTTCGTCCTTCATTCGATGCATTCGACGATCCCTCCACGCAACACGAGCCGCCCGTGCATCTGATCGGCTTTCCCGGCTGCTATCCGAACCGTTACGCCGAAAAGATGATGGAGCAGTTGACCACGCATCCGAACGTCGGCGCCGTGCTGTTCGTATCGCTAGGTTGCGAGAGCATGAACAAGCATTACCTCGTCGATGCCGTGCGCGCGAGCGGACGCCCCGTGCAGGTGCTGACGATCCAGGAAAAAGGCGGCACGCGCAGCACGATTCAATACGGCATCGACTGGGTGCGCGAAGCGCGCGCCGAACTCGCACGGCAACGCAAGGTGCCGATGGCGCTGTCCGAACTCGTGATCGGCACGGTGTGCGGCGGCTCGGACGGCACGAGCGGCATCACCGCGAACCCGGCTGTGGGCCGCGCGTTCGATCGCTTCATCGAACAGGACGCCACCTGCATTTTCGAAGAGACGGGCGAGCTGGTGGGCTGCGAGTTTCATATGAAAAGCCGCGCGGCACGCGACGATCTGGGCGATGAAATCGTCGCATGCGTGGCGAAGGCCGCGCGCTATTACTCGATACTTGGCCACGGCAGCTTTGCTGTCGGCAACGCGGACGGCGGACTGACGACGCAGGAAGAGAAGTCGCTCGGTGCGTACGCGAAGAGCGGCGCGTCGCCGATCGTCGGCATCGTGAAGCCCGGCGACGTGCCGCCCACTGGCGGCCTCTATCTGCTCGACGTCGTACCCGACGGCGAGCCGCGCTTCGGCTTTCCGAACATCAGCGACAATGCGGAAATCGCGGAACTGATCGCGTGCGGATCGCACGTGATCCTGTTCACGACGGGACGCGGTTCGGTGGTCGGCTCGGCCATCTCGCCCGTCATCAAGGTCTGCGCGAATCCGGACACCTATCGCAATCTGTCTGGCGACATGGATGTCGACGCAGGGCGTATCCTTGAGGGCCGTGCGACGCTCGACGAAGTGGGCCGCGAAGTATTCGACGTGACGGTGGCTGTCGCGAACGGCGCGGCGTCGAAATCGGAATCGCTCGGGCACCAGGAGTTTATTCTGACGTACAAGACGTTCGAGCCCGTCGGGCCGGCCTGTTTGCCGGCCAATGCGGCGCTGCCGCATCGCGTGATCGGTCTGGCGGCGCAATGAGCGGGCACTCGCGAGGCGCACGACATGAAGAGGAGACTCAGGCAATGACGAACGCGACAGAGTCGAACGTGCGCAAGCGGCGCGGCATCGGTGCGCGTGGCTTGCAGGTGACGGGGCTCGGTCTCGGCACCGCGCCGCTCGGCGGGCTGTATCGCGATCTTTCGGACGAGGAAGCGTTCGGCGCCGTCGAGGCCGCGTGGAACGCGGGCGTGCGCTTCTTCGACACCGCGCCGCACTATGGGCACACGAAAGCCGAGCATCGTCTCGGCGACGCGCTGCGGCGCTATCCGCGCAGCGAGTTCGTGCTGTCGACCAAGGTTGGCCGTCATTTCGTGCCGCGCAAGAACCCGTACGACGGCAGCGAAGGCTGGCAAAACCCGCTGCCGTTCGAAGCGATCTACGACTACACGCGCGACGGCATTCTGCGTTCGTTCGAAGACAGCCAGCAGCGCATGGGCATCGTCGAAATCGACATTCTGCTCGTGCATGACATTGGCGTCGTCACGCACGGCGAGCGCAACGCGCACTACTGGCAGCAATTGACGCAAGGCGGCGGCTTTCGCGCGCTCGACGATCTGCGCTCGCAAGGCGCGGTAAAAGCCGTGGGCCTCGGCGTCAACGAAGGCGCGCCGATTCTCGATGCGATGCGCGAGTTCGATATCGATTGCGCGTTGCTTGCGGGCCGCTACACGCTGCTCGAACAGGCGACGCTCGACGATCTGCTGCCCGAATGCGAGAAGCGCAACGTCAGCATTCTGTTGGGCGGCGCGTTCAATTCGGGCATTCTCGCGCGCGGCGTCGAAGGCGATCTGAAGTTCAACTATGGCGACGCGCCGCAAGACGTGATCGAGCGCGTCGCGCGGCTGGAAGCCGTGTGCAAGGCACATGGCGTGCCGCTTGCTGCCGCGGCGTTGCAGTTTCCATACGCGCATCCTGCCGTGGCGACGGTGTTGACGGGCGCGCGCAACGCGGCCGAACTGCGCGAGAATGTGGCTTCGTTCGATAAGCCGATTCCCGCTGAACTGTGGCAGGCGCTGCGCGACAAAGGCTTGCTCGATCCGCGCGCACCCGTGCCGAAGAACTAGCTCTCGCAGACACACATCATGCAGATCGACGCACACCAACATTACTGGAACCCCGAGCGCGGCGACTACGGCTGGCTCACGCCCGATCTCGCGGCGCTCTATCGCACGTTCGGACCCGGCGACCTCGCGCCGCTGCGCGAGCGCGCGGGCGTCGCGCGAACGGTCGTCGTGCAGGCCGCGCCGACTGTCGACGAGACGCGCTATCTGCTCGATCTGGCGCGCCATGAAGATTCGATTGCGGGCGTGGTCGGCTGGGTGCCGATGCTCGATGCCGACGCGCCCGCGTTGATCGCCGAACTCGCGCGCGAGCCGAAATTCAAGGGCGTGCGGCCGATGCTGCAAGATCTGCCCGACGATAACTGGATCGCCAATCCCGCGTTGAAGCCCGCCGTCGACGCGCTGATCGCCAGCAACCTCGCATTCGATGCGTTGATTTTCACGCGTCATGTCGATGCGCTGGACGCGTTTATTCAGCGCTTTCCGCAGTTGCGCATCGTGATCGATCACGGCGCGAAGCCCCCCATCCGCGACGGCAGCGCGGGCTGGCATGCATGGGCCGAAGGCATCACGCGTCTTGCGCGCCATCCGCAGGTGCATTGCAAGCTGTCGGGTCTCGCGACAGAAGCCGCGCAAGGCTGGACGGAAGCGACGCTGCGTCCGTATGTCGATCATCTGCTGGCCGCGTTCGGGCCGAAGCGCCTGATGTGGGGCAGCGACTGGCCGGTGCTGAACCTGAACGGCGATTATCTGCTCTGGCATTCGATCGCGACACTGCTCGTCGCGCAACTCGCGGACGCCGAACGCGACGCAATCTTCGGCGGCAATGCGGCCGCGTTCTATCGTCTTTGAACACGCTGTCAAGCATTCACGCTCGCGCCGGTGAGCAGCCGCTGCAATACCCGGCATGACTCAAACGCCAATCCACTGGGAGCCGTAGATGGTACAAAGACTGGCCGGCAAGACGGCCTTGATCACCGCAGCAGGACAAGGCATCGGCCTTGCCACGGCCGAGCTGTTCGCGCGTGAAGGGGCGCGCGTCATCGCGACGGATATCCGGATCGACGCGTTGCAGGACAAGCCCGTCGAAGCGCGCAAGCTGGATGTGCTCGACGGCGCGGCGATCAAGGCGCTCGCCGGTGAAATCGGCGCGATCGACGTGCTGTTCAATTGCGCGGGCTACGTGCATGCGGGCTCGATTCTCGAAGCCAGCGAAGAGGACTGGGACTTCGCGTTCGATCTGAACGCGAAGGCGATGTACCGGATGATCCGCGCGTTCCTGCCTGCCATGCTGGAGAAGGGCGGCGGGTCGATCATCAACATGTCGTCGGCGGCGTCGAGCGTGAAGGGCGTGCCGAACCGCTTTGTGTACGGCGCATCGAAAGCGGCCGTGATCGGCTTGACCAAAGCCATTGCCGCCGATTTCGTCACGCGCGGCGTGCGCTGCAACGCGATCTGTCCGGGGACGGTACACTCGCCTTCGCTCGAACAGCGCATCGCCGAGCAGGCGAAGGCGCAGGGCTCGACGGTCGAAGCGGTGCACGCGGCGTTCGTCGCGCGTCAGCCGATGGGACGCGTGGGCAAGCCGGAAGAGATCGCGGCGCTCGCGTTGTACCTGGCTTCGGACGAATCGGCATTCACAACGGGCCAGGCGCATGTGATCGACGGCGGCTGGTCGAACTGAGACTGCGCGGCGCGGCATCGACATTCATGAACCACGGAATCACTGAACAGAGGAAACTGCAGCGATGAAACTGCTTCGTTATGGACCGAAAGGTCAGGAAAAGCCGGGCTTGCTGGATGCGCAAGGAAAGATCCGCGATCTGTCGAACGTGGTCGCGGACATCGACGGCAACACGTTGACGGATGCCGCGCTCGCGAAGCTGCGCGCGCTCGATCCGGCTTCGCTGCCCGTGGTCGAGGGCAATCCGCGCATCGGACCGTGCGTGGGCAAGATCGGCAAGTTCGTGTGCATCGGGTTGAACTACGCGGACCACGCGGCCGAATCGAACCTGCCCGTGCCGACGGAGCCCGTCGTGTTCAACAAGTGGACGAGTGCGATTGTCGGTCCGAACGACGGCATCGAAATTCCGCGCGGCTCGAAGAAGACCGATTGGGAAGTGGAGCTGGGCGTGGTGATCGGCAAGGAAGCGAAGTACGTCGACGAAGCGAACGCGCTCGACTACGTCGCGGGTTATTGCGTGATCAACGACGTCTCCGAGCGCGAGTGGCAGATCGAACGCGCGGGCCAGTGGGACAAGGGCAAGGGCTTCGATACGTTCGGCCCGATCGGCCCGTGGGTCGTCACGCGCGACGAAGTGCCCGATCCGCAGAACCTGAAGCTGTGGCTCGAAGTGGACGGCCATCGCTATCAGAACGGCAGCACGAAGACGATGGTGTTCGGCGTCGCGAAGCTGGTGTCGTATCTGTCGCAGTGCATGAGCCTGCAACCGGGCGATGTGATTTCCACGGGCACGCCGCCGGGAGTGGGGATGGGCGTGAAGCCCGAGCCCGTTTATCTGAAGGCGGGGCAGAGCGTTCGTCTGGGCATTGAAGGGCTTGGGGAGCAAAGTCAGAAGACGTACTCGGCGGAATAAGGCTTTTATAGTGAGGCCCGGCGATTGCGCCGGCGCGCGCGATGCGGTTCGCTCTTTCTTCGAGGGCATCCGCGTCGCGCCATCGCGGCGTCAGTGCCGCACAACCAACCCCTCACTCCCCCGCCTGGTGCGATCCATTCTCCGAACCATCCCCGATCCGATTGATCGTTCCCTGCGCCACGGCGACCAGCCGTTCCTTGTCGCCGTCCGTGACGAACACATTGCACTGACACGTCGCCTGCTGACGGCCGACGTACACCACTTCCGCCCGCGCCATCAGCACGCCCGTCACGGCAGGCCGCAGATAGTTGATCTTGTACTCGCCCGTCACGACCCGCGGCCCGAGCGCCAGCGCGCCCGCGAAGGTCAGCGCGTTGTCGGCTAGATAGCTGATCACGCCGCCATGCACGAAACCATGCTGTTGCCGCAACTCGTCGCGAATGGGAAGACACAGCGTCAGCTCGTTCGCGCCGACATACATCAGCTCGGTCCCGAGCAATACGCTGAACGGCTGGGCGTGCAATGCGCCCCGCGCCCGATCGAGTAAGTCGGTCATCGTGATTCCTTCGGGCATGGCCCGCGTGGCGATGTCCCCACTCTAGGAAGCGTTAATGCGCTGCGTCAAGGTAATTCGCAAAGATTGCGGGCCAATTATTGTGGGAAGCGAGACGAACGAACCGCGTAAGCCGCCGAAACGCATACGTTCCCGGAATTTTCCTGACGAACGCTCAAGGCATCGCAGGACATTGCCGTAAACCCGGATGCACTCCCGTCCTTATTCAGCAATTCAGGTGTCTCGATGTTCAGCAAGATCAAGGTTGCATCCGGCTTGTTATGTGTTCTGGCCGCTTTTTGTATTTTTCAGCTGGCGACGGAGGGGCTCGGTTTCTGGGCGATGACGCGTACGCATGACAACGTCAACGATCTCGCCAACGTCGCGCTGCATCAGGTGAACGCCGTCAACGAGACGACGCAGCATCTGATGGACGCGCGCATCAACCTGTCGCGCGCCGGCACGCGGATGGTGCGCGGCGGCGCCGAGCCGACCGACATCGTCCAGCACGCGCGCGAGCAGATCGCCGCCGCCGACCGCTCGTTCACGGAGTTCATGAACGCCCCCAAGCTCAACGACGAAAACAGCGCGCGCGCCGCGGCGCTCAACGAGAAGTACCAGAAGATTCACACGGCGCTCGGCGAGCTCGCGCAGTATCTCGACGCGGGCAACATCCAGGCATTCCTCGACCAGCCGACCCAGGGCATGCAGGACGCGTATCTGACCGAGCTGCACAACTTCACGCAATTCGGCGACGCAACGGGTCGCGCGTCAATGGAGTCGATCGATGGGTTCCAGACGCTGTTCCGCTCGGTCGGCCTCGCGATTCTCGCGCTGCTGCTGGCGGGCACGGTGGGCGTGTACGTGGCGCTGCGGCGCGGCGTCGTCGCGCCGCTCGAAGAAGCGGGCCGCCATTTCGAGCGCATCGCCCAAGGCCGCCTGAACCAGCCGATCGAAGCGCGCGGCACCAACGAGATCGGCCGTTTGTTCTCGGGGCTGGCTGTGATGCAGGCGAGCGTCGCGCGCACGGTGAAGACCGTGCGCGAAGCCGCCGATTCGATCTACATCGGCGCTGACGAAATCGCGACGGGTAACGCCGATCTGTCGGCGCGCACGGAGAACCAGGCGGCGTCGCTCGAAGAGACGGCGTCGAGCATGGAAGAGCTGACGGCGACCGTACGCCAGAACGCCGACCACGCGCGCGAGGCGAACTCTCTGGCCGAGACCGCGCTCAACGCGACGTCGCACGGCAGCGATGTCGTCAATCAGGTCGTCGCGAAGATGCACGGCATTGCGCAGAGTTCGGACCGCATCGCGGAGATCATCTCGGTGATCGACGGCATCGCATTCCAAACCAACATTCTTGCGCTCAACGCGGCCGTCGAGGCGGCGCGCGCGGGCGAGCAGGGACGCGGCTTTGCCGTCGTCGCGGGCGAAGTGCGCGGCCTCGCGCAGCGCAGCGCGCAGTCGGCGAAGGAAATCAAGCAGCTGATCAGCGAATCGGTCGCGGAAATCCAGGGCGGCTCGGCGCTCGTCGAGCGCGCGGGCGAGGCGATGCGCAACGTGTCGGATTCGATTTCGCGTGTCACGCAGATGATGGCCGAGATCAGCGCGTCGTCGCATGAGCAGAGCACGGGCATCGAGCAGGTCAACCAGGCCGTCGTGCAGATGGACGAGATGACGCAGCAGAACGCGGCGCTCGTCGAAGAGGCTGCGGCGGCGGCCTCGTCGCTGCATCAGCAGACGCGGCAGTTGAAGGACGCGGTGTCCGCATTCGAAATCTCCGATGTCGTGCTGAGTTCGCACCGCACGCGCGCCGCGATGGCGCCGGTGTTGAGCGAGCCAGTGACGATCTGAGCGGCTGCTTCGTCCGATACGAAA
>BBSL01000282.1 GCA_001319865.1 Burkholderia sp. E7m39 | reverse complement strand
AAACCCCGCGAAGCCGGCCGCTTCGCGGGGTTTTGTTTTTCCGATGACGCGCGGCTTTGCTTCAGGCGCCGGGCAAAGCGGCGTAAGCGGTCGCGAGGTGATAGGGCGTAGTCGACGGCATGTCGTCGCGCGCAACGCCGCCCGCGAGCGTCTTGCATTCGACCCAGCCCCGCGCGTTCAGAAATCGCGGCCGGAAGCGCTCGATCTGCTGCGGCAACAGCGCGCGCACGCCGGCATCGTCGTGCACGGCGAGCGCGCGCAGATACTCGGTCTGGGCCCAGATGCGCTGCGTCGAATCCTTGATGCCGCCCGCTTCGTCGAGGGCCGCGTGCACGCCGCCCGTTGCCGCATCCACACCGCGCTCGTGCGCGAAGCTGAACGCCTGCGCGAGCGATTCGCGCAAGCCTGAGCCCGCGAGCACGTCGCCCGCCTGCCGCACGAGCCAGAACCATTCGAACTGATGGCCCGGCTCGAGCCGATTGTCCGTGCTGCCGATGGGCAACTCGGCGATACAGCCTGTCGGCTGGTGCACGAAGGTTCGCGCGATCGCGCCGCCGAGCCGCGCGAGTGACGTATCGAAGGCTGCGTCCTGGGTCGCGGCGCGAGCCGCGAGCCATGCCTCCGTCAGATGCATCAGCGGGTTTTGCAGCGGTGCGCCGCCCGTCGGCGAGAAATCGGCGGCCAGTGCCGCGTGCAGCAGGCCGTTGCCGGCGCCAAAGCGGTCTTCGATCAGCGACGCCGCCGCATGCACGATGTCGAGCGCATCGCGGTTGCCCGAGCGCGCGCCATATTCGGCGCACGCGAACACGATGAACGCGTGCGTGTACAGGTCTTTGGTGGTGTCGAGCGGCGCGCCTTGCGCGTCCACGCTATAGAACCATCCGCCATGCGTCGTGTCCTGGAAGACATGTGTCAGCGATTCGAACAGGCGCTGCGCATGCTGCATCTCGCCCGAGAGCGCGAACACGAACATCTGCCGCGCACACGCCATGGCGCGATAACGCGCGACGGGCAATGGCGTGCGGCCATCGGCGGCGACGGCTTCGTAGGGCAGCCCGAGCGCCGCGTTGAAACCCGGCCCCTGCCAGATCGGCAGGATGACGCGCGCGAAGTGGTCGCGCAGCGCGGCTGCAAGTTCGGGCGTGGAGGCGGTCGTGTTCATGGTGCGAAAGCGTCGAAAGTTTGACTGATGGATGCATGGCGGGCGACGAGGCGCGCGCCGGGGCCCCAGCATAACAAACCATCGGCGCGGGCTGTCCCAAAAGTGGGAGGCCGTCAGCCACATCCGGCCCGGTCAGGCCAGGCAACATCACAAGGGGAACAACAGGCGTACCTGGCGTCTGCGGACCCACGCCCGGCGTAAAGGCGTTTCCGGGACGATGCTGAGCCTGTGTGACGGCGGGCGCCGCCGCCCGTGAGCGCGTGCCGTCGCAAAAAGGCGGCGATCCGTTTCTGCGCCCCGTTTTGCATGAGACAATGCCGGCTCTAAAAAACACCGGCGGCAATGGTGACGGGCGCCGACAGCAGGCAGCTTGCGCGGAACGGGCGAGGCGCGAAACGCCACGTAACCGTCGACGGGAATCCTGCGCGGGCAAAAGTCGGCATCGGATGGGCGCGGGCGCGACGGCGCCGGGCCCGCTGGAGCGCCCGTCCCGGCCGTCAGGCGACGAACGCTGCACTTGCGCTTTTCCTACATGGCAGATTCCGCAGAATCCACGATTTCCCGCCCGGCGCGTGGCCGCTCGCAAAAGCAGCGCGCGTCGACGGTCTCTTCGGAGACCGAAAACAAGCTGGCGCGCGCGGCGCGCTCGGCGCAGCGGCTCGCGCAACTGAGCGACGCCGCGCGCGACGACAGCACGCTCGACCTTTTCCCCGACGACACGGCGCGCGCCGAACAGCAGGCGCAGAACATCGACGTGCGGCAAGGCACGCTGCAGGGCTTCGAATTGCCCGATGTCGTGCTGGCCGCTGCCGGCGCGCCCGACGGCGTGGGCTTTACGGCTGGCCCGGCGGCGGCGCAGAAAGCCGGCGGGCGCGCTGGGACGGCGTCGAAAACGCCCGACACGCTCGTCGATCCGCACAGCGGCCAGATGGTGATCGATACGGAAACACCCGCACCGGCCAGTGATGCGGGGCGCGCGGCTGAGGCGGGTCTGGAAGCGACGGCGCCTGCATCGACGACGTCGTCGGCTGCCGCGAGCGTTGCGCGCAGCGTGGCTGCGTCGCGGCAAGTCATGCCGGCGGATGCAGGTCTGGCGGCACGCGGCGAGGGCGACGTTGTCACGCTGGCCGATCCAGCGGAAAGCGTCGATGCGAACGAGGACGCCGCCGCGGACGCTGCGAAATCTTCGCGCCGAGCCGCCGAAGCAGCCACTGCCTCCGAATCCGCCGCACCTGCCGCTTCAGGCATCGGGCGACAGCGCTCGCCATCGACGTCCGCGATGCCAGCAACATCGGCGCGCGCATCGGGCGCGTCGACATCGCCCGACATTTCGACGATGCACGCCGAAGCGACCATTCATTCGCCGCGTGCGACCTCCTCGCTGACGCCGCAAGCGGTTCACACTTCGCGCGCCACGCCGGAACTGGACCAGGCGCGCGCGGCCGCCTTCGCCGATACCGTCGACGCGCTGTACGGCGTCATCGCCGACCAGCGCCGCGCCGCAGGCGATCACTCGCGGCGGATGAAATGGCTGCTGTCGATCGTCGTATGCGCGCTGCTGATGACGATCGCGATCGGTATCGCGCAGACGCTGCTGTTGTTGCGCCTTTCCCGTCAATCGACCGCGCATGAGCAACGCATCGAGCAGATGATGCTGAACCAGCAAGCTACGCTGGCGACGCTGCTCGACACCGATTCGTCGACCACGAGCCTTGCTGTCAGCGCGCAGGCTCCCGTCCAGGTGATGCCCGCACCCGCCGCCCCCCCGGCCAGGCCCGCCGACGCGCATCCCGCGCACGCGCAGCACGCTCAGCGGCGTAAGTCAGCGCACACTCACTAACTGAGCCTTGGACCGCCGTCCGCCGCGTCGTTCGACGCGCGGCCGAGGGATTGTCCAAGCTAGCAGCAGGCGACCCGCATCCATCAGGCGATGGCTGCCTCCGAAGACGCATCTAACGGTCTGCTTGATATTGTCCAAGTACAGGACGTTGTGGCGCGTGCGCATCAGTTATTGCGAAACGGGGGCAGATCTGCAAGCCGTACCCACGTGGGCATGATGCATTGCAATATGCGCTGGAAGACTTCGCGGCGGTTCGTCGCACCGAAAAATTGCTGCATTGCACTAGCTTTTGATTCGGGAAAACCCTATACTGCTTGTTAAGGGAAAACCCTAGATCACCAAACTAACCGGGAGTCGCCATGAACTATCTTTTCGCGCTGTTCCAAAAGGTTAGCGACCTCTTCGCGTCGCCTCACTTGCCTCTGGATTCGGATTATTCGTACGAAGCACGTCACCGCGAAGCGGAGCGTGTTCGCAAGTCGCAAGCAACCATGTTCGGCGTCCGTCTGACCGACTGATCGGCAAGACGTCCAGGACACAAAAAGACGTTGCACTGCGCATCTCGCCGCCATCCAGAAGCGGCGAAACTGAAAAGCCCGGCTACTGCCGGGCTTTTGTTTTTTCTGCGCACTATGGGCTCGCGTTCCTCGCCGGGCATTTCGGCATTTCGGCATTGCGCAGCGCATCGCCATCCGGCGCGCATTATTTCGGGGCTGAAATGAATGTAACGGGCGCTGACCGTCATTCAGACCGCGCGGTCCGCCAAATGGCGTCAGGCGTCGCGAAACCGCGACGAAGACGCACCTGGCCCGCGCCCGGGTGCTTCGCTTCGTTTGAAATGTGCGCTTACAAGTCTTCACGTCTGTGAAAGGTCTGCGCCGCTAAAGTCGGTCTCAAGCGAACGGGCGCATCACTGACCGTCGTGGTCGGCCCGACCGTCGCTCGCAACGAAACTCGATAGGGAGAATAGCCATGAAAGCACTGAACAAGACGTCGCGTTCGATTGTCGCTGCGTTGATCGCGGGTGGCGCGCTGCTCGGCGCCGGTAGCGCCTTTGCTCAATACGCGCCCGTGCACACGCCGCCTGCCTACGCGCAGCCGCACATGATGCCCGTGGGCGTGCAGGTCAACATTGGCTGGCATGGCGACCGTTACTGGGACGGCCATCGTTACTGGGCGCACGACGAATGGATGCGCCATCACCCGCACGATCGCGACCCGTACCACGACCATGGTCGCGACCACCGTCCCCCGCCGCCGCGCTACTACTGATGCGCTGAATGACGGCATGACTCGCAGCGTCTGAATGGGCACTGCGAGGGCGAACAAAGGCCGGCCCGCTTGAACGAGCGCGCCGGCCTCGTCGTTTGCTGCGGCAAAGAGCGGCTGGATAGCCGCGCGTCAGATCAGCACATCGACTGAATTCATCACGCGGCGCAATGCGGGCGTGTATGTCGAGGCCGGGCGACGAATGGTCTCGATCAGACATTGGACGAAGCACTCGGCGGCTGCGCTCAACGGTTCGCCAGGCCGCGAGATGACGCCGACCCTCGAGTCGTCCAGCTGCTCGCGCACGGGTATCGCGCAAAGCGACTCGTGCGGCGCGCACAACTCGACGAGCGGCCACGGGAAGATGCTCACCATGTCCGTTTTCTGCAGCAGCGCGACGGCGACCGTCAGCGAATGGAGGAAATGGATGCTGCGGGGCGTCGGCAGACCGTGTTGCGCGAACATCTTGTACGGCGCGAGACCTTCCGTCTCCGGATCGAGGGCGACGAGCCAGTCGAGATCGAGCAGTTCCTCGAGCGCCCGGCTCTCCGCGTGCGGGTGGCCTTGCCGCGCGACGACGGCACGCGTCGACGAAAAGAGCGGCTTGCACGCGAATGCCGAGGCCTCACCAGGCGTCAGGCGCCCGATGTAGATGTCGAGGCTGCCGTCGCGCAGACGCGGATTGGCAATCGCGAGCAAGCCTTCGAAAAACTCCAGTTGAACCTCGGGCATGCGCTGCCGGAATCGCAGCACGGCGTCCGGCAGGAACGCCATCGCGACCCAGGCCGTCACGGCGATGGAGAGCCGTCCGCGCGTCTCGCCGCGCATCGTGTCGACGGCCTGATGCGCGCGCGCGATCTGGCCGACGATCAGGCGCGCATGCGCGAGCAGCGTGAGCCCATCGGGTGTCAGCGTGACGCCCAACGGCGTGCGCGCGACCAGTTGCAGCCGGAGATCGCTTTCGATCTGCTGGAGACTTTGCGTCACGGCGGCCGGCGACGCGTTGAGCATGCGCGCGGCGCCGCGAACGCTGCCCGTGTCGGCGACAGCGACAAGGGCGCGGAGCTGATGGATCTTCATGTGTTTCGAAAGTCCCGTGTGGCGTTTAGGGACACAGACGTCATAAAACGGAATGCCGTCGCTTACGGCAGCGTCGCAGCAGCTTCACAGCGAGCCGCGGACGCGGCGCGATCCCGTGCGAGCCCATCAACGCGCGAGCCTCGTCCGAAGCACTCGCGTCATCGCGATCAACGCGGTGCTGATGACCCAGTAGGTCGAGCCCGCAAGCAGCAGCATCGGAATGAGCGTGCCGTCGCGTTCGCCGATGGCCGTCATGCGCCGGAAAAAATCGCCGAGCGCGATCACGTAGACGAGCGACGTGTCCTGGAAAATGACGATGCATTGCGTGAGCGCGACGGGCACCATCGCGCGAAACGCTTGCGGCAGGATCACGTAGCGCATCGATTGCGCGGGCGTCATGCCGAGCGCCTGCGCGGCGTGGATCTGGCCGCGCGGCAGAGTGGCGATCCCCGCGCGGATGATCTCGCAGAAGAACGCGGCTTCGAGCAGCGCGTAGGCGACCATCGCCGAGATCAGCCGCACGTCGACGGTCGGCGGCAAATCGAACAGCGTCTTCAGGCATTGCGGCACGATCAGGAAGAACCACAGCAGCAGCATCACGAGGGGAATCGAGCGGAACAGCGCGACATAGGCGTGCGAACCCGCCTTCAACAGCCGGTTCGGCGACAGGCTCAGCACGGCGAGCACGGTGCCCAGTGCGAGGCCGCATGCAATCGCGACGGCCGTGATCTGAAGCGTGATGCCCATCCCTTCGAGCAGCACCGCTTTCGCGGCGTACAAAGCCTGCCAATCCATCTCCAGCATGCGATCAGTTCCCCATCAATCCCGGCACGCCGTTGCGACGCCGCAGCCAGCTCATGCCGCGCAGGATCACGAAATTCAGTGCGATGTACGCGAGCGTCACGCAGATAAACGACTCATACGGCTGCGCGGTGTAATCGACCAGTTGCCGCGCCTGTCCCGACAGTTCGAGCAGTCCGATCGTCGAGGCGACGGCGGAGTTCTTCGACATGATCAGAAGCTCCGATGTCAGCGGACGGGCGATCGTGCGAAACGTCATCGGCAGCAGTACATGTCGATAAGCCTGCGCGCGTGTCAGTCCGAGCGCGAGCGCCGCCTGCAGCTGACCGCGCGGGCGCGCCATGAGCCCCGCGCGCACCTGTTCGCAGACGCGCGAACCCGTATAGATGCCGAGCGTGAGCACGGAAGCGCACATGAACTGCCGATGCGGCGGCAGAGCCTTCAACTGATCGCCGAGCGAACCCGGCAGCCATTCCGGCAGCGCGAAGAAGCCGATGAAGAACTGCACGATCAGCGGCACGCCGCGAAAGATCGACACGTATGCCGCGGCGGCCGCGTTCGTCACGCGGCTGGGCAGCGTGCGCATGATGCCCGCGACGGTGCCGATGGCGAGCGCCAGCGCGAACGCGAGCACGGTTAGCACGACGGTATTGACGAGGCCCGACAGCAGCCAGCCGAAATAGGTGTCGCGTTCGCCCGTTGCGACGGGCTGCAACAGCACGCCCCAATGCCATGAGTAGTCCATTGCGTCCCTTGCGTCCCCTATGTCCCTTGCGTCGCGATCCGTTGCGCCTCGGAAGGCGCGCTTTCAGGAAGCGGGCTTGTCGGTCGGCCGCGCGAACAGCGCCTGCAAGCGCGGCGACATCGGAAAGTTCAGATTGAGCTGTTTGGGCGGAATGGGCTGCATGAACCAGCGTGCGTAGAGGCGGGCGGCCTGGCCGGACTTCTGCGCGTCGACGATGGCCGCGTCCATCACGGCCTTCATCGGCGCATCGTTCTTACGCAGCATGCAGCCGTAGGCCTCGTGCGACTGCGGCGTGCCGACGATCTCATAGTCGTCGGGATGCGGCGCCTTCGCGCGCTCGCCGGCAAGCAGCGCGTCGTCCATCATCATGGCTTTCGCGCGCCCCGTCGACAGCATCAGAAACGATTCGGAATGGTCCTTCGCGCTGATGATCTGCATGTCCATCGACTTCTCGACATTCAGTCTGCGCAAGATCTTCTCCGACGTCGTGCCCGCGCCGACAACCACGGTCTTGCCGTTGAGATCGGCGAAGTCCCTGATGCCCGCCGTTTTCTTGACCAGCAGGCGCGTGCCGATCGCGAAGAAGTTGTTGGAAAACGCAACCTGCTGCGCGCGTTCCGCATTGTTCGTCGTGCTCGTGCATTCGAAGTCGATGGTGCCGTTTTGCAGCAGCGAGATGCGGTTTTGCGAAGTGATCGGAATCATGCGCACCTTCAGGTCGGGTTGCGCGAGTTGCGCTCTGATGCGTGCGACGATCAGGTTCGCGATATCGATCGAATAGCCGATCGGCTGCTGCTGCGCGTCGTAATAGGAAAGCGGAATCGACGCGTCGCGAAAGCCGATGTTGATGATGTGGTCGTCGTGAATCTTCTTGAGCGTGCCGGTGAGCGCGGGCTCCGCCGCGACTGCCTGCGCGTTCGCGCTTGCCGCGAACGCCAGCATCGCTGCCGAAACCGCTGCCTTGGCGACCGCCATGCGCGTACTTACGCGAATCGGATTGCTTCGGTTCATGCCTGTCTCCATCTGGCGAAGGTCGTGCGCACCCGAACGAGCCGCGCCCGCCAACGCCACGCTGTCGTTGCTACGGGTTGTCCGCCTGTTATGGGCGAGACGTCGATCACATACATCTGCCGCGCGCCTTCGTGAACGGAGTCGATGCACACGGCCAGGCCGTCGCGGCGCCAGCGCGGATGCAGGTCGCAGCGGTTTTCCTTCTTCAGCCACGGCGGCGCGTAGAACTCGCCGAGGTCGTGGCGCACGCCGTCGCGCATGTCGAACAGAAATAGCACGCGCCGGTGCGTCTGCGCATCGGGATAGGTGTCGGAGAGCAGCCAGCGCGCGTCGACGGGAGAGAACGACATGTGCCCGTTCTCCGTCAGCACGTCGCGGCCAATCACGCTGACGTTGCCGGCATCGCTGTCTTCGTAGAGGTGATAGTGAATCTCGCCGCCATGCGGACCCCACACGACGATGTGCGCGTCGTCGCGCCACAACGGATGCGAGATCTGGTGCTCCGACTTCTCATAGTCGAAGGTGCCCACGGCGGCGGAATCGAAGTCGTCGGCGAGCTGCGGCAGCGGATGGTCCGAGCATTCGAGCAGCCGCATGCCGGAGCCGTCCGGATTCATCGTGATCAGGCGATGCAGGAAGCAGGTTTCGTCTTCGACGCGCTCGGTCCAGCGATGCAGGAACAGCACGCGCGACGACGCCGGATTGATTTCGATGTGGCTCACCCAATGAATCGCGCGCTGCATCGAAGGCTTCGGATGAAAGCGCCGCAGCGCGTCATAGCTGGCGATGAGCGTCACGTCGCCCGTCGCGAGATCCATCCGGTGAATGCCGTCGTCGCGCGGCGCGAGCGGTAGGTCGAATGGTCCGCCGCGCTCGCTGTAGCCGATCGTTTCGTGCGTGACGTACAGGCGCCGGTAATCGACGCACAGCGCGTAGCGGCTATCCGGCGCGCTCACATAGACGGGCAACGGCAGCGCGCGCTTCGCGCCCGTGTCGAGGTCCAGAATCGTCGCGCCGAAGCCCGGGTAGTGCGCGGCGCGATCGTCCGTGCGGGTGTTGTAGAGAATCTTGCGGCCGGCTTCGCCGTCCAGCCATTGCAACTGGCAGCCCATTTGCCAGTTCCACGCGCGCGTCGTGTCGAATGCGCGAAACATCCCGCCGTTGCCGAGTTCGAAGCAGCCGACTTCCACTTCGAGTTCCGGCACGAGCTGCGCATCCATCATCGCGACCCGGTTGGCCAGCACGTAACGCCCCGTGCGATCCCATGCCGTCTTGTTGTAGTAGCCGAAAAAATGATGCAGCTCGCCGTCGCCCAGACGCTGGACCGTGCAACGGCGAGCGACGGCGGGCAACGTGAAATTGTCGGGTTCGATCATCGGACGGGACGAAGCAGTCATGAGCGAAAACGTCGGAATGCCTTGAGGGAAGCGCCGCGAATCTCACGTCGGCGGAGCTCCTCGGCGAAAGTTGAACGAAAGGATATCGTTACAAATCGATTCGATATAATTCTTTTTCTTCGGGACGCTATTCAGTTTTGGTATACGTGCGCTCCCTGAAAGCGCGCTTCCCGGCGCTCCGGCCATCTGACCGAAGGGCGAGGCTCACATGACCCGACCGTTGAATTTCCAGCACATCCAGGCGTTTCGCGCTGTCATGCAGAAGGGCACGACGACGGGCGCCGCGGCCATGCTCAATACGACACAGCCGTCCATCAGCCGCCGCCTCGCCGAATTGCAGAGCTTCTCGGGCCTGACGCTGTTCGAGATGCACCGCGGGCGTTTGCGTCCGACCAGCGAAGGCAAGTTGCTCTACAAAACGGTTCAGAAGCATTTCGACGGGCTGGAGAAGATCGAGTCGGTGGTCTCGCTTCTGCGCAAATCGGGCACGGGCGCGCTGAGCCTCGGCTGCACGCCGACGCTCGGTGTCGGCTTGCTGCCGGAGGTCATTCGCGCGTTCCGCCAGCAGTTTCCCGAGACCTATATCAACATCCAGACGCTCGCTACGACGCAACTCACCGACCTGTTGCGCCAGGACCTGTTCGATCTGATTCTCACCACGGGCAAGCTGGACGAGCAGGACTTCGAGACGGTGATCGTCAAGACGATGCCTGCCGTGTGTGTGCTGCCGTCCGGCCATCGCCTCGCGGCCGAGCCCGTCGTGCATGTCGAAATGCTGCGGTCGGAGCCGCTGCTGTCATTGGGCGAGATGGACGACCTGACCATCGACATCGAAAGCGTGCTGGTCGCGCACGGCATGCCTGCTGAGTTCGCAATCCAGACCACTTCGTCGATCACGATCTGCGCGCTGGTGGCGGCGGGCAACGGCGTTGGCATCGTGAACCCGTACGTGGCCAATACGTACGCAGGACAACTCGCGATCAGGCCGCTCGCGCCGTCGATCGACGTCGCCGTGCGCATGGCCATGCCCATGCACACGGCACCGTCTCTGTTGACGCGGCATTTCGTCGACGCGCTCAACGCGCATCTGAGCCACGTCCGCCCACCCGTTTCGGGCTAGCCGCGAGCGTGCATGCGGCCGCTTACGCCGGCAGCGGCAGGCGCGTGGTTTCCTTGATCGTCTGCATCACGAACGCACTGCGCACTTCTCTCACATGCGGAAGGGCGGCGAGCACCTTGCGGCTGAAATTGGCGAAGGTATCGAGATCCGCGGCGACGATCCGCAACAGATAATCTTCCGCGCCTGACAGGATGTAGCACGACAGCACCTGGTCGATCACCTGCAGGGACTGCTCGAACTCCACGGCATCGCGCTCGTGGTGCGAGGTGATCTTGACGAACACGAACGCATCGATGCCGAGGCCGAGCGCCTTGCGGTTCAGTTGCAGGCTATAGCCTTCTATCACGCCGCTTTCTTCGAGCCGCTTCACGCGACGCCAGCACGGCGACACCGAGCTGTGGGTCTTTTCGGCGAGTTCGGCCATCGGCATACGCGGGTCCGATTGCAGGCACGCGAGGATCTGAAGATCGGCGGGAGACAGGGGCGAAGCGTTCATGGCATTCCTTGCGATGGCGTGGGTGCGTGTTCGAGGCATCTCAGAATGCCGGCAAACCTTGCCGCGTGCAACGGGAAAATGGAAATGTCATGCCGGATATCCATGTTGGACCGGCAAACATAGGAAAAATCGATCCCCCTCCCTACCTACAATAAACGCAGGTTGGAGGAGCGATCTGTGGACAAAAAATCTATCGACGGCGACATGGACCGGGCGTATTCGCCGAGTTCCGTCGCCGGCAACTATCTCGAGGTAGTCGCCGCGTACGGCGAACGCAGCGAGCAGACGATGCGGCGCTTGCCGCACGCCATCGTCCGCTATGGCGCGGACGACGACGAATACATCGTCGTATTCGAGCCGCAAGCGGGCCAGCCGTATGACGCCATGCTGGTGTTTTTCCACGGCGGCTACTGGCAGGCGCTGTCCGCGCGCGACGCCTGCTTTCCCGCGCAGATGCTGACGGAGCGCGGCTTCGCCTATGCCGCCGTGAACTACTCGCTCGCGCCCAAAGCGGGCATCGCCAGCATCGTCGGGCAATGCATCGGGGCGCTAAAGCTGCTCGCCGCGCGCGCGCCGCATGCGCGTCTCGTGATTGCAGGGAGTTCGGCGGGCGCGCATCTCGCCGCGATGCTGATGACGACGGACTGGGTGGCGGCGCGCATGACAAAGGCGCCGTTTACCGCCGCGTTGCTGATTTCTGGCATCTATGACCTTCAGCCACTTGTCGGCACGTATATCAACGCGCCGTTGGGCCTCGACATCGACAGTGCGCGGCGTTTGAGTCCCATGCGCCTGCCGTTGCGGTCTCCCGTCGACACGGTGGTCTGCTGGGGCGAGCACGAAACTGACGCATTCAAACAGCAGAGCCTCGGCTTTTCGACGGCGCTGGCGCGCGCCGGGGCTCACACGTCGATGCACGAGGTCGGGCACAAAAACCACTTCGACATCCTGTTCGACCTGATGGACCCGTCAACCAGGCTGAGCATCGACACCCTTTCATTACTCGGAGAAAAACCATGAGTACACCACGCAAACGCGTCATTCCGGAGATTCGCAACCCGGAACTCGAACTGTCGCTGATCAAGGACGTCGCAATATCGACGGACGAGAGCCGCGAAGAGACAGTCAAGACCACGGCGGGCGAGCCGCTGATCGCCTTCGACGGCAAGAGCAATCCGTTCATCGACTATCACCGTAACGACCTGCTGCTCAGCCTCCAACATATGCGCAGCGATGGCCACGACGAGATGGTGTTCATCCTGATGACGCAGTGCAAGGAGCTGACCTTCAAGGCGATTCACTACGAAGCCTTCAACATGCAGCAACGCATCAAGGCCGACGACGTGACAGGCGCGCTTGCGCTCGCGCCGCGCATCAAGCGGTTGTTCGAATATCTGGTGAAGACGTGGGACGTTCTGTCGACCATCACGACGAACGGCTTCAACGAGTTCCGCGACTGCCTCGGTGTGTCGTCGGGGCAGCAATCGTACATGTACCGGCATGTCGAGTTCATCCTCGGCAACAAGTCCGTGCGGCTGGCGCAGGCGCATGCGAACAATCCCGACGTGTATCCGCAGCTCAAGGCATCGCTGAATTCGCCGAGCCTTTACGACGACGTGCTCGCGCTGTTGCATCGGCGCGGCATCAGCATGCCCGAGCGGGCATTGCAGCGTAACTGGTCGGAGACGTACGCGTCGAACGCCGATGTCGAGAAAGCGTGGCTGGCCGTCTACGCCGATCCCACGCCCGACAACGATCTGTATCTGCTCGGCGAAGCGCTGATCGAAATCGCGGATCTGTTTTCGCAGTACCGCTGGCGCCATTTCACATCCGTCGAACGCATTCTCGGCTTCAAGCCGGGCACGGGCGGATCGGCGGGCGTCGGCTGGTTGAAACATGTCGTCGAGCACCGGTTCTTTCCGGAGTTGTGGGCTATCCGTACGGTGCTGGGGGCATGATGGTGCAACAGGCGGTATCCGCAACGGGCGCGCCCGATGTGTTCGCTTCCACTCGCGAGCGCTTTCTGATTCCCGACGGCGTACGGTATTTCGACGGCAATTCGCTGGGTCTGATGCCGCGGGTCGTGCAGCTTCACGCATCGAATGTGATCACGCACGAATGGGGCCTTGGCCTGATTCATTCGTGGCACGAGGCTGAATGGCGCACGCTGCCGCAGCGCGCGGGCGCGAAGATCGCGAGACTGATCGGCGCGAAGCCCACTGAAGTCGTCGCATGCGATTCGACTTCCGTGAATCTCTTCAAGGTGGTCGTCAGCGCAGTGCGCTTGCGGCCGGGCAGAAAGACCATCGTCACCGACGCGGATGCATTTCCGACCGACCTCTACATCGTCGACCAGGTGGCGAAGCTGTTTGGACTGACGGTCGTCGCCGTGCCCGCCGCCAGGATCATCGAGAACCTGAACACCGATGTCGCTGCCGTCGTGCTGACGCACGTCGACTATCGCAGCGCCGAAATCTACGATATGCACGCGTTCACGCAGGCGTCGCATCGCGCGGGGGCGCTGATCGTGTGGGATCTCTCGCACACGGCGGGCGGCGTGCCGTGCGACCTGAACGCATGCGAGGCGGACTTCGCGGTCGGATGCGGCTACAAGTATCTGAACGGCGGTCCCGGCGCGCCCGCTTACCTGTACGTCGCGGAGCGTCACGCGAACGACTGCGAGCAGCCGCTCGCGGGCTGGTTTGGCCACGCCAGGCCGTTCGACTTCGCGCCTGACTATCGTCCCGCCGAAGGCACGTCGCGCTTCTTGTGCGGCACGCATCCCGTGATCGGACTGTCGGTGCTGTCGCGCGCGCTCGATCTCTTCGACGGCGTGCCGCTCGAAGCGCTGCGCGAACGAAGCCTGCAACTGACACAGCGCTTCATCGAACGCGTGGACGCGCAACTCGCGCCGCACGGCTTCGTCGT
Source organism: Burkholderia sp. E7m39 (assembly GCA_001319865.1). Lineage (GTDB taxonomy): Bacteria > Pseudomonadota > Gammaproteobacteria > Burkholderiales > Burkholderiaceae > Paraburkholderia > Paraburkholderia bengalensis. Next base: position 25,221 of record BBSL01000282.1, on the reverse strand, counting down.
CGCGTCGCCTCGCGCTGCATCGCTGCGCGGAAGCCACGTTTCGTTGCGGCACCCGGAAGGCTACGGCGTCATGCAGGCGCTCGCGGCGCGCAAGTTCATCGGCGACTTTCGCATGCCCGATTACATGCGATTCGGCTTCGCGCCCCTCTACAACACGCAGGAAGAAGTCGCGGAACTCGTCGATGCGATCGACGACATCATGCAGCGACGCGAATGGGACAAGCCGGCATTTCAGCAACGGCGCGATTTCACCTGACGGGCACGGCGGGCGCCATCCAGCCCGGCGGCCCGCAGGCCCGACGTCCCGACTCAAACAACGAAGGAGACAGCATGACGAGTGAAGCGCAATTCAGCTCGATCGCCCAACGCGAGGGCGATCTTGCCAGACGTTTGACCCAGCCGCAGCTGACGATGATCGCCATCGGCAGCGCGATCGGCACGGGTCTTTTCCTGGGCAGCGGCGCGGCGATCCAGATCGCCGGGCCGAGCGTGGTGATTAGCTATGCAATCGGCGCGCTCGTCGCGTTGCTGCTGATGGGATGCCTCGGCGAGATGGTGGTCGCGCATCCGACGACGGGCTCGTTCGGCGCCTACGCCGAGCACTATCTCGGGCCGTGGATGGGCTTCCTGGTGCGTTACGCGTACTGGATTTCCGTCGTGCTCGTGATCGGCGCGGAAGTGACAGCCGTTTCCGTCTACATGGAGTACTGGTTTCCGCAATCGCCCGCGTGGGTGTGGATCGTCCTCTTTTCCGGGCTGATCATTCTCGTCAACGCGAGCAGCGTGAACATTTTCGGTTCCGCCGAGTACTGGTTTGCGATCGTCAAGGTCGTGGCGATCGTCGCGTTCATCGCGATCGGCACCATCACGGTAATCGACGCGCCTGCGCAGAGCCAGATCGGCTTCGGCAATTACTTTCGCAACGAGGGCTTCTTTCCAAAGGGTTTCGGCGGAACCTGGTTTGGCGTGGTGATTGCGATCTTCAGTTTCATCGGCATCGAGTTCATCGCCGTCGCTGCGGGCGAAGCGAAAGAGCCGAAGCGCGCCGCGCGCCAGGCGTTCAAATCGGCGTTCTTCCGGCTGATGTTCTTTTATATCGTCACGATTGCGTTGATGGTCTGCATCGTGCCGTGGCAAAAAGCGGGCACGGGAGAGAGTCCGTTCGTTCTGGTGATGCGCCTGATCGGTATTCCGTACGGTGCCAGCGTGATGAACTTTGTCGTGCTGACGGCGGCGCTCTCGGCGATGAACGCACAACTGTACGTTGCCACGCGCATGATCTTCAGTCTTTCGCGCGGCGGACAGGCACCCGCTTTTCTCGGCACGCTCACACGCGGCGGCGTGCCGCTGCGCGCGCTGATGTTCTCGACGTTCGGCGTCGCGTTTGCCGGTCTGTGCAGCGTCACGTTTCCGCACGGCTCGTTTCTTCTCGTGATGTCGATTGCGATGTTCGGCGCCTTGTTCGCGTGGTTCATGATCTTCGTCACGCACTATCGCTTCCGGCGCGCCGCCGAGCGCGACGGCGTCGTGCTCTCGTTTCGCATGTGGGGATTCCCGCTGATGACGATTGCCGGCGGCGCGCTGATGTTCGGCGTTCTGGCAACGACGCTGTTGCTGCCGCAATTCAGAATGACGCTCGTCACGGGTATTCCGATGCTGTTCGTGCTGAGCCTCTGCTATCCGTTCGTGAAGCGCCGCACGTTCGCTGCCGACGTTGCCAGGGAGCTTGCATGAGAGCGTATTCCACTCCTTTTATCGCAGCGGCCGTGCAGGCAGCGCCCGTGTATCTCGATGCCGATGCAACGGTCGATCTCGCCTGCGCGCTGATACGCGAAGCGGCTAACGAAGGCGCGCGACTGATCGCGTTTCCGGAAGTTTTCGTGGCGGGCTATCCGTACTGGAACTGGACGATGACGCCTGTCGAGGGCAGCGCGTGGTACGAGCGCCTGTACCTCGCGTCGATCGACGTGCCGGGACCGCACGTCGACCGGTTGCGCGCGGCGGCGCGCGACGCCAACTGTTATGTGGTGATTGGCGTCAACGAGCGCGGACGGCACAGCTATGGCGTGCTGTACAACACGGTGCTCTTTATCGGCGCCGACGGGAATCTGCTCGGCCGGCATCGCAAGCTGGTGCCGACGTGGGCCGAAAAACTCACGTGGACGGGCGGCGACGGCAGCTCGCTGAACGTCTACGAGACGGAGCTGGGTCCGCTCGGCGCGCTCGCGTGCGGCGAAAACACCAACACGCTCGCGCGCTATGCGCTGCTCGCGCAGGGCGAACTGATCCACGTCGCGAACTACATCGCGCTGCCTGTGGCGCCGAAGGACTACGACATGGTCGAGGCGATCAAGGTCCGCGCCGCTGCGCATTCGTTTGAAGGCAAGGTGTTTTCGATCGTGTCGTGCTCGAGCCTGTCGGAGTCGATCATCGATACCGTCGCGGGCAACGACAGCAATGCGCGCGCGCTGCTCGAACGCGAACACAGCGCGTTTTCCGGCATTTTCGGACCCGACGGCCGGCTGCTCACCGAACCGCTCATCGATCGCGAGGGCATCGTCTACGCGCAGATCGATCTGCGGCGTTGTATCCAGCCGAAGCAGATGCATGACATCGTCGGCCATTACAACCGCTTCGACATATTCGGCGTGACCGTGGACAAGCGCGCAAAGCCTTCCATCGACGTGATGGAAGCGGCGGCTCATCTGTCGCCCGAGGGGAGCGCGTCTGCAACGGAGCGAACCACGGAAGCGACTTTCAAACGACGCGAGGACGATCATCATGCACAGTGACGACGTAGCCGGGCGAGCCCGTGTGGTCGACACGCCCGAGCTGGCCGCCTATTACGCGGCGCTCGCGCGACACGAGGCGGGCGCGCTGTGGACCGTAGCGAACGACATCGAGCCGTGGGAGCCCACGCCGCACGCTGTGCCGATGCTGTGGCGATATGAAGCATTGCGGCCGATGGTCCTGCAATCGCTCGAACTCGTACGCCCAGAGGACGCCGGGCGGCGCGTGGTGATGCTCGTCAACCCGAAGCGCCGCGACGTGAGCGCGGCAGTCGGATGGCTTTATACGGGCCTGCAGGTCATGAAGCCTGGCGAAGCGGCGTCGGCGCACCGGCACATGGCGTCGGCGCTGCGCTTCATCATCGAAGGCAGCGGCGCGTACACGATCGTCGACGGCGAACGTCTGACGCTCAGGGCCAACGACTTCGTGATCACGCCCAACGGGACATGGCATGAGCACGGCATTGACGGCGGCGGCACGTCGCCGTGCATCTGGCAAGACGGGCTCGACATTCCGTTGATCAATGCGCTGGAAGCGAACTTCTACGAAGTGCATTCCAACCTGCACCAGGACATTGCGCGGCCGCTGAACGCGTCGCATCTCGCGTATGCGAATGCCGCGCTCAAGCCGCTCGAACCCGACTGGCGCAAACCGTATTCGCCTTTGCTGAAATACAGCTGGGACAGCACATACGAGGCGCTGCGCCGCTACGCGAGTGCAACGGAGGGCTCGCCTTACGACGGCGTCGTGATGGAGTACGTGAACCCTGTGACAGGTGGCGCCGTCATGCCGACGATGGGCGCGCAGATGCAGATGCTTCGCGCTGGCGAGCACACGCGCGCGCATCGTCACACGGGCAACGTCGTCTATCACGTCGCTAAGGGCAGCGGCTATTCCGTGATCGCGGGCCAACGTTTCGACTGGAAAGAGCACGACATCTTCTGCGTGCCGTCGTGGAGCTGGCACGAACACGTCAACACGGCGCCGAACGACGATGCGTGTCTGTTCTCGTTCAACGATTTTCCCGTCATGAAGTCGCTCGCCATCTATCACGAGCAGGCGTACTTGCCCAACGACGGTCATCAGGCTTATCAAGCCACACCGAGGTAAACATGAAGTTAGTGACTTATCAGGATCGCGCGCGCGAGCGCGCGGCGCGCGTGGGCGTGCTCGTCGACGAGCAGGTGGTCGACGTCGAACGGCTCGGTCAATTGCACGAAGCGGACCTGCCGTCGACGATGCTGGAACTGATCGATGCAGGGCCGGCCGCGCTCGATCTGCTGAAAACGCTGATACCCGCGGGCCGCGCCGCCTGGCCCATCGGCGCGGCGACGGCGCTCAGCAACGTGCGCCTGCTCGCGCCGATACCGCGGCCGCGCAAGAACATCTTCGGCATCGGCTTAAATTATGTCGAGCATGTTGCCGAATCGAGCCGTTCGCTCGACACCGCGAAAGAGATGCCCGACAAGCCCGTCGTGTTCAGCAAGCCGCCCACTTCCGTCATCGGCCCCGGCGAAGCCATCGAGCACGACGCGCAGATCACGCGGCAACTCGACTGGGAAGTCGAACTGGGCGTCGTGATCGGCCGCAGCGCGCGGCGCATCAGCGAGGCTGAGGCGATGTCATGCGTGTTCGGATACACCGTCATCAACGACATCAGCGCGCGCGACAACCGCCGCGCCGGTCAATGGATTTTCTCGAAAGGTCAGGACACGTATTGCCCGATGGGCCCATGCATCGTGACAGCCGACGAGATACCCGATCCGCACGACCTTGAACTGTCGCTGACGAAGAACGGCGAGTTCATGCAGCATGCGAACACCGCGCAGATGTACTTCAAGGTGCCCGCGTTGATTGCGGACATTGCATCCGCGATGACGCTCGAACCCGGCGACATCATCGCGACGGGCACGCCCTCGGGTGTGGGCGCGGGCCGCACGCCGCAGGAGTGGATGGTGCCCGGCGACGTGATCGAGGCGCGCGTCGAGGGGATCGGCACGCTGCGCAATCCTGTTGTCGCGATCTGAGGCGGACGAACGCGATCGACGGAAATCCCGGCATTAAGCGTGCCGACGCACTCTTGCCGTCGGCATGCATGAAGATGTTTCCGCCTGCGGCGATACGGCCCGTTCAGGGCGAACCCGCAAGCCAATAGCGGCGAATCCGATCCCCGTCATATAGCCGATTCGTCAAATCGGCATTTAATAATAAGTTACTTACGACGACAGATGAAAAAGAGGATGACGGCAATTATGATGTTCGGCGTGTCCGGTGCCGCCTGCGCGCAGGCGTCGATGTCGTTGTATGGAATCATGGACGCTGGCATCACCTACACGAATAACGTGGTCAACGGCCAAGCGCACGGTTCGAACTGGCAATTCGTTTCGGGATCGTCGCAAGGCGATCGATGGGGCATGCGCGGCACGGAAGATCTCGGTGGGCAGCAGCACGTCGACTTCGTGCTGGAGAACGGCTACCAGTTGTCAAACGGCGCACTCGGCCAGGGCGGGCTGGAATTCGGGCGGCAAGCTTATGTGGGACTATCCGGCCCTTGGGGCGCGCTGACGCTCGGCCGGCAATACGACTTCGTCGGCGACCAGATGCCGGCCTATGCCGTGGCATCCAATACGCCCGCCGGGTTGCTCGCGTGGAGCCTGCCCGCGTATGCGGCAGGCGGCTATGCGCTCGACAATCGTGTGTGGGGAGATCAGGTCGACAACGCGGTGAAGTACGTGACACCGACCTTCGCGGGGTTTTCGGCAGGCGCGATGTTCGGCTTCGGCAACACGCCCGGCTCGGTCGGACGCGGCAGCACGTCGAGCCTCATCGTCAACTACGCGAACGGGCCGTTCGGCGCGTCCGTGGCCTACTACGGGCAGCACGACGTCAGCGGCGGCGGCAATCTCCAGGAATGGGCGGCGGGCGCGGCCTATAACTTCGGTGCGGCAAGACTGTTCGGGCTTGTCACCGACGTGCGTCTGAGCGACGGAGATCGCCCGCGCGCGACGACGTTCGAAGGCGGCCTGTCATATAACGTCACGCCTGCTGTTGCGTTGGGCGGCGGCGCGCAGTATCAAAGGCGCAACAACGGCATGGGCAGCGCAAACCAGTTCACGCTGACGGCGGACTACAGCCTCTCGAAGCGAACGGACGTCTATGCCGTTGCCGCACTCGCGCACGATCACGCGTTCGGCGCGCAAGTGCAGGCCGCGCTCGGCGGTCCGTCCAGTTCGAATACGCAAGCCGGGTTGCGTGTCGGCATGCGGCATCGCTTCTAGACGCGTGAGCATCGCGCGTCTGCGCTCGATGCACAGACGCGCGTGCCGCAGCGCAAGCAACTGGCCGTTAGCGACGCTCACGCGATCTCGAGGATCTGACTCGCGGCCTTGCGTTTCGCGTCGTCATATACGCGGCGTCGCTCGGCTTCCACGAGCACGCGCTTGCGCTTGATCGATTCCCAATGAATCTGCGGCCCCATCACGGCGACGAAGTCGTCGAACCGGTATTTCTTGAAGCGGCGGAAGAACTCGAGGCCGGGCAGGCCGTTGTCGAGCGCGAGCAGCACGCCGTAGTCGACAGCCGATATTTCCGCGAGCGATGTCACGGCTCGCTCGAGCGCATCGTAGCGGGTGACGAGCGGGTCCGTTGCGCCGAACATCGCGTGGAAGCGCTGATAAGGCAGAAGCCGTTCGCGTTCGGCGGCGCGTCGCAGCGCCAGCATGATGCGTTCAATTCGTTCCGCGTCCATATGCTCTCTCCGCAATTGTGTTCAACCTTGCGGTGACGATACGCTGTGCGTCAGGTAGCAGAAAGGTGAAGTATCGATGAACGCGTAAAGCAATGCTGAACGCCGCGCATGCTATCGTCGATGGATGGGGCGTGCGCGCCCGTCCACGATCCGAACCCACGCAACGTCATGCCAGAAGTCTATTTCTATGATCCCGCCGCAGGCCACGGCCTGCCTCACGACCCGTTCAAGGCGATCGTCGCGCCGCGACTGATCGGCTGGGTATCGACGCGCTCGTCGAGCGGTCAGTTGAATCTCGCGCCGTACAGCTTCTTCGGCGCGTTTGCGACCTTTCCGTCGATCATCGGTTTCTGCAGCGAAGGGCGCAAGGACAGCATCCGCAACATCGAGCAGACGCGCGAGTTCGTCTGGAATCTCGCCACGCGGCCGCTCGCGCAGCAGATGAACCGCTCGTCGGCGCCTGTGGGGCCCGATGTCGACGAGTTTCAGTTGGCCGGGCTCACGCCTGTTGCAGGGCGCAATGTATCGGTGCCGCATGTCGGCGAAGCGCCGGCGGCGCTCGAATGCAAGTTGCTGCAGATCGTGCAGCTGCATGACCTTGAAGGCAAGCCGATGGAAAACTGGCTCGCGCTTGGACAAGTCGTGGGCGTGCACATCCAGACGGCGTATCTGAAAGACGGCCGGTTCGACACGCACGCCGCGCAGCCGATCATGCGCGCGGGCTATCGCGGCGACTACGCGCAGATCGGCGAAATGTTCGAGATGATCCGGCCGACGTCGTAACGGTCATCGCCTGCCGCCGCGCTCATTCCGTGGCGGTCTCGTCGGAAGAAAGATCGGCTTCGGCGGCGGCGGGCGTCGTGCCCGCAGGCGTTTCGACGGTCGATGCCGCGGCCGGCGCGAGCGTCAGCGCCGTCTGCGCGCCGCGCGTCGAGACGGGCACGGCACGCGGCTCGTTGTCGTGAATCACGGCGCGGATGCGCGGATAAATCTGCTGCTCCCAGCGCTGTCCGTTGAACACGCCATAGTGCCCGACGCCCGTCTGCACGTGATGCGTCTTCAGATAAGGACGCAGCCTGTCGCATAGATCCTGCGCGGCAAGCGTCTGCCCGACGGCGCAGATGTCGTCGCGTTCGCCTTCGACGGTGAAGAGAGCCGTGCGCCGTATTTTCGAGGGCTCGACGCGCCGTCCCTTCACTTCCAGTTCATGGCGCGGCAGCGCATGCCGCTGGAACACGGTATCGACGGTTTCGAGGTAGAAGTCCGCCGTCAGGTCCATCGTCGCGAAGTATTCGTCATAGAAGACGCGAATCGCTTCGGCCTTGTCCGCATCGCCCTTCGCGCGTTCGTGGTACATCGTCTCGAACGATTCCAGATGCCGTTCGAGATTCATCGACATGAACGCGTTCAGCTGCACGAAGCCCGGGTACACGCGCCGGAACGCGCCCCGAAAACCGAACGGCACCGCGCTGATCAGGTTCTGCTCGAACCAGTCGAGCGGCTTGCTTTTCGCGAGTTCGTTCACGCGCGTCGGGTTCACGCGCGTATCGATCGGGCCGGCCATCAGCGTCATGCTGGCGGGCTGCGCGGGGTGATCGTCGGCGGCCATCAGCGCGACGGCGGCGAGCGCGGCGACCGTCGGCTGGCAGACGGCGAGCAGATGCGTGCCTTCGCCGATCGTTGCCGTGAAGTCGATCACATGCTGCACGAACTCGTCGAAACCGAAACGTCCCGCCATGAGGGGCACGTCGCGCGGGTTGTGCCAGTCGGTGATGTACACGTCGTGCTCGGCGAGCATCGTGCGAACCGTGCCGCGCAACAGCGTCGCGAAGTGGCCCGACATCGGCGCGATCACGAGCACGCGCGGCTGCGGCACGTCGAACGAGGCATGCTTGCGCAAATGCAGCAGCGAGCAGAAGGGCGTCGATTGCGCGACTTCCTCGTGCACATCGACCAATTGGCCTTCGACCTCGACGCTGCCAATGTCGAACGACGGCCGCGCATGCGTGAGGCCCGCGAGCGACAGCAGGTCGGCCGATGCGCGCCATGTGCGGCCATGCGGTGTAGCGGCGTATTCGGGCCACGCATCGAGCGCGCCGCGCACGAGCGACGCGTTGTGGCGCAACGGCAGCATCAGGTTGGCGAACGCCTGGTACGCCGGATAAGCGAGCGGATTCATGGCTTTCGCGCGACGGATTGAGAACGTATGCGAATGGGAGGCAAGTCATATGCCAATCGCGCGGTTTGCAGCGCCGGCTGAATGACGCGTGCGCGAGCGGCGTTGGCATAGCCCTTGCGCGCCACGATGCGGGGCGCCGGTTGTGCCGCCAAATGGTGCGTGCATGCCCGGTATCGTGCATCGCGGGCCGCGAGTGCGTATCGCGACGCCCTCATCAGGAGCGAGACATGACGAATACCACGCTGACCATCAGCAGTCGCAACTACTCTTCGTGGTCGCTGCGCGGCTGGCTGCTGGTCAAGTTCAGCGGCTTGCCGTTCGACGAGATCGTGATGCCCATCGACGACCCTGCCGCGCGCGCCGAACTGCTGTTGTTGTCGCCGTCGATACTCGTGCCGTGTCTGGTGCATGACGGCATCAAGGTGTGGGACACGCTCGCGATCGCCGAATATCTGAACGAGGTGCGCCCCGAAGCGGGGCTGCTGCCGAGGGACCGCAAAGCGCGTGCGCATTGCCGCGCGATCTGCGGCGAGATGCATTCGGGCTTCAGTTCATTGCGCTCCGCTTTGCCGATGAACCTGAAAGCGCACTTTCCGGGCTTCAAGGTGTGGGCGCGCGCGCAGTCCGACATCGAGCGGATCGTGACCATCTGGCGCGAGTGTCTGCAGCAATACGGCGGGCCGTATCTGTTCGGCGAGCGCAGCGCCGCCGATGCGATGTACGCGCCCGTCGTCACGCGCTTCGTGACGTACGACGTGCAACTGGACCCGGATATCGTCGCGTATGGCCAGCGCATTCTCGCGCTGCCCGAGATGCAGCAGTGGATCGCCGGGGCGCAGCAGGAAGCCGATGAGATCGATGAGCTGGACGTGGAGTTTTAGGGGCAGGGCTTGCGTTTTGTTCACGGGCGGCGGGTGAGAGATGCATTGAAATCGCTGGAATCGTCGATGGTTTGGTGAAAATTCTGAATTCAGACCCGCTTCGGCGGGTCTTTTTTGTCCTGCGAATAGGGTGGTGCGATTTCGGAGAAATCTGCTGGTGGGCTTTTGCTGCGTTGGGTTTAATGGGGCGAAGGTTTTTGGCATCGGTTGCCCACATCTGAACCAGTGGCCGCCTCGGTGCCCGCTGCGAGTCCTGTTGAACCTATGGTAATCAACAAGACCGACCCTATCACCACAGATAAGGACGGCTACGCCATGACGATCCCCAATGCTGCTCGCAATCAGCCGATCGACGTGTTGGTCAAGAACCGTCGTGACGAGTATGTGTGAAAGCAACGGTCACGCCGAAGAAGGACATCAGCGCTTTCGCGATTACCAGTCCCGAGTACCAATTGGAAGCGACAACGAAGCTGACGCCGAAGTAAGAATTCGAACAGGACCTGAATCTGCCCGTCGTCCTGTTGCATTTCTGATGGTTGCTGATCTCTCTTACGCGAAAACTTCGCTTCCAGATAGCGTAACAATTTCAACCGGCGAAAGCGTGATTTTCGAAAACGGAAGAGTGTTTATCACGCGTTCGAGCGATAAACATATGATTGAATTGCCGACCTTGCTGAATCGAGCGTTGCGAGATTCTGATGAAGTGGTATTTCCTGAGGCTATGTCTCGCCGTGTCGACGGAAAAGACGTAATCCTGATCATTGTCGTCACGGCATCTTCACCGAATCCGGTTGGATATTGTGGCGCCGGTTTAGAAGCAAATTTGTACGCGGTCGAGCTACGTGGCACCGCAGGAAAGGTTATTTTTTATAAAAAGGTAGGTAGTTGTCTTGATAGTATAAATATGAATGACAACGGCGTGGACTCGCGATTCAAAGCGATTAAATGGGTGAATGATTCGGCCGACGTTTCTATTTCGTGGGCGAGAGATGAGGCGGGGCAAGCGCGTATTCACATTTACAGAATCAATCATGGGAAATTCGAAGAGAGTAGTAAGAATGGGGAATAGGAGCGCCTGCCTGTCACCCGTGTAAATTGGCTGGAGCGCAGTCGGCGATTGGCTCGACGGCTCCAGCGCGTGTGACGGCATGGTACTGCCCACCCCCTCAATCCCTCCCGCCCACCTTAAACACGCTGACCACTTCCGCGAGCTTATCGGCCTGCACGCGCAGATCGGCGGCTGCCTGCTCGGCGTCGCTCACGAGCGCCGCATTCTGCTGTGTCGCTTCGCCGATCTGCGTGACGGCCGTGTTCACCTGCTCGATGCCGCCCGACTGCTCTTTCGACGCCACACTGATCTCACCGATGATCGTCTGCACCTGGCCCACCCGCTCGACAATTGCGCGCATCGTCGTGCTCGCTTCCTCGGCGATGCGGAATCCGCTCGACACGGTCGCCGTCGATTCGGCGATTACCGCTTCGATTTCCTTCGCGGCCGCCGCGCTGCGCTGCGCGAGCGCGCGCACTTCCGATCGCGACCACCGCGAAGCCCTTGCCGTGCTCGCCCGCGCGCGCCGCTTCGACGGCTGCGTTGAGCGCGAGAATGTTGGTCTGGAATGCGATGCCTTCGATCACGGTCGTGATGTCCGCGATCTTCTTCGACGACTGGCTGATCTGGCCCATCGTCGATACGACGCGCTCGACGGCACGGCCGCCGTCGAGCGCCGCTTCCGATGCGCTCGACACCAGCGTGTTCGCCTGCGCCGCGTGCCCGGCGTTTTGCTGCACCGTCGACGTGATCTGCTGCATGCTGGCCGCCGTCTCTTCGAGGCTCGCGGCCTGCGTGCCGATGCGCGACGCGATCTCGCCGCTGCCCGCCGCGATCTTCGCGGTGCCTTCCGTCATGTCGGCCGACGCGCTGCGCACCTGCGTGACGATGCGCGCAAGCCCTTCGCCGATGCCGTCGATCGCCTGCATCAGACGGCCGATCTCATCGGCGCGCCGCTCGTGGCTCGCCGACACCCGCACGCTCAGATCGCCCGAAGCAAAACGCTCCGACGCCATCGCCGCTTCGTCGAGCGGACGCGACACGAGCCGCCGCACCGCGACGAGGAACACGACGGCGAACAGCGCGACCAGCACGAAGCCGATCAGCATGAAGCGGTTGCGCGTGGCGATCACGTCGGCCATCACTTCGTCGCGGCGCGCGACGCCGCCGACGAGCCAGTTCCATTCCGGCACCGTGACGAACGACACGAACTTGTCCTGCGCGCGCGTTTCGCCGAGCGACGCATCGGCGCTCGTGTATTCGATCCGGCCGTCCTTCTCGTCGAGCATGCGCTTGTACGGCGCGGCGTTTTCGTCGCCGGGCTGGCCTGCGGCGGCGGGATGCACGAGCAGCTTGCCGCGCTCCGCGCCCGCCGATGCATTCAGCACGAAGTAGTAGCCCGTGTCGCCGATCTTCAGCTGTCGAATGCCGTCTTCGACCGACTTGATCTGCGCATCCACGTCCACGCCGACGAACAGCGCGCCGATCACCTTGCCGCTCGCATCCGTAATCGGCTTGTACTGCGTGATGTAACGTTTGCCGAACAGCGTCGCGAGTCCCGTAAAGGTGCGGTTCGCCGCGACGGGGCCGTAAGCGGGCCCCTTGCGGTCGAGCAGCGTGCCAATTGCGCGCGTGCCGTCCTGCTTCTTCAGCGACGTCGTCACGCGCACGAAGTCGTCGCCCGTGCGCGCGAAGACCGTCGCGATCGCGCCGCTTTGCGCGAGAAACTGGTCGGGAATCGAGAAGTCGTTGTTCAGCACCTTGTCGCCGGCCTTGAAGACGGGCGTCGGCGTGCCGTTGATATCGACTTTCTGCGTTTCGTCGAGCGCGTAGTTCGGCGGCAGGAAGCTCGCGAAGAGCGTCATGGAGCGGCCGACTTCGGCCGTCAGCGCCTTGTCGAACAGCGCGATCATCGCGGCGATCGACCGGTCTTTCTCGGTGATGCGCGACAGCACCTGTTCGCTGATCTGCGTGCCGGCTGTACGGGTCACCGCGAACGTGAACGCCGCGAAGATGGCAGCCACCAGTGCGCACGAAAGCATGGCGAGCCTGGCGCCGACGCTTGCGCGGCGCAGTGAAAGGATGTCCATGAATGTTTGCCAGGTAACGGGATGGGAACAGCGCCGATGCGTCTCGCGCGCTGCGGCGCGCGACGCGAAACGGCAGCCTGAAACCCGTTAACGGCACACCAAACGTTTTCCTTTAGTTTTGAAAGGTAGAACGTTGATTCAGATCATTGCGAAGAGCGCCAGGTCCGTAGTAGCAGCGCGTTCGTCACCACGCTGACACTGGAGAACGCCATCGCCGCCCCCGCGATCATCGGATTGAGCAGGCCGAACGCCGCGAGCGGAATGCCGATCAGGTTGTACACGAACGCCCAGAACAGGTTCTGCTGGATCTTGCGCCACGTGCGGCGCGAGATGTCGATCGCGTCGGCGACGAGGGCCGGGTCGCCGCGCATCAGCGTGATGCCGGCCGCGTGCATCGCGACGTCGGTGCCCGTCGCCATCGCGATGCCGATGTCGGCGGCGGCGAGCGCGGGGGCGTCGTTGATACCGTCGCCCGCCATCGCCACGACGCTCGACGTGCGGATTTTCAGCTCGTGGACGACGCGCGCCTTGTCGGACGGCAGCACCTGCGCGTACACGTCGTCGATGCCGAGCGCGGCCGCGACGTTCTTCGCGCTGCCTTCGTTGTCGCCCGTGACGAGCGCGCTTTTCACGCCCATGCGCGACAGGCGTTCGACTGCGGCGCGCGCGTTGGGCTTCAGCGTGTCGCCGAAGGCGATCAGCGCGAGCACCTGAGAATCCGCTTCAAAGTCCGCTTTTGAATCCGCTTGTGAATCTGCTTTTGAGGCCGTTTGCAGGTCGTTTTGCGCGTCGGCTCGAGGGCTCATGTGGACATCCGCCAGCGCCGCCACACGCGCCCCGGTCCTGCCGCGCCTGAGCAGCCACGACACCGTGTTGCCTTGCGCTTCGAGTTCGCGGGCGCGCGCGGCAAGCGCCGGCGGCGGCGGGACGTTCAGTTCGCCGAGCCAGCGGCTGCTGCCGATCGCGAACGTTTTCCCGTCGATATCGGCTTCGACGCCGCGCCCCGCCACGGCGCGCGCGTCGCCCGTCTGATGAAGAAGCGGCGCGCCGCCGCCGTCGGCGTCGAACGCCTTGACGACGGCCTTTGCCAGCGGATGGTCGCTGCGCCGTTGGACGGCTGCCGCCAACGCGAGCGCGTGCCCGCGGCTGACGCCTTGCGCGGTTTCGAACGCCGTCACCGACGGCCGGCCGACCGTCAGGGTGCCCGTCTTGTCGAACGCGACGACGCGCACCTGATGCGCGATTTCGAGCGCCTGCGCATCTTTGATCAGCACGCCGTGGCGCGCGGCGACGCCCGTGCCCGCCATGATGGCCGTCGGCGTGGCGAGGCCGAGCGCGCACGGACACGCGATCACCAGCACCGCGACGGCATTGAGAATCGCCGTTTCCGCGCCGTGGCCGGTGACCAGCCAGCCGAGCAGCGTGACGAGCGCAATCGCGAGAATCGCCGGGACGAAGATTTCGCTCACGCGATCCACCAGCCGCTGGATCGGCGCCTTTTCCGCCTGCGCCGTTTCGACCAGCCGGATGATGCGCGCGAGCGTCGTTTCCGCGCCGATAGCCGTCGTCGTCACCGTGATGGCACCTTCGCCGTTGATCGAGCCGGCCGTCACGCGGTCGTCGGGCTGCTTCGGCACGGGCAGGCTTTCGCCCGTGATCAGCGATTCGTCGATATGCGTGCGCCCTTGCAGCACCGCGCCGTCGACGGGCACGCGCTCGCCCGGCCGCACCGCGACCGTCATGCCGACGCGCACCTGCGCGAGCGGCACCTCATGCTCTTCCGTGCCGACGACGATGCGCGCGCGGTCCGGCCGCAGCGCGTTGAGGGCGCGGATCGCGTCGGTGGTCTGGCGCTTCGCGCGCGCTTCGAGCCATTTGCCGAAGCGCACCAGCGTGATCACCACGGCCGACGCTTCGAAGTACAGATGCATCAGGTCGCCCGGATGCAGCGCCATCTGATAGATGCTTACGCCATACGCCGCCGACGTGCCCAGCGCGACGAGCAGATCCATATTCCCCGAGCCCGCGCGCACGGCCTTCCAGGCGGCGCGGTAGAAGCGCGCGCCGAACACGAACTGGACGACGGTGGCGAGCGCCAGTTGCAGCGTGGCGGGCAGCATCGCGTGAACGCCGAGCGGTTCGGCGAGCATCGGCGCGATCAGCGGCAGCGTCAGCAACGCGCAGATCACCACTTCGACGAGTTCGCGGCGCACGGCGCGGCGTGCGGCGGCGTCCTTGTCTTCGCTGGCGGCGGGCGTCGCAGGGTCGGCGGAAAGCGGCGTCGCCTGGTAGCCGGCCTTCGTCACGGCCGCGATCAACTGGTCGACGCCGACCGCGCCGTTGCTCGTGACGGTCGCCTTTTCGGTCGCGAGGTTGACGGATGCGGACGTGACGCCGGGAATGCGCGCGAGCGCCTTTTCGACGCGCATCGAGCACGCCGCGCAGGTCATGCCGCCGATCGCCAGTTCTGCCGTCGACGGGGCGTCGGCGGCGGGCGGCGGCGCTTCATGCACCGGCTGCGCCTCGTAGCCCGCCTTGCGGACGGCGTTCAGCAGCGTGTCGACGGCGACGGACGCCTCGGCGTCGACGGTCGCTTTCTCCGTCGCCAGATTCACCGACGCGCGCGCGACGCCCGGCACTTTGGCGAGCGCTTTCTCGACGCGCAGCGCGCACGACGCGCACGTCATGCCCTGGATATCGAGTTCCGACGATGCCGCCGGGCGGGACGGATCGGCGGCGCGAGAGGTGGCGAATTCGGTCATGGCAGCGAGGCTCCAATGCGGGCGCAAACAGCGCTTGATGGAACCAGTATTGACCTTCCCATGATGGGAAGGTCAAGCGACTTTTCTGTATTTGCCCGTTCGCGTCGGTGGTGGCGCGGGCATCGGGCTTGCGCCGTCGCGGCGTTCGCGGTGTTCGGCGGGCGTCCGGCGCGGCGGCCCCGCACGCCTGGTCACCGCGCGAGGCCCGATCGCCGCTGTCACGCGGCGGACATATCGCGGGCCTGCGCGCCCGTCGTCGTTATTGACGGACGACGGCGGGCGGTTGCCACGTGCCGTCGGTGGCGTCGGATTTGGGCGCGTAGAGGCGCAGCACAAGCTGGAAATCGCCGCGCGGCGCGGGCAGCCAGTTCGCCGCCTTGCGGGGTTTGGCCGCCGACACCGTCACGTCGATCGAGCCGTCGCGATTGCGCCGCGCGCCCGACTTGTCCCCGACGGCCGCGCGCGACGGCGTGCTGTCGCCGAGCGCGCCATCCTTCGTGTAGGCCGTGACCGACCAGAAGCCGCGCACGGGCGGCACCTGGTTGGATTCGAAATGCATCACGTAGCGGTTCGCGCCGTTCAACGCGTGACCGTCGCTGTCGAGCGCGACGCTGGCGCGCACTTCGTCGTCCTTCGTGCCGATGCCCGGCTGCGCGTACGCCGCGTACGCGCGCAGCGCGTAGTCGGGGCCATAGTTGCCGACGCCGTCGCCGAACCAGTTCCAGCCGTTCGCCGACAACATGTTGGTGGGCGGCGTCGCAATGCGCGCGCGGCCGTCGGCGATGCCGCCTGCGACCGCGTCGCCCGCCGATTTCGGCAGCTCGACGGGTTCGTCGGGCTTCACGCCGAGATCGGCGAGAAACTTGAGCGCGTGCGGATCGGCAGGCGACGGCGGGTTGTCGGGCAGCAACTGCGCGACGCGCTCGAAGAAGGCCTTCGCGTCCAGCGCGGCGACCTGCTCGGCGGGCGTGCCGGGCGCGCTCGCGTCGCCGGGCATGCTGCGCGGCGCGACCGATGCCGCCGACGCATCGCCCGTGTAGACGGACAGCGGCATCACGCGAACGCCGCGCTGCAGCTTGCGCACGGCCGTGAGATCGCGTCCGCCGTTCGACTGGATGCGCACGTCGAGCCACAGGTTGCGCGTGGGCGCGTCGATCCGCTTCACGCCCTTGGGCAGCTCGCCCTTCCATTCCGGTTTAGCGAACGCGACGGTCTGCGCCTTGATGCCCGGCACGCGGGCTGTCGCCTGCGTGCCCGTCGACCACACCACGTTGGTCCACATGTCGAGCGCGCGCGCATCCACATAGCGGCCCGCCGATGCCGGCAACGAGACGATCACCGGTTCGTCGCCGACGTCGAGCCATGCCGTCGAGTCGAGCGTATCGATGCCGGGCGTCGGCGGATTGTGCGCGCCGACAGGCGGCAGCGCCGACGCGTGACGCAACGTGTTGACGGGCGCCTGGCCGGGGGCCGCGCCGACGGCGGCGTCGCGCGCCGCGCCCATCAGCACGAGGGGATAGGCGAACACATAGGAATCGGCAACTTCGTCCTTGATCCAGCCAGTCGGCTTGGGCGCCACGATAGGCGTCGACGAGCAGCCTGTGAGAAATGCGATGCCTGCAAGCGCCGCGCAGGCGAGTTGAAGCGGAAACTGTTCTCGGCGATTTTTTATCATTCGATGAACCGCGGTCCTGGATTGTCACTCTGGGCCAGGACGGGCGCAGTCCGCCGAGCCCCCGCCCGCATCGGATATGCCGACTTGTCCTGACAGTCTTTTCTGACAACGCGTTGTATCTTATCCGCGTCGTGTCGGCAAGGATTGTTTTTCGCATTTGCAGCATGCCTTCGCTGCGCCGACAGCGGCGTCGTGCCACGCATTCGCGAAGCGGGTAAGGGCGCTGGTGCAGCCAGGCGAGCGCAGTCCCGAACTGCCATCGGCGCACTTACACTTTCTCACGTTTATTTGCCCGCAACAGCCGGCATCCGATGACAATTGATGGTTTGCCCGAACATCCAGACGTATACTCCGGGCAAGCTGGATCTTCGTCATCGCGGCGAGCTTTGCGCCGCACTATTTGCGACCGAGCATGGCAAGCCCGACCAAAGCATCACTCGTATCCTCCATTCAGACCGTCCGCGAAGTTGCGCAAGGACGGCGTGCAAAACGCATCGTTCTCATCGTGTTCGTCGCGCTGGCCGTGTTCGGCCTGCTCGGCTTTTTCGCCGCGCCGCCGCTGATCCGGCACATCGCCGAGCAGCAGCTGAGCCAGCAGCTCGACCGGCCCGCGAGCATCGGCCGCATTGCGCTCAATCCGTACACGCTCAACTTCGAAGCAGACCGCGTGCATATCGGCGAGCGCGACGGCAAGGGCGACTTCGTCGATATCGAACGGCTGATCGTGCGCCCGTCGTGGAGCTCGATTTTCCGCCTCGCGCCCGTCGTCGACGAAGTGAAGGTGGACTCGCCGCGTTTCACAATCGTTCGCTATGACGCGCAGCATTTCAATTTCAGCGATCTGATCGAGAAGTTTTCGAAGCAGCCGTCCAAGCCCGACAGCAAGCCCGCGCAATTCGCGATCTCGAACATCCGGCTGGAGAACGGCAAGATCACGTTCGACGACCGGTTGCTGAACGTCAAACATGTGATCGACGAATGGAGCCTCGGCATTCCGTTCATCGCCACGCTGCCGTCGAAGACGGACATCTTCGTCGAGCCGCTGCTGCGCGCGCGCATCGACGGCAGCCCGCTCGCCATCGACGGACGCACGAAGCCGTTTGCCGCGTCGCGCGAATCGGAAGTGTCGTTGCGCTTCGACGGCCTCGACGTGCCGAAACTGCTGTCGTATTCGCCCACGAAGCTGCCCGTCACGGTGCAGGCGGGCAAGCTGTCGAGCGACCTGAAGGTGAGCTTCGCGATGACCGAGAACGCGCCCGAGTTGCGCATCACGGGCACGACGGATCTCGCCGACATCGACGTGCTCGACGAGCACAAGTCGCCGTTCTTCGCCGCGCGCTCGCTGCATGTGGCGGCAGCGACGCTCGAGCCGCTCAAGAGCATCTATCGTTTCGACGACATCCGCCTCGAGGCGCCGAACGTGCATCTGGCGCGCGACAGGAACGGCGTGCTGAGCGTGCAGCATACGTTCGCGTCCGCGTCCGCGCCTGCGCCTGCGGGCAGCGAGCCGAAAGCCGCGAGCGCGCCCGCCGCCGCCTCGGGCGCAGGCGGTGATACGAAAGCGGAAGCGAAACCGGCAGCGGCCGCGCCGCCGCTGGATCTGCAGATCAAACAATTCGAGCTGTCCGACGGCACCGTCGAAGTTCAGGACGAAGCGGCGTCGCGGCCCGTGACGGCGGGCTTGAACAATCTCTCCGTGGCACTCGCGGATTTCTCGACGCTCGGCAAGACGCCCGCTCGCTTCACGCTCAACACCAACGTCACGAACCAGCCGAAGTCCGCGCTCGGCGTGACGGGCAACGTGTCGCTCGCCGCAAAGACCGCCGACGCGAAGATCGATCTGAAATCCGCGCAACTGCCCGTCTTGCAGCCGTATCTCGACACGCTGACGGCGGCCAAGGTGATCGACGGCACGCTCAGCATGCAGGCGAGCATGGCGGCGAACTGGTCGAAAGAGCCCATCGATCTGCAGATCGGCGCAAGTCAGCTCGATCTGCAGTCGCTGAAAGTGGCGGCGGCGGGCGCGAAGGAGCCGGCCATCGCCATCGCCAAAGGCAAGGCCAGCATCAAGCGCGTGGATGTCGGTGCGCGCAATGCGGAAATCGACGGCGTGGATCTGACGGGCTTGTCCGTCGATGCGCAGCGCCGGAAGGACGGCACCATCGATCTCGCGGCGCTCGCCGGCCCGCATGAAGAAACGCGCGAGCGCACGGCGATTCACGCGGCGAAAAAGGCGACGCGCGAAGGCCCGGCGTGGCATTACAGCATCGGCGAGCTGAACCTGAAGAACGCGTCGGCGAGCTTCACGGACAACACCACGGCGCGGCCTGTCAAGCTCGTCGTGACGCCGCTGCAGCTGAAAGTGCAGAAGATCAGCGACGACCTCGGCCGCGCGCTGCCCGTCGAGTTGCAGGCGACCGTCAACGGCAAGGGCACGCTCGGCGTGAAGGGCGACGTGACGGCGGCGCCGCTCAAGCTCGCGGTGAAAATCGACGCGAACCGGCTCGATGCCGCCGCGTTCGAACCGTACTTCGGCAGCAAGCTGAACGCGACCATCGCGAGCGCGCTGCTGAACGCGAACGGCGACGTGTCGATGGCGCAGGGCGAGAAGTCGAACGGCGTGCGCGCGAGCTATCGCGGCGACGCGGCGCTCGTCGACGTGAGGATGATCGACAAGGCGACCTCCGATCCGTTCGCGGGCTGGCGCTCGCTGTCGCTAACGGGCATCAAGGCGAACTACGACGAGCGCGGCACCGACGTCGATGCATCGAAGGTGACGTTCTCGAACTTCTATGGCCGCGTGCTGCTCGACGCGCAGGGCAAGCTGAATCTGAAGGATGTGGTCGCGCACGAGTCGGGCGCGCCGCAGTCGCTGACGCGCGACAAGAGCGGCAGGGGCAGGGAGCCCGTGCCGCTCGGCATGCCCGCTGAATCGCCGGCGCAAGCGGCCGCGCCTGCATCGGCCGCTTCCGGCGCGAGCGTGGCCGCTACGGCCGTCACGGGAGCCACGCCGCCGCAAAGCCCGGTGCGGCTGCACTTCGGTCAGTTCGTGCTGCAGAACGGCCGCGTCACCTACACCGACAACTTCATCAAGCCGAACTACACGGCGAACCTGATCGCGATCCAGGGCACGGTGGGCGCATTCGGCACGGACTCGAAGCAGTCGGCGCCCGTCGACGTGTCGGCGAAGCTCGCGGCCAACGGGCCGATCACGATCCGCGGCTCGGTCAATCCGCTGATCGCGAAGCCCGCGCTCGACCTGACGGCGACGGCGCACGGCATCGAGCTGACCAATCTGACGCCGTACTCGGCGAAATACGCGGGCTATCCGATCACGAAAGGCAAGCTGAACGTCGATCTGCACTATCAGCTCGCGAACGATCAGCTGACGGCGAACAATCACATCTTCATCGACCAGCTCACGTTCGGCGATCACGTCGACAACGACACGGCGACCAAACTGCCCGTCAAGCTCGCGATCTCGCTGCTGAAAAATTCGCGCGGTGAAATCGACGTGAACATTCCCGTGTCGGGCTCGCTGAACAATCCGGAGTTCAGCATCGGCGGGCTGATCTGGCACGCGGTGCTGAACCTGCTGCAAAAGGCCGTGACGGCGCCGTTCTCGCTGCTCGCGCACGCGTTCGGCGGCAATGGCGAGGAACTCGGCTACGTCGAGTTCGATGCGGGCTCGGCCGTGCTGACGGACGCGGCAAAGCAGAAGCTCGACACCATCGTGAAGGCGCTGTCCGACAAGCCGTCGATCCGCCTCGACATCATCGGCCGCGTCGATCCTGCCGTCGACCAGCCCGCGCTGCGCACGGCCTATGTGGACCGGCTCGTGCGGCAGCAGAAGGTCAAGGACGTGGTGGGCAACGGCGAGAGCGTCGATCCGATGTCGGTGAAGGTCGACGACAAGGAATACGACAAGTATCTGACTAAGGCCTACAAGGATTCCGACTTCAAGAAGCCGCGCAATATCGTGGGCCTGACCAAGACCCTGCCCGACGACGACATGAAGAACGCGCTCGCCGAACACGCGCCCATCACCGACGCGAGCCTGCGCGAGCTGGCGCAGCGGCGCGCCCAGGCAGTGCAGCAGTATTTCGACGGCAAGATCGACAGCAGCCGCGTGTTCATCGTCGCGCCGAAGCTGGACGCGTCGGGCATCGATGACAAGGGCGCCACGACGCGTGTCGATTTCAACCTGAAATAGCGCGCGGCATTTCGTGTTGCGAAGCGGCGTCGCCGGGCATGTCCGGCGGCGCCGTTTTTCGTTTGATGCTTTCCGTTTTCCTCATTACGCAACTCGACATCTTTGCCGCCGCCGCGAGCGCGCGGGTCAATAATCGTCAAGGATGGCCGCGTGACGGCGCGCGCCGTCAACGCATCGCGGCGAGGGTCGTTAAGGAGTCCAACTTGGACGCGTCCGTTTTGCCTCAGGCTGTCGGGCGCATCCGACGCAATCCTTCTCGCTCGAGTTCCGATGAATCTTTTGAAGTCCTGCCGCGCACTGGCGCAATGGTCGGCGATGGCCGCTGCCGTCGTCTCGCTTTCGACCGTCGCCGGCTGCGCCACGTCGCCGTGGGATGCGCTGTTCGGCGATTCGCCCGCCGCGCCTGCGCCCGTGCTCGAAGGTCCCGCGCCCGTGGCGGCGGGCTACTATCGCGCGAATCCCGGCGACACGATGGGTAGCATCGCGGTCGCATTCGGGCGCGAGCCGTCGCAGGTGGCACGCTGGAATCGCCTCCCCGACGATTACCCGGTGAATGTCGGCCAGGTGCTGCGTGTCGCGCCGCCGCCCGGCGAAGCGTCGCGCGGCGCGAATACGGGCGCCACGGCTGCGTCGGCCGCGACGGGCCGTGCCGCCACCCCTGCCGTGGCGCAGCGGGCGCGCTTCGTCTGGCCGGCATCGGGCGCCGTCGCCCCGCGCGAGGATGCGGGACAGTCGAAAGGCGTGCGGATCGGCGCGGCGCCCGGCGAGACTATCGTCGCCGCGGACGGCGGACGCGTGGTCTACGCAGGCTCCGAAATCAAGGCGTACGGACTGCTCGTCATCATCAAGCACGACAACCGCTTCGTGAGCGCATACGGCAACAATGCGCGGCTGCTCGTGAAGGAGGGCGACGTGGTCAGGCAAGGACAGCCGATCGCGCAAATGGACCCCGCCGACGCACGCTCCAACCTGATCTTCGAATTGCGCGACAGCGGCAAGGCTGTCGATCCGCAAAACTATCTGCCGAAGCGTTCCGGCTAACAGGCTATCGCTTGAAAAAGAAACCTCTGCTCCGGCGCCTCGGCGCCTCCGTTTCGTTCGTCCTGCTCGCGAGCGCTCTGCCTGCCGCGTCTGCGGCGAGCGCCAAACACAAACCGTCCGACCCGAAGCGGCCCCGCGCGAAGGACACGCAACATGGCGCGCGCATCGATGCGCGTCGCGAGCATCCACAGAACGCGCATGCCGAGCCAAACGACCGCGCGAATCGCTCGGCGCACAGCGAGCACGTGGCAAGTGCGAACGGGCATGCGTCGCGCTTCCGGCAACTCGGCATCGCGTCGTGGTACGGCCACGGATTCCACGGAAGACGCACGGCGAACGGCGAGCACTTCGACATGTACGCCATGACGGCCGCGCATCGCACGCTGCCGCTCGGCTCCTATGTGCGCGTGACGTCGCTCGCGACCTCGAAGTCGGTGATCGTGCGCATCAACGACCGTGGGCCGTTTGCGCGCGGGCGCATCATCGATCTGTCGTATCTGGCCGCGACCGAGCTCGGCATGCATCGCGCGGGCGTCGCGAAGGTGGCGATCGAGCGCGTCGACAAGCCCGAAGCCGGACGCATCGCGCATCGCCCGATGCATCTCACCACGAACGGTTAAGCACGCGTAACGCTGGACCTCAGGCCGCGCGCGTCGGCGCGACGCGCTTGTTCAGCGCGGTTTCTTCGATCACGCGCGCAAGCGTATCGAACGCGGGGCCGATCCGCTCGTTCGGCACGCACGCGTAGCCGAGCAGCAGACCGCGCCGCGCGGGCGTCTCGCTGTTGTAGTACGACGCGAGCGGCCGCACGATCACCCCGGCGTCGTACGAAGCGGCCGTGACGTCGCGGTCGTTTGCATGATCGGGCAGGCCGAGCACGAGATGCAGCCCGGCCTCGTCGCCCATCACGGGCAGTGTGTCGCCGAAGCGCGCGGTGATCGCGTCGATCAGGATCTGACGGCGTTCGCCGTACAACGCCCGCATGCGCCGCACGTGCGAAGTCAGATAACCGTCCATGATGAATTCCGTCAGCACGGCCTGCTGCATCAACTGCCCTTCGCGATACAGCTCGGCAACGCCCGTGCGAAACGTATCGACGAGATGCTCCGGCGCGATCATGTAGCCGATCCGCAAGCCCGGAAACAGCATCTTCCCCAGACTGCCGACGTAGATCACCTGGCCCGCGTCGTCGAGCCCTTGCAGCGACGCGAGCGGACGGCTGCCGTAGCGGAACTCGCTGTCGTAGTCGTCTTCGATGATCCACACGCCGTGCTGGCGCGCGAATTCGAGCAGCGTGCGGCGGCGCGCGAGGCTCATCACCATGCCGAGGGGATACTGGTGCGACGGCGTGACGAGCGCGAGGCGCGGCGGTGTCTGCAGATCGCATTCGCTCGGATTGAGCCCTTCGTCGTCGACGGGCACGGGCACGAGCGTCAGCCCCGACGATTGCAGCACGCTGCGCGCGCCCCAATAGCACGGCTCCTCGACCCACGCGCGATCGCCGACATCCGTCAGCAGCCGCACGGCGAGATCGATCGACTGATGAATGCCCGTCGTGATGATGATCTGGTCCGGCGTGCACTTGACCGAGCGCGCGACGCGCAGATAGTCCGACAACGCGCGCCGCAACGGACGATAGCCGCCGCCCGGCGCGTACGTCAGCAGATCGGGATTCGCTTCTTTCCAGAGCTTGGCCTGCAGACGGCTCCACGTGCGAGCCGGAAACTCGGCGACATCCGGCACGCCCGGCATGAAAGCGCCCCACTGTTTCGCCGACACGCCCGCCTTGCTGATGAGCCGCGAGCCGCGCATCGACAGGCCGCCGGGCGAGCTCGCGCCTGCCTGCGCCGCTGCCGTGCCCGCGACGAGGCCCACGGGCGCCTTGGAGCCACCGGGCGCCGGTGGCTCCATGCGCGCGCTGACGGCGGCCTTGTCGGGCCGCGTGTCGGCGACATAGGTGCCGCTGCCCGTCGTGGAGATCACGTAGCCTTCGGCCGTCAGCTGGTCGTACACGTGCAGCACCGTATTGCGCGCGATGCCGAGGTCGCCGGCGAGCGTGCGCGAGCTGGGTAGCTTCGCGCCGGGCAATAGCTGGCCCGTCAGGATGGCCTGTTGCATCAGCCCGAGCACTTGCCGGTAGACGGGTTCGCCAGCCGTCCGGTCGAGCCGCGCGGCGAGCCAGTCGGACAGGATCACAGTATCCAAGTGGTTCTATCCGGATTTATGAAATGGTTCCCTATTGTAGAACCGTAAGCAGCTATAGTGGATCACGCATTCGATGCAAATCATCGAAACGGGTGGAACCAAATGTGAGTAGAAACCCGTAGTTACGACGGCAACAGCAATCCTCTTGCAGAGGACCGTAGGAGACGGACACGATGAAAACCGAAGACGTAATCGTCAGCTTCCGGGGTGTGCGCAAGACCTATGACGGCGAGACGCTCGTCGTCAAACAGCTCGATCTCGACATCTATCAAGGTGAATTCCTGACGCTGCTCGGACCCTCCGGCTCGGGCAAGACGACCTGCCTGATGATGCTGGCGGGCTTCGAATTTCCGACGGGCGGCGAGATTTGGCTCGACGGCCAGCTGCTCAACAACGTGCCGCCGCACAAGCGCAACATCGGCATGGTGTTTCAGAACTACGCGCTGTTTCCGCATCTCACCGTCGAGCAGAACGTCGCGTATCCCCTCACCGTGCGCAAGCTGCCCGCTGCCGAACGCGCGCACAAGGTCAACCACGCGCTGAAGATGGTGCGCATGGAAGGCTTTGCGAAGCGCTATCCCGCGCAGCT
>BBSL01000281.1 GCA_001319865.1 Burkholderia sp. E7m39 | reverse complement strand
TCGTGCTGATGGACGAGCCGCTCGGCGCGCTCGACAAGCAGCTGCGCGAGCACATGCAATACGAACTCAAATCGCTGCACGAAAAGCTCGGCGTGACGTTTGTCTACGTGACGCACGACCAGGGTGAAGCGCTGACGATGTCCGATCGCGTCGCCGTGTTCGACAAGGGCATCGTGCAGCAGCTCGATACTGTCGACAGCCTCTATGAAGCGCCGTGCAACGAGTTCGTCGCGAACTTCATCGGCGACAGCAACCGGCTGCGCGGCACCGTCGCGAATGTCGAGGGCGACTACTGCGAGTTTCACCTGATCGACGGCACGCGGCTCATGGGGCGCAATATCGGTGGCGCGAAGGCGGGCGCGCAAGGCGTCGCGTGCATCCGGCCCGAGCGCATGAAGCTCGCGGCGGGCGCATCGAAGCCGGGCGCGAATGCCGTGGCCGGCGAGGCCAGCGGCCTCATCTATTTCGGCGATCACGTGCGCATGCGCTGCCGTCTGCCGGAACAGGACGAGTGCTTCGTGAAGGTGCCGCTCGGCACGGACGCGCTCGAAGGCTTCGCGCCGGGCGCGCCCATCGCGCTCGAGTTCGCGCCGGAGCATCTGCGCGTATTCGCGTGAGCAGAAACACAACAACATCCACGTCGTTAAGCAGCACAACACCACAAAGAGGAACCATCATGAAGAAGATCGTGCAATCGCGCTGTGCCGTGGCTGTCGGCGCTTTCGTCCTCGCGCTCGGCGCCATGCATGCGAACGCGGCGGAGCTGACGGTTGTCAACTTCGGCGGCGCGAACGGCGACGCGCAGAAGGCCGCGTTCAACCAGCCTTTCGAAGCGCAAAACGGCACGAAGGTGACGGCCGTCGAATACAACGGCGAGCAGGCCAAAGTGAAGGCGATGGTCGAAGCGAAGCACGTGAACTGGGACGTCGTCGAAGTCGAATCGGGCGACCTCGGGCGTGGCTGCGACGAAGGTCTGTACGAGAAGCTCGACTGGTCGAAGCTCGGCAAGAAGTCCGATCTGATTCCCGAAGCGCCGCAAACGTGCGGCGTCGGCATCTTCGTGTGGTCGACGGCGATGGCGTACAACGCCGACAAGCTGAAGACGGCGCCCGCGAGCTGGGCCGACTTCTGGGACGTCAAGAAATTCCCCGGCAAGCGCGGCATGCGCAAGGGCGCGCGCTATAACCTCGAGTTCGCGCTGATGGCCGACGGCGTCGCGCCGAAGGACGTCTACAAGGTGCTCGCCACCAAGGAAGGCCAGGATCGCGCGTTCAAGAAACTGGACGAACTGAAGCCGAATATCCAGTGGTGGGAAGCGGGCGCGCAGCCGCCGCAATTCCTGGTTGCGGGCGACGTCGTGATGTCGACGGCTTATAACGGCCGTATCGATGCCGCGCAGAAGGAAGGCAAGAACCTGAAGGTGGTGTGGAACGGCAGCATCTACGACCTCGATTACTGGGCCATGCCGAAGGGCACGCCGAACAAGGCGCTGGCCGAGAAGTACATCGCGTACACGATTTCGTCGAAGCCGCAGCAGGAATACGCGAAGCACATCGCGTACGGCCCGGTGAACGAAGCGGCCATCAAGTCGCTCGACGCGAAGACGCTCGCCAATCTGCCGAATTCGCCTGCCAACGGCAAGAACGCCGTGCTGCAGAACCTGACGTTCTGGACCGATCACGGCGACGAACTGGAGCAGCGCTTCTCGTCGTGGGCATCGAAGTAAGCGAGTGAGTGGATCGCGATGCGCGGTCCTTGTTCGCAAGGCACGCGCATCGCGGCTGCACCGAAGCAGCCAAAGGCATGTTCGAAACAAGCGGGAGAATGGTGTGACGACGATCACGATCGCCGCCGACTCGGCCCCCGAGTCGACCGACAAACTGAAGCGCGAACTGAAGGCCGCGGAAGCGAAGAAGCGCGCGATGGCGCTGCTGCTGATCGCGCCACTCGCGATCTTTCTGCTGATGATCTTCGTCGTGCCGATCGGCGCGCTGCTCACGCGCGCGGTGCAGAACCCCGAGATCGCGACGGCGCTGCCGCATACGGTGACGAGCCTGCGCGACTGGGACCGCAAATCCGCGCCGCCCGACGCCGCCTACGCAGCGCTCGCCACCGATCTCACCGCCGTCGCCGATGGCGAAGCGATGGGCGCGCTGGCGCGCCGGCTGAACACGGAGATTCCGGGCTACCGCTCGCTCGTCGCGAAGACCGCGCGCGCGATGCCGCTCAACGACGACGCGGGCCATGCATTGCCGCCCGCGCAGATCAAGTCGAAGATTCTCGAACTCGACGAACGCTGGGGCGACCCGAAATACTGGCAGGCAATCGCGAAGAACGGCAGCGCGTATTCGCCGTTCTATCTGCTCGCTTCGCTCGATCACAAGCAGGATGCGTTCGGCAACATCATTCCGACGGACCCCGAACAACAGATCTATCTCGCCGTGTTCAGCCGCACGTTCGTGATCGGCTTCGCGGTGACGGTGTTCGCGCTGCTGCTCGGCTATCCGCTCGCGTACTGGATTTCGACGCTGAACGAACGGCGCGCGAATCTCGTGATGATCCTCGTGCTGATTCCGTTCTGGACGTCCATTCTTGTGCGCGTCGCGGCCTGGATCGTGATTCTGCAGAGCGAAGGGCTCGTCAACAAGGCGCTGCTCGGCATGGGCGTGATTCATGATCCGCTCGCGCTGCTGTTCAATCGCACTGGCGTGTATATCTCGATGACGCATATCCTGCTGCCGTTCATGATTCTGCCGCTGTACAGCGTGATGAAGTCGATTCCGCCGAGCTATCAGCGCGCGGCCATTTCGCTCGGCTCGCATCCGTTCGCGGCGTTCTGGCGTGTGTACGTGCCGCAGACGTATCCGGGCATCGGTGCAGGAGCGCTGCTCGTGTTCATTCTCGCGATCGGCTACTACATCACGCCCGCGCTGCTCGGCGGACCGAACGACCAGATGGTCAGCTACTACGTCGCGTACTTCACCAACGTGACGATCAACTGGGGCATGGCGTGCGCGCTCGGCGGGCTGCTGCTCGCGGCGACGCTCGTGCTGTACGTGATCTACGGACGCTTCACGCGTTCGCAAGTCAGCCTCGGCTAAGGAGCGCGCGATGAAAATGGCCAAACCGATGTTCGCGCCGCATACGTCGATGATCGAGCGCGTGTGGTACTTCACATTGCGCGGACTCGCCGTGCTGACGCTGCTGTATCTGATCCTGCCCGTGCTCGCGATCGTGCCGCTGTCGTTTTCGTCGAGCACGTTTCTCGTTTATCCGATTCCGGGCTGGTCGCTGCGCTGGTATCAGAACCTGATCGCCTCCGACGAATGGCGCATGGCCGCGAAGAACAGCTTTATCGTCGCGCCCTCGGCGACAGTGCTTGCGACCGTGCTCGGCACGCTCGCGGCGATCGGCCTCACGAAGGCGAACTTCAAGGGCAAGGCGCTGCTGATGGCAATCCTGATCTCGCCGATGATCGTGCCCGTGGTGGTGGTCGGCGTGGGCATGTATCTGTTCTTCGCGCCGCTCGGGCTCGCCAACACGTATATCGGCCTCATCATGGCGCATGCGTCGCTGGGCGTGCCGTTCGTCGTGACGACGGTCGCGGCGACGTTGCAGGGCTTCAACTACAACCTGGTGCGCGCGAGCCTGTCGCTCGGCGCGAACCCCGTCAAGACCTTCTTCAACATCACGCTGCCCGTGATCGCGCCGGGCGTGATTTCGGGCGCGCTGTTCGCGTTCGCGACCTCGTTCGACGAAGTGGTCGTCACGCTGTTCCTCGCGGGCGCCGATCAGACGACGCTGCCTCGGCAGATGTTCACCGGCATCCGCGAGAACATCAGCCCGACCATCGCCGCGCTCGCGACGATCCTGATCGTGTTTTCGACGTGCCTGCTGCTGGCGCTCGAATGGTTGCGCGGGCGGAACGCGGCGCGGGCGGTGGCGGCGTAGGGGGCGTGATATCGGCAAATCTCTGCCCGATAGCCTCGACATTGCCGGAAAGCGGCCTCGCGATCTGTGAAAAATCGTGAGGCCTTGTCTTTTTTGCGCGCGCATTCCTGTATAGATGGAGGCCCACACAGCTTCCAGAGAACAGGATTCAATGTCCCACGATTCATTGACAATACGTCCCTTGGCCGAAACGGACGCTACGGCATTCAAGGCGCTGCGGCTCGAGGCCATTGCGAATTCCCCGACGGCGATCTGGCCGACGTTCGCCGAAGAGCAAGCGAAGACGCTCGATGTCGTCGCGGTGCAAATCCGACAGACGGACCGGCAGGTAGTGTTCGGCGCATTCGAGCACGACGCGCTGGTCGCTATGGCCGGCGTGCGGCGCGAGGCGCTCACGCAGACAAGCCACAAGGCGATTCTTTGGGGTGTGTTCGTTCGCCCTGCATATCGCAAGTCAGGCGTCGCCCGGAAGTTGCTGAACCGGGCGTTCGCACACGCTCGCAAGCAGGGTACGGGACAGATATTGCTCACTGTGAATACGGAGAACCATCGGGCGCGGCAACTCTATCAGTCGATGGGCTTTGCAGCCTATGGCATAGAGCCGCGCGCCTTATGCGTCGATGGCAGTTTCTACGATGAAGAACACATGGTGATGTATCTCGATCGCTGAGATCGTGCCACCTTCACAAACGTTAACAACCCCGATCCCGCGCTGCTGTACAACTACCGACCACCACACGTGTGGCATCAAGCGGAGCGGGGTGTCGCAATCGCGCCACCTTGCTCCGATAACTCAAAGCACAGATCTGGGAAAAACATGGAACACGGACTCATTGCATGGTTGATCATCGGCTGCGTTGCGGGCTGGCTCGCGAGCGTGCTCGTGGCGGGCGGCGGCTTCGGCGTGATCATCGATATCGTGGTTGGGATTGTCGGCGCGTTTATCGGCGGCTGGCTGTCGGGCGCGCTGCATATCTCGCTTGGCAGCGGATGGATCGGTTCGATCATCACGGCGTTCATCGGCGCAGT
This sequence comes from Burkholderia sp. E7m39, assembly GCA_001319865.1. Classification (GTDB taxonomy): domain Bacteria; phylum Pseudomonadota; class Gammaproteobacteria; order Burkholderiales; family Burkholderiaceae; genus Paraburkholderia; species Paraburkholderia bengalensis. The sequence continues at coordinate 79 of BBSL01000281.1, read as the reverse complement.
GATCCTGCTGTTCGTGATCCGGCTCTTTCGGCGCCGATAAGCAGCAGGGTCGCGCATGACGACAAACCCGGCCTCGGCC
>BBSL01000280.1 GCA_001319865.1 Burkholderia sp. E7m39 | reverse complement strand
CCTCGGCCGGGTTTATTTTTTCCGCAAGCACCGCGCACTAGCGCCCCGCGGTCTGCGCATCGGACGCATCGGGCGTCACGCCGCCTAGCGCCTGAAACAGCGCCGCCGTATCCGCGAGACGATCGGCCTGCGCGCGCGTCCTGTCGAGCGCCGTCTGCAACGCTTGCCGCTGCGCGTCGATCAACCCGAACTGACTGACGCCGCCCGCCGCATATTGACCCTGCGCGATCCGCACGCTCGCCTGCGCCTCCGACGCCGCTTCGTCGCGCGCCTGCAGCGCATGCGCGTCGTCGTTCAATGCGTGCAGCGAATCGGCGACCTGTTGCAGCGCCTGCAGCACCGTCTGTCGATACGATGCGAACGCGGCATCGTAGGCGGCTTGCGCAGCGCGTTCCTTCGCGCGCAGTTCACCGCCATGAAAAATCGGCTGCGTCAGATTCAACCCGAAGTTCCACACGTTCAGCCCATTCACGACATCCTCGACGCGCGTGCGCTGTGAACCGATGCCCGCCGACACCACGAATTGCGGATACAGATTCGCCGTCGCCACGCCGACGTTCGCACTCGCCTGATGCAGCAGCGCCTCCGAAGCGCGAATGTCGGGCCGTTCGCGCGCGAGCGTCGAAGGCAGCGTGACGGGCACGGTGTCGGGCAATTGCAGCGCATCGAGCGTGATGTCGCTGAAATCCGCCTTCGACGGCTCGCTGCCAAGCAGGATCGCGAGCTGGTGTTCGGCCTGCGCGAGTTGCGTCGCGAGCGGCGGCAATAGCGCGCGTGTCTGCGCGAGCAGCGTGCGTTGCGTGCGCACGTCGAGCTGCGCGACGCCGCCTGCCGCATAGCGTCCTTCGATGATGCGCAGCTGTTGCGCCTGCGCGTCGGCGAGTTGCTGTGTCAATGCAAGCTGCTGCTGCAGCGACGCGCGCCGGATCGCCGTCGATACAACGTTGCCTGCAAGCGCGAGGCGCGCGGCATCGAGTTCGTAGCTTTGATAATCGACCTGCGCGAGCAGTGCTTCGAGCGCGCGCCGGTTGCCGCCGAACACATCGAGCAGGTACGACACGCTTACCGACGCATTGAACAGCGTGAACGGCGCCGTGTTCGGCACGTTCGGAATGCCGAACGCGGTGGGGTCCACTTTTTGACGCGTGCCCGAGAGCTTCGCGTCGATGGTGGGAAACTCGGTGGCGCCGGCTTGCGCGATGTAATTTTCGCGTGCTTCGACGAGCTTTCCGCGCGCTTCGTCGAGTGTCGGGCTGTTGTGCAACGCCGTATCGACGAGACGGTTCAGGGCGTCGGAGCGAAACTGGGTCCACCACGCCGGTAGCGCATTGCCGGCCGCGACGATCGTTTGCGCCGCGCCTGCCGCTTGCGTGGTCGCGGGCAGGGCGTCGCGCGTGTACGACGCCGTATCGGGCGCGGCGGGCGAGCGGAAGTCGGGGCCGACCGCGCAGCCGCAGAGAATCAGCGCGGACAGCAGCATGCAGCGTTTCATCGTCGACCTCCTAGTCCAGCGTGCGCCGATAGAAGCGCACGGCAATCGCCATCACGATGACGGTGAACACGGCGACGGGCCACACCGACGGCCACAGATCCGCCCAGCCGTTGCCCTTCAGAAGAATGCCGCGCACGAGCCGGTTGAAGTACGTGAGCGGCAACAGGTTGCCGATCCATTGCGCCCATACGGGCATGCCCGCGAACGGAAACATGAAACCCGACAGCAGCAGGCTCGGCAGAAAGTAGAAGATGGTCAGCTGCATGGCCTGCAACTGATTCTGCGCGATCGACGAAAGCGTGATGCCCACCGTCAGGTTCGCCGCGATGAACAGCAGCGCCGCGACATACAGCGCCACCAGACTGCCGACGAACGGCACATGAAAGACAAAACGCGCCGCCGCGAGAATGATCGATGACTGCACGAGCCCGATGGCGATATACGGCACCAGCTTGCCCGCGATCACTTCGAGCGGCAGCACGGGCGTCGCGAGCAGATTTTCCATCGTGCCGCGCTCGCGTTCGCGCGTCATCGCGAGGCCCGTCATCATCACCATCGTCAGCGTGAGGATCGTGCCCATCAGGCCGGGGACGACGTTGTACTGCGTCACACCTTCGGGGTTGTAGAGCTTGTGCACCCGCACGTCGAACGCAGCGGGTGCGCCGTTCAGGTGCGCGAGCGGCCCCGTGATGTCCTTGTCGGCCACCGAGCGAGCAATCTCCGGCAGCGCGGCGAGGGGCGCCTGCGTCGCGGTGGGATCGGTCGCGTCGGCTTCGACGAGCAGCGAAGGCCGTTCGCCGCGCAGCAGCCGGCGCGAGAAATCGACGGGAATCGACACAACGAAAGTTACGTCGCCGCGCGCAAGCGCCTGGCGTCCCGCTTCGTCGTCGGGCAGCGTGTCGACGATATGGAAGTAGTCGGAGTTCTTCATCGCCGCGACGAAGCTGCGCGAAAACGGCCCTTGATCGCTGACGATGACGGCTGTGCGCAGTTGCTTCGGATCGGTGTTGATCGCAAAGCCGAACAACGCGAGCTGAACGATCGGCAAGCCGACGATCATGCCGAACGTGATGCGGTCGCGCCGCAGCTGGATGAACTCCTTGAGGACGATGCCCCACCAGCGCGTCGCGGAGAAAAATCGGTTCACGATGATTTTCCGTAGTTGTCGGTCGAGCGGCTCATCATGTAGATGAAGACGTCCTCGAGTCCGGTTTCGATCGGCTCGACTCGCACGGACAGATGGGACGTGGCCTGCCTGATCGCTTTTTCGAGGCCAGCGTGATCGTGGCCGCTCGCATGCAGCGCGGAGCCGAACACGACGGTCTGATCGACACCTGGCATGTCGCGCAGCCTCGCCGACAACTCGGTGAGATGCGCGCCGTGTATCGCCCACGTCGCGAGCGCCTGCGAATCGATGACCTGCTGCGCGGTGCCCTGCGCGAGCAGCTTGCCGTACGCGATATACGCGAGCTTGTGACAGCGCTCCGCCTCGTCCATGTAATGCGTGCTGACCAGCACGGATATGCCCTGCGCCGCGAGCCGGTGCAGCTCTTCCCAGAAGTCGCGGCGTGCCGTCGGATCGACGCCTGCCGTCGGTTCGTCGAGCAGCAGCAGCTTCGGCTCGTGCAACATGCACGCGGCGAGTGCGAGCCGCTGCTTCCAGCCGCCCGACAGCGCGCCCGTCATCTGGTCGGCGCGCGAGTGCAGGCCGAGCGCTTCGAGCGCGCGATCGACCTTCTCCTTGCGATCGCGCATCTGATAGATTCGCGCGACGAAATCGAGGTTCTCGCGAATCGTCATGTCTTCCCAGTACGAGAAGCGTTGCGTCATATAGCCGACGTTGCGCTTGATCTTTGCGCTGTCGCGCACGATGTCGTAGCCCAGACAGGTGCCGCTGCCGGAGTCCGGCGTGAGCAGGCCGCACATCAGGCGGATCGAGGTTGTCTTGCCGCTGCCGTTCGGCCCGAGAAAACCGAAGATCTCGCCATGCGCGACCTGCAGCGATACGTCGTTGACGACGTGTTTATCACCGAAGTGCTTGTTCAGGTTGTGCACGTCGATCGCGAGCGCGCCTCGCGAGGCGTTCGGTGGCTGCGGCGTGTGCGGCGGCGAATCGTTTTGCGCGCTCATTGCAGCGTCACCGAAACGGGTTGGCCGGGATGCAGGCGCGGCGCATCGTCGACGGACGGGTGCGCTTCGACCATGAATACGAGCTTCGCGCGGCTCTCATTGCTGTAGATGACGGGCGGCGTGTATTCCGCCGCGCTCGACACGTAAGTGATTTTCGCCTTTACGTCCGATGCGCAGCCGTCGCAATGAATGGTCAGTGCGCGGCCGGGCGCGAGCGAGCCGACCACCGTCTCGGGCACGAAGAAGCGCACCTTCACGTTCTGAGGCGGCAGCATCTGCACGACGGGATTGCCCGCCTGCACCCATTCGCCGACGCGATACAGCGTGTCGTAGACACGTCCTTTGGCGGGTGCGCTTACGCGCTTCTGGTCGAGCTTCCATTGCGCCTGCGCGACGGCCGCCTGCGCCGCTTCGACTTGCGCGGCCTGCGCAAGCAACTGCTGCGAGCGGCCCGGCAGCCTCGCAACAGCGACTTCGTGCGTCAGTTCGCGCACCTGCGCGTCGGCGGCGTCGGCGGCGGCGCGCGTGTCGTCGAGCTGGCCCTTCGGAATGCCGCCCACGCGATACTGCGCTTCGTCGCGCGTCAATTGCAGCGCGGCCTTGCGCGCATTCGCCACGGCCTGTGCGAGCTGCGCCTTCGTCACGTCGACTTCAGGCGGGCGCTTGCCCGTCTGGATGTCCGCCAATTGCGCGCGCGCGGCGGCGAGCTGTTGCTGCGCCTGTTGCAGCGCGGCCGTTTCGTCGACGGATTCGAGCGCGAATACGGGCGCGCTCGCCGCGATCTCCTGACCGCGTGCGACGTCGAGTTGCGTCAGCTTGCCCGACTGCGACGAGCCGAGATAGACGAACTCGCCTTCGACGTAGCCTTGCCAGGTGTTGTCGGCGCGATGCGAGCACGCGGCGAGCGCGCCGCAGGCCGCCAGCACGGCGACGAGAGCGGCGAAGCGCGCGCCGCACGCGCATGGACGGGATGGCTTCATGACCCGGACCTCGTGGACGGGCGGCGTGCCCTCTTGCGCGCGGCGGTTGCAGCGGAAGCGGGAGTCGGGCTCATGCCGCCGAGCAGCAATGCCGTGACGTGCCGCTGCAGCGTGTCGCGCTCGATGGGAGCGAAGCCGCGAATGCTCTTCCACAGCGTCGCGGCCGCCTGCGGCAGCATGACGAGCGCGATGATCGAGTTGAACATCAGAAGCGGATCGAGTTCGGCATTCACGGCGCCCGCGTGCTGCGCTTCCTCGATGCGTGCGCCGAAGCGCTTGATGTTGTCGAACGGAATGCGCGTGACCATCCGTTCGCGCAGCATGCCGCCTTCATTGACGACTTCGCGCAGCCACAGCGCGGGCACCCACGGCATGCGCGCCGTCACGTCGAACAGACGCGTGACGAACTCGCCGACCATCGTGAACGGGTCGGCGTCGGAACCGTTCGCGGCCGCGCTCCAGACAAAGCCAATCGACGGCGCGAGCCTTTCTTCGACGATTGCATCGAGCAAGGTCTCGCGATTCGTGAAGTAGTAGTGCACCAGCGCCGATGTGACGCCCGCCCCGGCCGCGATCTGCGCGACGGTGGTGGCCGCGATGCCGCGCTCGGAAAAAAGCCGCGTTGCCGTGTCGAGCAGATGCTCGCGTACGTCGAAATTTTCGACGGCGGGGCGGCGGCCGCGCGGCTTCGATGGTGGGCGTTTCGTGTTCATGGACCGGAGCTTAATTGATGAGTTAGTTAAATTCAAGCGGGTTTACCGCAGGTGCGTCGATGTGCCTTGTCCGTATGCGATTTGCGAGCGAATCGCGCAGCGACAGATGCGTCAGGCGGGAAAGAGAAAATTCGCCTGCGAATTTGTTTCTTTGCATTTTCTCTTTCATGGATTCGCACGGTAGCGGGGAGCTCCAGAAATCGTATGAAAGAAGATAATCGACGACCTTATGGAATGCAGAATATTCCGCACCAAAAGCGAGTTCGTAATGTTTAGAATGTTCGCTGTAAAGCGGCATGCAAACCACGACAGGTTGCGCTTGCAACCGGTATTGCGTGCAAAATCTAATGAATATCTGGAGATAGGACGTTGGCTTCAATATTGATCGTGGACGATCATCCTGCATTTCGTCTGGTAATCAGGACGCATCTGCTGCAATTGCTCGGTACCCGGGAAGTATTTGAAGCGGACAATGGTCAATCGGCCATGGAAATGGCGCGTCAATACACGCCTGATCTCATCATTCTCGATCTGGATATTCCCCGCATAAACGGCCTGGATGTACTCGCGCGCCTGAAAACCGCGCATCCCGCCATGCGCGTGGTGATTTTGTCGAGCCACGATTCCAGCACATTCGTTTCGCGCGCGATGCGCGCGGGCGCACAAGGGTTCGTCAGCAAGTCACAGGACGTGAGGGAGATCATGCGCAGCGTCGAAGCAGTACTGTCGGGCTATAGCGTGTTCCCCGTCGCGCCATCGACGGGCGGCATCGTGCCCGCGCACGCGCAGGTCGAGGAGCGCCGGCTGGACATGCTGTCCGACAAGGAACTGGTGATCCTGCAGATGCTCGCCAAAGGCATGTCGAACAAGTCCATCGGCGACGCGCTGTTCATCAGCAACAAGACGGTCAGCAGCCACAAGACGCGCCTGATGAACAAGGTGGGGGTCGAAACCCTGGTGGATCTGGTCGACTTCGCGCGGCGCTGCGGCATCGCCGTCGCGCGGTGATGGCGTCAGCGCGCATCTGCAGCGCGCACGGCCACGTGCCGGGCGCTAGCGCGTTGCGGGAAACGATCGATGCGCTCGCCTTGGGCGATCGTGACGTCGCGCGCGACGTCACGAGCATGCTGATCGATACGAATCGTGCGGCGCTGCGCTTCATGACGGCCGCGCGTGAAAGCGACGCGTGGGACGATCTTGGGCGCGCCACGCATCGACTAGCGGGGTCTCTGTGCATGCTGCAATGCCGGCTGGAAATCGCCCTCGCGGGCACGCTCGAACGCGCCGCGCGAGCGCACGATGCATCTGCCGTCGACGCATTGCTGCCGTGCGTGACGCGGGCCATTTATCGTCTGAACGAGCGCCTTGGCGAACTGCTGGTCTGAAAATCGGGCCAGCAAAGCATCTTGAGCAGAGCGACTCCGGCAAAGCGTCGTCTATCGTTGATGTCCCGGCAATTAATACTTGCTAGCGAGAAGGCAGGCATTTTCTCCTGCACAGACAAATAATCGCCCTATACTGACCCATAGCGCGACTGCGCGGCCTTCCAAAAGGCCGCACCAACCGGCCGCGCAATCCGCACACGGTTCTCTGATCGTCTCCATCGTGTTTCGCGGAGTTTGGGCCCGCGTTCTGCGGGCCTTTTATCGTCCGCGCGCGGTCGCGCTCATGGCGCGAAGGTCCGCCGCGACACGCGATTGGCGAGGCGCTGCATCAACGTTCTGATGCGCGTGACGAGTCCGTCGAGCAGCACGTCGCCTGCAAGGCGGCGCGCGCCGCTCGCATGCTCCAGCGCATCCATCAGGCCGCGATCGCCGACGATGCCGACCGCGCCCGCGAGCCTGTGCAGCGCGCGTCGTATGGCGGCCTCGTCGTGGGACGCGCGGCACGCGGCGAACTGCGCAAGGTCGCTTTCCATCGCTGTGTGCCATTCGCGCAGGAGCGCGTCGACGTCGATGCCCTGTGCCGCGAGCGAATCGAGCGCGGTAAAGTCATGGCTTTCGAGTCGCGGCGTGACGTGCGCCGGGCGGGGCCGCGTGCGTGCGGGCAACAGACGTTCGAGCGCCGCGCCGAGCGTGCTCAAACGGGACGTCTTGACGAGAATTGCGCCGAATCGCGCGCGCTCCGCGCCGGCGAGCGGCGCATCGGCATTCGCCGAC
>BBSL01000279.1 GCA_001319865.1 Burkholderia sp. E7m39 | reverse complement strand
GACCCACGGGCAAGCTCGACGCCGTCCATGCCGGGCATCTGCAGATCGGTGATCAACAGATCGACGGCTTCGCGCGCGAGCAACGCCAGCGCTTCGTCGCCGGAGCTCGCGACGAGGCAGCGATAGCCCAGCACGTCGAGTTGCTTCGCGAGCACTTTACGGTTGACTTCGTTGTCGTCGGTGACGAGGACGGTCGCGGGTCCGGACGCGGCGGACGGCCCAGCCGGAACGAGCGGCGCGCGCGCGGCAGGCGCGTGCCCGTTCTGCGCGCCGCAGATGCGCACGAGCGCCGTCCACGACAGCGGCCTCATCGAGAGGCGGGTAACCCCATCTCGCTCGCGCAGGCCGCCCGGCAGCGCGTCGAGCGTCATGACGAAGGCCTGCTTTTCGCCGTGCGTCGACGGCGGCTGACCCGTTTGCGCGAAGCGGTAGTCGATGCACACCGGCGATCTCGCGTCGGACGGCAACGTCGTGACGCCGAGCTTTTTCAGTAACTCGCAGAGGGCCTGGCGGTCCTCGTAGGTATCCACATCGACGATGGCCCAGCGCTGCGTCGGGTTCGGCCACTCATGCCGCTCGATCGTGAATGGCGCATGAAACGCGACGCACACGCCGACGTTCTCGCCTGCGAGGATCGTGATGTCGCCGCCCATCTTTTGCGCGACGACGCGGCACAGCGCGAGATCGGGATGGTCGTGCGGATCGGCTGCTTCCGCCAGCGCTCCGTCCGCGCGGACGCCTTGCGCGTCGCCGGAAACGGGCGGCGCGCCGTTAATGCCGATCACGACGCGCTGCGCGCCCGCGCTCAGCGATTCCGCGCGCGCCGTGAGCGTGACGGTGCCCGCGTCCGACGTTTCCAGCGCGTACGCGAGCAGCATGAAGACGATCTGTCCGAGCCGGGCCGGATCGGCAAGCACGGCAGCCGCGACGGAACGGTCGATGCATGTTTGCAGCGTGGATTGCCGGCGCGTTGCGACAGGCGCGACGAGAAGCGCGACGCCGTCGATCAGTTCGCGAAGATCGACGGGCACCTCATCGAACACGATGGCGCGGCTTTCGGGCGTCGCGCTTTCCAGCGCGTCGTGAAGGACCAGTGCGAGTATTTCCATCGCGCGGCGCTGCGGACGGCATGTGGCGCCAACGTCGCCCACATTGACGATATCGAGGCTGTCGATGAGCGTCTGCATGGACGTCGAGAGTTTGTGCCGCGCGATTTTCAGCGTGTCCGCGCATTCGTCGAACGCGGCGCTGCGCGCGGCGTCGGCGGCTTCGTGCCGCGCGCGGGCAACGCCGGCTTCGAGCGCGAGCCGGTCGTGCTGCGCGACATGCAGCATGGCGGCGAGGCGCGCGTTGTCGTGAATCAGCGCACGGCGCGTGTCGTCGGCGTGGACAGCGGCGCGCAGTGCGCGCGCCAAAAGCAGCAGCGCCGCGCCCGCGATGCCCGCGACAGGCTCGTGCCACGCCGCGAGCGAACCGCCCAGCGCCAGCGCGCCGATCGGCGCGCGGCGTCCGAACGTGCTCGCGAGCAGCGATGTCATGCCGGACAGACGCAGGCTCATTCGGCAGACGTATCAGTCGATCAGCTTGTGCAGCGTCGCGAATTCGATCAACGCAGCCAGCGAAGACAGCCCGAGTTTCTCGAACAGCCGCGTTTTGTAGGTGCTCACTGTCTTGTCGCTCAGAAATAGCCGGCTCGCGATGTCCTTGTTGCTGACACCGCGCGCCAGATACTGCAGCACTTCCATTTCGCGCGGCGACAGCGAGTCCAGACCGCTGCTCTTGCTGGTATGCAGCGCGTTCGCGGGAAAGCAATCGAAGCCGTGCAGCACAGAGCGCACGGCAGTGAGCATTTCGGACAAGTCGCGCACTTTGTTGACGTAGCCATTCGCGCCCGCCTGCTGCGTGTGCGGTGACATCACGTGATCGGGCTTCGCAGACAAAACCAGAATGCGCATCTTTCCGTCTTGTGCGCGGATGCGCCGAATCATCGAAAGACCGTCGAGACTGGGCAAATCGAGATCGAGTACGACCAGATCAGGACTCGATGCGAGGACCATTCTCAATCCTTCCTCGCCATCGCCCGATTCTCCTGCAATTTCTAGTTCGGAATCCGAACGGAGAGCGGAGGCGAGTGCGCCGCGAATCATCGGATGGTCGTCGATGATGACGATTCTTTTCATCTTTTTTACCCATTTCTTGTGATCGCGAGCCGAGCGCCCCACTGTTTTCGGCATCGCTGCAGGAAAATCATGTACGATTCTAGCAAAGCAAGAAATTATGGATTACTTATTAATAATAAAGAAAGTTCGGCTTATAACGTAGGATAGATCCTACGTCTCCTACCTTGAATACACACGATACCTCTTATAACGCACGGCCTTTTAGGACGTTGGTGGTCGACGATCATCCGGTGATGCGACGTGCGATGCGTTACGTGCTCGATGAGTCGAGCGATTTCGATGTGGTCGCCGAAGCGGGCACGGTGGCCGAAGCGATCGCGTTGGCTGCTTCGGCAGAACCCGCTCTCGCCATCGTCGATCTGCGTTTGCCCGACGGCGATGGAATCGATCTGATCTACCGGCTGCGCGAAACGCTGCCCGCGTTGCGCATCGTCGTGTTTTCGTCGGTCGACGAGCGGCTCAACGCAGTGCAGGTTCGCCAGGCCGGCGCGCAGGGTTTCGTGAGCAAGCTGCGTGGGCCCGAAGAGTTGCTCGCGGGCGTGCGGCTCGTGATGATCGGCTACACCTGCTTTTCTACGGACCTGATCGAGCCCGACGTCGCTGCGCTGTCGAGGCGCGAAACCGCGGTGTTGCATCGTCTGATTCGCGGTGAGACCAATGTTGAAATCGCCGAGTCGCTGAACCTCAGTCCTAAGACTGTCAGTACGTACAAGGTTCGGGTCTTGCAGAAGCTCGAACTGCACAGCGTCGTCGAACTCGTCGAGTATGCGAAGGCGCACGGCCTTTCTGATTAGCCTTTAAGCGGCGACAGCGCGATGACAGATGGCTGGAGACAGATTCTTGCGGAATCACCAGGCGTTCTCCCAGCGCTTCTTCGAAAAACGCTGGATGCGGATCTGCGCGCGGCACTCGATGCAATCGAAACACGCGACAACGTCCGCCTCGTTTTTATCGCGCATCGCCTGAAAGGGTCCGCGCGATTGTTGGGCGACGCACAAGCGACCGCGCTGTGCGCGTCGCTGGAAGCAACGGCGCAGGCGGGCGATACCGCGCTCGCCCGCCTGCTGCTGATGCGGACCCGCCGCGCACTCGCCAGCGCGCTGCGCAGACTCGATCCGCCGTAAGCCATGCTCTTCGTTAGCGCGTTGCTTGGCCGGACGCCGCGCGCGTAAAGTTCAGTTCGACGCGGCGGTCGGGCGCGAGGCATGCCACCAACTGCTGCCGGTTCTGTCTGCCGCGCAGTCCATCGTGTTCATCACACGACGCGAGCGGGTTCGCACTGCCCATGCCTTGCGCGCTGATCGGCGCGTAGATGCCGTTGTCCAGCAGATAGCGCTTCACCGTTTCCGCGCGCATCGCCGACAAGCGCCTGTTGTGCGCGTCGCTGCCGAGCCTGTCCGTATAGCCTTCGACGCGTATGGCCGTCACGTCGCCGGCCTGCTTCACGTCGCGTATCAGGCCGTCGAGTTTTATCCGGCCTTCGGGCAGCAGTCCTGCGAGGTCGCCGCGATCGAAAGCGAAGGTCGCGTCGCCTTGCAACATGACCTTCGGTGGCGGCGCGACGGGGCGCGTGTCGGGCGGCGTGCACGCGGCGAGCGCTGCGTCGATCTGCGGCATGCTCTTCGTCACGCCGTCCACGCGTTGCGCGCTGGCCGTGAAGTTGCGCGTCCACGCTTCGTGACCAGCGTGGATCATCTCGACTTCGGCGCACGCGCTCAGCCGCTGCGCTTGCGGACACGACGCAAACGCGGGCGATACTTTGGCCGCCAGAATCTGCTTCCAGACGCCGGGCCGCACCACAGCCGACGTGCGCAAGTCCGGGTTCTCGACGCTCAGGCCGCCGCTCGTTTCGAGCCCGGACGCAAGGCGGCTCGCCTCGCGCAGCGCTTCCTCGACGAATCCCCAGTGGTTGTGCTGCGCGCGCTCGTCGCGGGCGGCGTCGAGCCAGCATTGCGCCTTGAACCCGAAGTAGTTGTCCTTGCGCGGGCCGAGCGCGTCGAGCCGCTTCTGGATCGCGTCGATCGCGCCCGCGTTGTCGGCGGCGCGATAGGTGTCGAGCCATGCCGGCGTCGGCGCGCCCGCCGCGTCGTTTTGCGTCGCGCCGACGCCGCGCTGCAGGACGCTCGGATTCTGCACCTGCAGCGCGTCGCGCGAGGCCGTCGACGCGCAACCGGCAACGAGCGCCGACAACGCGACGCACGATGCCACCATCAATGAATGCTTCATGTGTATGTCCATCAGAAAAAGGCCGCGCGGCCATCACGCCGCGCGGCCCGTTGAGGTGAAGTCAGCCGGTCAGTTGCCGAACACGATGCCGACGCCCGCGCGGACGATCGTGCTGTTGCCGCCCGCGCTCGACACGCCGAGGTTGTAGTTCACCGTGCCCTTCTCGTTCCAGCGCGACACGCCGACGCCGAGCGCCGCCGTGCCGCGATAGCCCGCGACGCCCGCGTTCAGCGTGGTGCGTCCCGGCAGATACGGCGTGACGATGTTCAGCGCGGACGCCGACGCGATGCCGCGACGGTTGTCGCGATCCATGTCGTGCATGCTCTTGTAGACGCCGTTGATCGCGCCGCTCATCTGGCCGACGTTGACGGCATCGGTTGCCGCCGTGCCCGCCGCGACATTGGTGATCTGCCGCTCCGCGCCCGCCGCGCCCACGGAGACGCTGTTGTCGCGATCGGCTGTCGAGTTCGCGCCGAGCGCCACCGCGTTCGTCGCCGGCGACGATGCGCCCACGCCGAGTGCGACGGACTGATCGCCCGCCGTCGATGCGCGCGCGCCGATCGCGACGGCCGCGTTGCCCGACGCGTTCGCGCCGTTGCCGATCGCGATTGCGTCCGTGCCCGTTGCCGTGCCGACGGGGAGGTCGTTGGTCACGTTCGATGGAACGGGCGCAGGCGACACGTTCACGATCTGCGACGACACGTAGCTCTGCATCTGCCGCAGGTTCACGGCATCGAGCAGATCGACGGCATCGGCGATGTTCTTCAGCTGGGTCGGCGAGCCGCCCGCGTTGAACGTGACGCTTGCCTTCGACGCACCGTCGTATGCGACGAGCGCGTTGGTCACGATGCCCGACGACGGATCGACGGTGATGCCTGCCGCCTTCAGCTGCTTCAGGTTGACGGCGTCGCTGTCCGCCTTTCCCATCGCCATGAAGTTTCTTCAGGAGGGCTTGCTGTGAAGCGCGGGTGTCTGATTCATCGCGGCGAGCCGATGCGCGTGCGTGTCGATGTCACCGAAAGCGCGATCGAACGGATGCGCGGCCTGCTCGGACGCGAAGGTATCGATGCCGATTGTGCGCTGTGGATCGAGCCTTGCAGCGCAGTGCATACCTTTGGCATGCGCTTTCCGATCGACGTGCTGTTCATCGACAGGCGCGGCCGTGTGATGTCGATACATCGCAACGTCGGTCGCGCGCGCATGCGGTTCGGCTGGCGCGCGCGTGTCGCGCTGGAAATGCGCGCCGATGCGGCGCGAACCTTGCGCATCGATGTCGGCGATACGCTTGCATGGCGAGCGCCGGCATGAAGCTGTGGATGAAGCGGCGGATGAAGGGGCAGGGGATGACGGAGTTTCTCATCGTCGCGCCGTTGCTGCTGTTTTTCGGCTTCGTGAGCGTGCAGTTCGTGCTGCTGTATCAGGCGAAGGCGACGCTCGAAGCCGCCGTGCTCGAAGCCGCGCGCGAAGGCGCCGTCAATCATGGCGCGATGGATGCGATGCAGGCGGGTCTCGCGCGCGGGCTCGCGCCGCTCTTTGCGCGTCACGCCGATGCAGCGGGCGTGCAGTCGGCGCAGCTTGCCGCACGAGGCGCGGTGACGCAGGCCGCATCGATCGACATCGTCAGCCCGACGCCAGCAATGCTGCGCGACTTCGCGCGTGCCCACTTCTATCCCGACGAAGGCGCGACGCACGACGAAATTCCCAACGACCTGCTGATGTATCGCGATACCGCGCTGGGCGCCGAATCGGGCGTCGATGTGCAGGACGCGAATCTGCTGAAACTGCGCGTGCATTACTGCTTCGACCTGGTCGTCCCGGTTGCGAACAAGGTGCTGTACTACGCGACGAATGTGATCGGCAATGTCGCGGCCAACGGCGTGTTCCCGCGCGAGCCGGCGGATGCGGACGTCGATGCGTATGGTTCGCCGCGTCGGCCGGACAGCGTGTGCCGCACAACGCTCGCCGATGGGCTGCAACACCAGCATTGGCCCGTCGCGCTGGAGTCGGAAGCGATTGTGCGGATGCAGTCGCCGTTTCGCGCGCAGGCGGCGAGCGCGGGGATGCTGCCAAAGGCGCATCGATGAGAGGCGGCGCTGTGCTCGTGGCGTGCCTCGGGTGCGCGTGCATGTGCGCGTGCGTCGGCGTTGCTCGCGCGGCCAACGGCGTGGAGATGGTGATCGGCGGATTGAAGGAGAGCGTTGAAAGCGCTCCGCTGATCGTCGAGTTTGGCGGGCCGCAGGAGGCTCGCGGTGCGCGGTCGAAGGTGCTGGCGTGGACACCTCTCGTCGACGGCATAGCGGCGCGTATGGGCATCGACAGGGCGTTGCTGATGGCTGTCATCGACGTGGAATCAGGCGGCGATCCGTTCGCCGTTTCGCCGAAGGGCGCAAGGGGCCTGATGCAGCTGATGCCGCAAACGGGCGCGCAACACGGTGCGGACGATCTGTTCGATCCCGCGCAAAACGTGCTCGCGGGCACGCGCATGCTCGACACGCTGTTGACGAAATTCGGCGATGTGGCGCTCGCGCTCGCTGCCTACAACGCGGGAGAGGGCGCCGTGCGCAGGTATGGCGGAAAGGTGCCGCCGTACGCGGAAACCCGTCAATACGTGCGGCGCGTGATGGAGCGCGCGACGTTGTACGGACGGTAGACGAAAAAAAAGCCCGGAAGAACCGGGCTTCTAAAAGTCACTGCGTCCTCAACGAGAACGCAGCACCTGCAAAGGAATGACTTACGCTGCCAGCAGCGAGCGCAGCACGAACGGCAGGATACCGCCGTGCTTGTAGTAGTCGACTTCGATCGGCGTATCGATACGCAGCAGCACGGGGACGCGCTGATCCGAACCGTCCTTGCGATGGATTACCAGCGTGACTTCCTGTTGCGGCTTGAAGTCGTCGCCGAGGCCTTCGACGTCGTACGTTTCTTCGCCCGTGATGTTCAGCGACTGGACGCTGTCCGAGCCCTTGAACTGCAGCGGCAGAACGCCCATGCCGACCAGGTTCGAACGGTGAATACGCTCGAAGCTGCGTGCGACCACGGCCTTCACGCCGAGCAGTTGCGTGCCCTTGGCTGCCCAGTCACGCGACGAGCCCGTGCCGTACTCTTCGCCCGCGAACACGATGGTCGGCGTGCCGGCATCGATGTACTTCATGGCTGCGTCGTAGATCGACAGCTGTTCGCCGCTCGGCTGGTGAATCGTCAGGCCGCCTTCGACGCGCGTGCCGTCTGCCTTCGCCGGAATCATCAGGTTCTTGATGCGGACGTTCGCGAACGTGCCGCGCATCATCACGTCGTGGTTGCCGCGGCGCGAGCCGTAGCTGTTGAAGTCGGCCTTCTGCACGCCGTTTGCCTTCAGCCACTTGCCTGCGGGCGAATCTTCCTTGATCGAGCCAGCCGGCGAGATGTGGTCGGTCGTCACCGAGTCGCCGAAGATGCCCAGTGCGCGCGCGCCCTTCACAGCAGCGATGCTCGCAGCCGGCTCCATCGAGAACTCCTTGCCGAAGAACGGCGGCTCAGCGATGTACGTCGACTTCGGCCAGTCGTAGACCTGGCCTTCTTCGCCTTCGATCTTGCTCCACAGGTCGCCCTTCTTCGTGAGCTGCGAGTAGTTCGTGCGGAACGCGTCGGCGTCGAGCGCGAACTTGAGCAGCGCGTTGACTTCTTCGCTCGACGGCCAGATGTCGCCGAGGTAGATGTCGCGGCCGCCCGTGCCTTTGCCGACGGGTTCCGTCATCAGGTCGCGCGTGATGGTGCCCGCGATCGCGTAAGCCACGACCAGCGGCGGCGAGGCCAGGAAGTTAGCGCGGATGTTCGGGTGAATACGCGCTTCGAAGTTACGGTTGCCCGACAGCACGGCCGCCGCGACGATGTCGTTCTTCGTGATCGCTTCGTTCAGTTCCGGCGTCAGGTCGCCCGCGTTGCCGATACAGGTCGTGCAGCCGTAAGCGGCCAGCGTGAAACCGAGCTTGTCGAGGTAGGGCAAGAGGCCCGTCTTCGTCAGATACTCGGTGACGATGCGCGATCCCGGCGCCAGCGACGTCTTGATGTGCGGCGCGACTTCCAGACCGGCTTCGACAGCCTTTTTCGCCAGCAGGCCGGCGGCGAGCAGCACGCTCGGGTTCGACGTGTTCGTGCACGACGTGATCGCGGCGATCAGGATGTCGCCGTTCTTCACGTTGACGCCGTTGCTCGTCGTGTATTGCGCGTCCAGATCGGCCGACTTCTTCGCGAAGCCGTTTTCGTTGACGGGCTTCGAGAACAGGTCCGTGAAGGTCGACTTGACGTTAGTGATCTCGATGCGGTCTTGCGGACGCTTCGGACCCGCCAGCGACGGCGCAACCGTGCCCAGATCGAGCGTGACGACCTTCGTGTAGTCGATGTCGCCTGCTTCGGGGATGCCGAACAGGTCTTGTGCCTTGAAGTAGTTTTCGAAGGCCGAGATTTCGGCGTCCGTGCGGCCCGTGCCCTTGAAGTAGTCGATCGTCTTTTCGTCGACGGGGAAGAAGCCCATCGTCGCGCCGTATTCGGGCGCCATGTTGCCGATCGTCGCGCGATCCGGCAGCGACAGCGAGCGCGTGCCTTCGCCGAAGAACTCGACGAACTTGCCGACCACCTTCTCTTTACGCAGCAGTTCGGTGATGGTCAGGACCAGGTCAGTCGCCGTCACGCCTTCGCGCAGCCTGCCCTTCAGGTGCACGCCGACCACGTCCGGCGTCAGGAAGTACACCGGCTGGCCGAGCATGCCCGCTTCCGCTTCGATGCCGCCCACGCCCCAGCCGACCACGCCGATGCCGTTGATCATCGTCGTGTGACTGTCCGTGCCGACGAGCGTATCCGGGTAGTAGACCGTATCGCCGTTGTCAGGCTTCTTGTGCACGCCGCGCGCGAGGTACTCGAGGTTCACCTGGTGCACGATGCCGACGCCGGGCGGCACGACCTTGAACGTGTCGAACGCCTGCATGCCCCACTTCATGAACTGGTAGCGCTCGTTGTTGCGCTGGAATTCCAGCTTCATGTTCAGGTCCAGCGCGTTCTTCTCGCGGAAGTGATCGATCTGCACCGAGTGGTCGACGACGAGATCCACAGGAACCAGCGGCTCGATCGACTTCGGGTTCTTGCCCGCGCGCTGCGCGACGCCGCGCATTGCCGCGATGTCGGCGAGCAGCGGCACGCCCGTGAAGTCCTGCAGCACGACGCGCGCAACGACGAACGGAATTTCGTCGACGCGTGCGGCCGTCGGCTGCCAGTTCGCCAGCTGCTCGATGTGTTCCTCCGAGATCTTCTTGCCGTCGTAGTTACGCAGCACCGATTCCAGCACGAGGCGGATCGAGACGGGCAGCCGGTCGATCTTCACGTTCAGTGCCTTACCAAGCTGCGGCAGCGAATAGAACTTGCCTTTGCCGGAACCGCTGTCGAATTCCTTGAGCGTTTTGTGGAGGTTGTGGGCCATGGTAGTTTTCCTGGGGTTTTCGAGGAAATGACGTTGCTACGTTTCTGACTCAAATGACGTACAGATCGACGTATTCATTGACCGGCATCGCTTCTAACTTTGCCTGGTCCAGCGACACATCGAGGATCGCTTGCTGTTGCTTCGCCGCAAAGCGCCGCGCGAGGTTGGTCTTGAACTTCTCGACCAGCAGCGGGATGCCTTCGGCGCGGCGACGCTTGTGACCGATCGGGTATTCGACCACTACCTCGTCGAACTTCGATCCGTCGGTGAACTCGACCGTCAGCGCGTTTGCAATCGAGCGCTTGTTGGGGTCGTGATAATCCTTCGTGAATTGCGGGTCTTCCACGCATTCCATCTTGTCGCGCAGCGCGTCGATGCGTGGATCGCGCGCGACTTCGTCTTCGTAATCCGCTGCCGTGAGACGCCCGAAAATCAGCGGCACGGCGATCATGTACTGGATGCAGTGATCGCGGTCGGCGGGATTGTTCAGCGGGCCCTTTTTATCGATGATGCGGATCGCGGCTTCGTGCGTGCGGATGGTGATCTTCGCGATGTCTTCGACGCGCCTGCCGCTCGCGCGCAGCTGTTCGTGCAGCGTCATCGCCGCTTCGGCGGCCGTTTGCGCGTGGAACTCGGCGGGAAACGAGATCTTGAACAGCACGTTCTCCATCACGTACGAGCCGTACGGACGCTGGAACCGGAACGGCTGCCCTTTGAACAGCACGTCGTAGAAGCCCCACGTCTTCGCCGTCAGCACCGACGGGTAGCCCATTTCGCCCGTCTTCGAGATCAGCGCTAGACGCACCGCGCGCGAGGTGGCGTCGCCTGCTGCCCAGGACTTGCGTGAGCCCGTGTTCGGCGCATGGCGGTAGGTGCGCAGCGCGTGTCCATCGACGAACACCTGGGAAACGGCGTTGATCAGCTCATCGCGCGTCAAACCGATCATCTGGCCGACCACGGCTGTGGAAGCGAGCTTCACCAGCAGCACATGATCGAGACCGACCTTGTTGAACGAGTTTTCGAGCGCGATGCAGCCTTGAATTTCGTGCGCCTTGATCATGCCGATCAAAACGTCTTTCATGACCAGCGGCTCTTTGCCGTTGGCGATGGCGGTACGCGAGAGCCAGTCGGCTGTCGCCAGAATGCCGCCGAGATTGTCCGACGGATGGCCCCATTCGGCGGCGAGCCAGGTGTCGTTGAAGTCGAGCCAGCGGATCATCGCGCCGATGTTGAACGCGGCTTGCACGGGGTCCAGCTGGAACGGCGTGCCCGGCACCTTCGCGCCGTTCGGGACGATCGTGCCCGGCACGATCGGTCCCATCAGCTTGGTGCAGGCAGGGTAGGACAGGGCCTCGAGTCCGCAGCCGAGCGTATCGATCAGGCAGTTGCGCGCCGTCTCCAGCGCGAGATCGCTCTCGAGCCTGTAATTCAGCACGTAGTCGACGATATCGACCAGTACTGTGTCCGGATCGGGCCGGACGTTGGAGATCGGTGCGGACATCGAGGTTTGTCCCCTGTCAGACCCGTTTTACTGGGCCTTGTTGATGGCGTTCGACTGCGTCGCCGCCGGTGCGCCGCCTGTCATCGCCGCCGTCTTGCACTCGTCGGCCAGGCGCGAGCTGTCCTTGTCCGAGAACAGCATCGCCTTGGTCGGGATCACGACGAGGTCCATGCCGCTGGCTGCGTCGTGGAAACGGTCTGCGCCCGTCGTCGTGGCTTCACGCGGCAGGTTGTAGTTCTTGTTGCCCCAGTGGACCGTGACGATCTGGTCGCGCTTCATGTCGCCCTTCATATCGAACGACAGCCCTTCGTTGCACGACCACTTTTCCGCGCCTTCCGGCACGGGATCGACCTTCGCTTCCTTCTCCGGATTCGGCTTGCGCTTGATCAGGCGCTTGGGCTGCGGCGCCTTCGGCTTGGCGTGGGTCGTCGTGGTCGAAGATTGTGCGAACGCGCTGGGCGCCGTCACCAGCAGTGTCGAAGACAGAGCGCCAATAACGGTAGCGATCAGCAGTTTTTTCATGGGAGTAAACCTTTCTATCCAATTTCAAAGAGTTAAACAGTGCACGATTGCGTTTTCGCAACCGCCGGGGTACTGCACGCGCCCCGAGAGCGCACAGCGGACGCTATTTTCTCCTATTTAGCGCCACGAACTTCAAATTCTCCGGACCGGTGTAA
>BBSL01000278.1 GCA_001319865.1 Burkholderia sp. E7m39 | reverse complement strand
TTTGCACTGGGCCGAATGATCTTGTTGTCGATGCGTTGCTCGATGATGTGCGCGGCCCAGCCGGAGGTGCGCGAGATCACGAACAGCGGTGTGAACATCGCCGTCGGCACGCCCATCATGTAATACGACACGGCGCTGAACCAGTCGAGGTTCGGGAACATCTTCTTCGCGTCCCACATCACGCTTTCGAGCCGCTCGGCGATATCGAACATCTTCGTGTTCGATGCTTCCCTCGACAGCTTCTTCGCGACTTCCTTGATGACCTTGTTGCGCGGATCGGAGATCGTGTACACGGGGTGGCCGAAGCCGATCACGACTTCCTTGTTCTCGACGCGGCGGCGAATATCCGCTTCCGCTTCGTCGGGCGTCTGGTAGCGCGACTGGATTTCGAACGCGACTTCGTTGGCGCCGCCGTGCTTGGGGCCGCGCAGCGCGCCGATCGCACCCGTGATGGCCGAATACATGTCCGAGCCCGTGCCCGCAATCACGCGGCCCGTGAACGTCGATGCATTGAACTCGTGCTCGGCATAGAGATTCAGCGACACATGCATCGCATCGACCCACGCCTTCGACGGCTCCACGCCATGCAGCAGATGCAGGAAATGCCCGCCGATCGAGTCGTCGTCGGTTTCGACTTCGATGCGCTTGCCGTTGTGCGAGTAGTGATACCAGTACAGCAGCATCGAGCCGAGCGAGGCCATCAGCTTGTCGGCGATATCGCGCGCGCCCGGCAGGTTGTGATCGTCCTTCTCCGGCAGCACGGTGCCGAGCACGGAGACGCCCGTGCGCATCACGTCCATCGGATGCGCGGCGGCGGGAATCCATTCGAGTGCCGCCTTTACGTTCGCGGGCAGGCCGCGCAGCGCTTTGAGCTTGGTTTTGTAGGCAGCCAGTTCAGCGACGTTCGGCAGCTTGCCGTGCACGAGCAGGTACGCGATTTCCTCGAATTCGCACGCGCCCGCGAGATCGAGAATGTCGTAGCCGCGGTAGTGCAGGTCGTTGCCCGTCTTGCCGACCGTGCACAACGCGGTATTGCCCGCCGTCACGCCCGACAGGGCCACGGATTTCTTCGGTTTGAAGCCGCTTGTCGTGTCCGGTGTAGCCGCTTGCGTGGTATCGCTCATGCCAGGGGTCTCCTTGATGTGCCGCTTACTTGTTCTGCTCGTTTTTCTGCGCGCTTTGGCTAAACAGCGCGTCGAGCTTCTGCTCATACGCGTGATAGCCGATGCGGTCGTACAGTTCGGCGCGCGTCTGCATCGTGTCGATGACAGCCTGTTGCGTGCCGTCGCGGCGAATCGTCGTGTAAACGTTTTCCGCCGCCTTGTTCATCGCGCGAAACGCCGACAGCGGATATAGCACGAGCGATACGTCGGCGCCGCGCAGCTCGTCGACCGTGAAGAGCGGCGTCGCGCCGAATTCGGTGATATTCGCGAGGATCGGCACCTTCACGGCTTGCGCGAACTTGCGGTACATGCCGAGTTCCGTCATCGCCTCGGGGAAGATCATGTCGGCGCCCGCTTCCACGCAAGCCGCCGCGCGATCCATCGCCGACTGCAGGCCTTCGACGGCGAGCGCGTCGGTACGCGCCATGATGACGAAATTCGGATCGGTGCGCGCGTCGACGGCGGCCTTGATGCGGTCGACCATCTCGTCCTGTGACACGATCGCCTTGCCCGGCCGATGCCCGCAGCGTTTCGCGCCGACCTGGTCTTCGATGTGCATCGCGCCCGCGCCCGCCTTGGTCAACGCCTTCACCGTGCGCGCAATGTTGAACGCTGACGGCCCGAAGCCCGTGTCGACGTCGACCAGCAGCGGCAGGTCGCAGACATCCGTGATGCGGCGCACGTCGGTCAGCACGTCATCGAGCGTCGAGATGCCGAGGTCGGGCAAGCCCAGCGAGCCGGCCGCGACGCCGCCGCCCGACACGTAGATCGCCTTGAAGCCCGCGCGTTGGGCGAGCAGGGCGTGATTCGCGTTGATCGCGCCCACCACCTGCAGCGGTTTTTCGGCGGCGACGGCGGCGCGGAACGCAGCGCCCGCGGACGGATTGGCAGAGGTGCTCATGATGTGGACTTCTCCGTTGCGTTCGTTTCTCCCGGCCCGAACAGCGGCGCGGCCTCGGCGGGCACGCTGCGGCCCGTCGAGCGGGCGCGGCGCAGCACCGACCAGTAATAGCGATAGCTCGCGCGGTCGTGCAGCGTATCGCGGTGGCGCGTCGGCCCCCATGCCGCCGATTGAGCGGCCAGCAGGATTTCCGTCGCCGTCGCGATTTCTTCGTCGCGCGGCGCGAAGGCCGACACGATGGCGGGAATCTGCGCGGGATGAATGCTCCACATGCGCGTGTAGCCGAACTCGTTGCGGGCGCGCAGTGCGTCATTCGCGACGACGTCCATGTCGCGCACTTCCGTCGATACGTTGTGTGACGGCACCTTGCCGTGCGCGTGGCAAGCCGCGGAAATCTCGAGTTTCGCGCGCCGCACGAGCGGGTGATCGAACTGGCCCGGCGAGCGCATGGCCGTGTCGGGAATCGCGCCGTCGTGCGCGGACACGAAGTCCATCAGGCCGAAGCTCAGCGCCTCGACGCCCGGTAGCGCAGCGAGTTCGAACACGCGCGTCAAGGCGCCGTGCGTTTCGATCAGCAACTGGACAGGAACGGGCTGCGCGATGCCGAGTTCGCGGCGGGTGGCCTCGATGAACGCGCACATTTCGGCGGCATCGGGCACGTTGCGGATTTTTGGCAGCGCAATATAAGCGGGCGCGCGCTTCGCGGCGCGCAGGATCAGGCGCACGTCGTCGCGCCAGTGTGCATGTGCGAAATCGTGAATCCGCACGCCGACACGGCCGAAGCGGTTGTGCTCGCCGCCGAGCAGCGACGCGACGAGTTCCGCATGCTCCGCCTCGCGGCCCACCTGGGCGCCGTCTTCGCAGTCGAGCGTGACGTCGAACACCGGCCCGAGTTGCTGCTGCAACGCGAGCGATTTCAGCATCAGTTTCTCGCTGCCCGCGTAGTGATCGCAGGCAGGCAGCATGGTGGGCGGCGCTTCGCCGTCAAACAGGACTTCGGCGGGAGTCAGGGCGCGCATTATGGCGTGAGAGCGTGGGTTCGGTTTGCAATGTCCGATTCGGGCGCGCTCTGCGTGAAGCCGATGCAAAGCGCGTCCGGATCGGACGTGGCCCGCTGCTTGCCCGTCATCGCGCGCAACGGCGCGCAAACGGTCGAGCAGGCGCCACACGTGAAAAAACCGGAACCCGCCGCGCTGCAACGGAGTCCCGGTCTGTCCGCATACGGCGATTAGCCGAGCAGGTGCTGCACGCCGTCGCGCTCTTCGAGCAGCTCATTCAGCGTGGCATCCATCTTCTCGCGCGAGAACGCGTCGATCTGCAGACCTTCGACACGCTTGTACTCGCCGTTTTCGCACGTCACGGGGACGCCGTAGACGATGTCTTCGGGAATGCCGTACGAACCGTCCGACGGAATGCCCATCGTCACCCACTTGCCGTTCGTGCCGAGCACCCAGTCACGCACGTGGTCGATGGCTGCGTTCGCCGCCGAAGCCGCCGACGACAGGCCGCGTGCCTCGATGATCGCCGCGCCGCGCTTGCCGACCGTCGGGATGAACGTGTTGCGGTTCCATTCTTCGTCGTTGATGAGCTTGGTTAGGGGCTGCCCTTCTGCCGTCGCGACGCGGAAATCCGGGTACATGGTGGGCGAGTGGTTGCCCCACACGACCAGCTTTTCGATCGACGAAACCGGCTTGCCCGACTTGGCAGCCAGTTGCGACAGCGCGCGGTTGTGGTCCAGGCGCAGCATGGCCGTGAAGTTCTTCTTCGGCAGATCCGGCGCCGACTTCATTGCGATGTAGGCGTTCGTGTTGGCCGGGTTGCCGACGACCAGCACCTTCACGTCGCGGCTGGCGACTTCGTTCAGCGCCTTGCCTTGCACCGTGAAGATTTCGGCGTTCGCCGACAGCAGGTCCTTGCGCTCCATGCCCTTCGAGCGCGGGCGCGCGCCGACGAGCAGTGCGACGTCTGCGTCCTTGAATGCAACCTTGGGATCGTCAGTGACCACGACACCCGCGAGCAGCGGGAACGCGCAGTCTTCGAGTTCCATCACGACGCCTTTGACGGCGGCTTGCGCTTGCGGCAGGTCGAGCAGCTGCAGGATGACCGGCTGATCCTTGCCGAGCATGTCGCCATTGGCGATGCGGAACAGCAGGGAATAACCGATTTGACCTGCGGCGCCAGTGACGGCAACGCGCTTTGCGGGCTTAGCCATTGAGAAATCTCCAGGACGATGCGTTGAACGCTAGGGAAAACGCCATTCTATATGCGCGTTACGCGAAGCGTTGTTTTAAGCACGGCAAATCCGCTGCGCGAGCCCCGAGGCGGTCCGAAGAATGCCAGAAGACGCGCTGCCGGCGAAGCCGCCGCGCCAGTTAACCAGTGCTGCCGGGCAAGGGGACGGGATGTTGCCTCGATGCCGGCGACCTGCGCCGCCGGGCGGACGCCGCGACGGGCGCACGGATAACGCCACATCAGGCCGCTGCATGGCGCGGGCTCCTGCAAACAGCGCGTTTCGGCGGGCATTGCGGCGCGTGTGCGGCAAGCAATGCAGGGCGAAGAAACCTGAACTGCGTGAGGGAACGGCGTGATGCAGGGTGGCCTTTGGGTGCATCACGCTATTGACATAAAGCGGTGTCAAAAATGCGTGGCGCAACCCGCAAACCCTTGCTCGACAAGGAGTGTAGGATTCGGGTGGCACAAAGTCAACCGTATCTTATGTCTTATATAAGACATATTTGTTGCGGGAAAAATGTGGACGGCGCGAGGCGCTTTGTGTTGAAATGCGCGCATGAATTCGAACCAGGCCAGCACAGCAAACCCTACCGGCGCGCCGGGCGCGGGTGAGGCTGCGCCTGTCTCTGCGCCGGCGCCATCGCCCACGTTCAGTCCTCTCTATCAGCAGATCAAGGCGCTGATCACGCAGAGTCTCGAGTCGGGCGAATGGAAGCCGGGCGAGATCATTCCGAGCGAAGTCGAACTGGCCGCGCGCTACAAGGTGAGTCAAGGCACCGTGCGCAAGGCAATCGACGAGCTCGCCGCCGACAATCTGCTGGTGCGCCGTCAGGGCAAGGGCACTTTTGTTGCCACGCACAACGAAGATCGCGCGCAATTCCGTTTCCTGCGTCTGCTCGCCGACGATGGCGCCGAGCATCCGCACATCAGCCGTCTGCTGGAGTGCCGGCGGCTGCGCGCGTCGGCGGAGATCGCGCGGCAACTGGACCTGAAGCCCGCCGATCCCGTCGTGCTGATCAAGCGTCTGCTCACCTTCGACGGCGAAGACACGGTGCTCGACGAAATCTGGCTGCCGGGCGGCGTGTTTCGCGGGCTGACGCTCGAGCGTCTGTCGGAGTACAAAGGGCCGCTCTACGCGATGTTCGAGACGGAGTTCGGCACGCGCATGATCCGCGCATCGGAGAAGATTCGCGCCGTCGCCGCGGACCCGTCCGTTGCGGATCTGCTGCACGTGCCCACAGGTTTCCCATTGCTGTCCGTGGAGCGCGTGTCCTATACCTATGGTGACCGTCCCGTCGAAGTCCGGCGAGGATGGTATGTCACAACCGGGTATTACTATCAGAACGACTTGAGTTGAACGAACAAGCGTTGCCGTAGGCTTGCGGCGAGGCTTGCCTGGCGCCATTAGCTGCGCGCGGCGTAACGCTGTCTTGAGCAGAGTTTCGCTGCAGCGCGAAATGAAAAGGCGCTAAAATTGCGGATTAGTGTGACAACATAAGTAGGGGTCTAGCATGGCTGAAGCCGTAAAAAAACCGAGGCCGGAATTCCGGAACATCGGTATCGGGCAGATATTGACGGCGTACCGTCTCCCACTCGCGGGACGGGTGTCGATTCTCCATCGCGTGAGCGGTGGTCTGCTCTTCATCTTCCTTCCGTTCCTGCTGTACCTCTTCGATCAGAGTCTCACATCTGAACTCAGTTTCGAAGTTTTCAAGGGCTTCCTGTCCAACATCATCGTCAAGCTCATCACGCTGGTTCTGGCGTGGGCGTTCCTGTTCCACTTCTGCGCCGGTGTCCGTCACCTCACGATGGACATGAACCATGACGCGGTGTCGAAGGAACGCGGCAAGAGCACGTCAGTCGTCGTGCTCGTTGTTTCGTCGATCCTGACGATCGCCTTCGCGCTCAAACTGTTCGGAGCATTCTAAGAATATGTCAGCTAATAACCGTGTTGGCTCGAAGCGCCTCGTCGTCGGCGCTCACTACGGTCTGCGCGACTGGCTCGCACAGCGCATCACGGCCGTCATCATGGCCGTCTACACCATCATTCTGCTCGCCTGGTTCTTCGCGGCGCAGGCATTCTCGTACGACGGCTGGGCGTCGATCTTCGCCACGCAATGGATGAAGCTCGCCACCTTCGTCACGCTGCTGTCGCTGTTCTATCACGCCTGGGTTGGCGTGCGCGACATCTGGATGGACTACATCAAGCCCGTTGGCACGCGGCTTCTGCTGCAAGCGTTGACGATCGTCTGGCTGCTCGCGTGTGCGGGCTACGCTGCGCAGATTCTCTGGAGAGTGTAAAAGAATGGTTGCAATCAAGAATTCTCTGCCGCGTCGCCGCTTCGACGTGGTCATCGTCGGCGCGGGCGGCTCGGGCATGCGCGCGTCGCTGCAGCTCGCGCGCGCGGGCCTGTCGGTGTGCGTGCTGTCCAAGGTGTTCCCGACGCGTTCGCACACGGTCGCGGCGCAAGGCGGCATCGGCGCATCGCTTGGCAACATGAGCGAAGACAACTGGCACTACCACTTCTACGACACGATCAAGGGCTCCGACTGGCTCGGCGACCAGGACGCGATCGAGTTCATGTGCCGTGAAGCGCCGAACGCCGTCTACGAACTCGAACACTTCGGCATGCCGTTCGACCGCAACGCGGACGGCACGATCTATCAGCGCCCGTTCGGCGGTCACACCGCCAACTACGGCGAAAAGCCCGTGCAACGCGCTTGCGCAGCGGCTGACCGTACCGGCCACGCGCTGCTGCACACGCTGTATCAGCAGAACGTCGCGGCCAAGACCACGTTCTTCGTCGAATGGATGGCGCTGGACCTGATCCGCGACGCCGACGGCGACGTGCTCGGCGTGACCGCGCTCGAAATGGAAACGGGCGACGTGTACATCCTCGAAGGCAAGACCACGCTGTTCGCCACGGGCGGCGCAGGCCGGATCTTCGCGGCATCCACGAACGCGTTCATCAATACGGGCGACGGCCTCGGCATGGCGGCGCGCGCCGGCATCCCGCTCGAGGACATGGAATTCTGGCAATTCCACCCGACGGGCGTGGCGGGCGCAGGCGTGCTGATCACGGAAGGCGTGCGCGGCGAAGGCGGCATTCTGCGTAACTCGAACGGCGAGCGCTTCATGGAGCGCTATGCGCCTACCTTGAAGGATCTGGCGCCGCGCGACTTCGTTTCGCGCTCGATGGACCAGGAAATCAAGGAAGGCCGCGGCGTCGGTCCGAACAAGGACCACGTCTTGCTGGACCTGTCGCATATCGGCGCCGAGACGATCATGAAGCGTCTGCCGTCGATCCGCGAAATCGCGCTGAAGTTCGCGAACGTCGACTGTATCAAGGAGCCGATTCCCGTCGTGCCGACCATCCACTACCAGATGGGCGGCATTCCGACGAACATCCACGGTCAGGTCGTCGGTACGGCGAAGGGCCACGAAGACCCGATCAACGGCTTCTACGCAGTGGGCGAGTGCTCGTGCGTGTCGGTGCACGGCGCGAACCGTCTGGGCACGAACTCGCTGCTCGACCTGGTGGTGTTCGGCCGCGCTGCCGGCAACCACATCGTCAAGCACGTGAAGGAAATCAAGGAACACAAGCCGCTGCCGGCAGATGCTGCCGACTTCGCGCTGTCGCGTCTCGCCAAGCTCGACAACTCGAGCTCGGGCGAATACGCGCAAACCGTCGCGAACGACATCCGTTCGACGATGCAGGCGCACGCAGGCGTGTTCCGCACCTCGAAGCTGCTGGCTGAGGGCGTCGAGAAGATGAAGGAACTCAAGGAACGCGCGGCTGGCGTTCACCTGAAGGACAAGTCGAAGGTGTTCAACACGGCGCGCGTCGAAGCGCTCGAAGTGGAGAACCTGATCGAAGTGGCGCGCGCGACGATGGTGTCGGCGGAAGCCCGCAAGGAAAGCCGCGGTGCGCACGCACAAAGCGACTTCGAACATCGCGACGACGAAAACTGGCTGCGCCATACGCTGTGGTACAGCGAAGGCGATCGCCTCGACTACAAGCCGGTTCACATGAACCCGCTGACGGTCGAATCGGTGCCTCCGAAGGCACGTACTTTCTAAGCGCGTCCTATCAAGGCACAAGTCAAAGGATCTGAGAAATGGCCAAGCGTACTTTTGAAATCTACCGCTACGACCCGGACAAGGATGCAGCACCGCGCATGCAGACGTACGAGATCGAAATCGACTCGCACGAACGCATGCTGCTCGACGCGCTCGTCAAGCTGAAGGCCCTGGACGAAACGCTGTCGTTCCGTCGCTCGTGCCGCGAAGGCGTGTGCGGTTCGGACGCAATGAACATCAACGGCAAGAACGGTCTTGCCTGTCTGACGAACCTGAACGACCTGCCGCAGAAGATCGTGCTGCGTCCGCTGCCGGGCCTGCCCGTCGTGCGCGACCTGATCTGCGACTTCACGCAGTTCTTCAACCAGTATCACTCGATCAAGCCGTACCTGATCAACGATACGCCGCCGCCGGAAAAGGAACGTCTGCAGTCGCCGGAAGAGCGCGACGAGCTCGACGGCCTGTACGAGTGCATTCTGTGCGCGAGCTGCTCGACGTCGTGCCCGAGCTTCTGGTGGAACCCGGACAAGTTCGTCGGTCCGGCGGGCCTGCTGCAAGCCTATCGCTTCATCGCGGACAGCCGCGACCAGGCAACGGGCGAGCGTCTCGACAACCTGGAAGATCCGTATCGTCTGTTCCGTTGCCATACGATCATGAACTGCGTCGACGTGTGCCCGAAGGGCCTCAATCCGACGAAGGCGATCGGCAAGATCAAGGAATTGATGGTTCGCCGCGCTGTCTAGGATGATTAACCCCCACGCTCCCTTTCGGCCGCTGCCCCCCGAAGGGGCGGTCAGTGCGCTGGGGAGCGGCCCTGCGCGTACTGACATGGATGAAACTTCGCATCAGTCCGACCCTCTTCGCCGCGCGCGTCTCCGCTGGCGCGCACGGCGCGGTTTGCTGGAAAACGATCTGATCTTCGAGCGTTTTTTCAGCCGATATGAGCATGACCTCAGTGATGCGGACGTAGGCGCGCTCACGCGCCTGCTCGAACTGAGCGATAACGACCTGATGGACTTGCTGCTCGCACGCAAGGAACCGGAAGGCGATCTCGCCGACGCGGACGTCAGGCGGGTGCTGGAGATGCTGCGCACCGTGTGAGGCAACGGTGCCCAGGTGAGTTTGATCCAGGCGTGCAATTATCGAAACCCTGTTTCCATACTTCGATTGAGGATGTGCTATGACCCCGTCAGATGTTAAAGCCACGCTATCGTTCAGCGACAACTCGCCGAGCGTTGAAATGCCGATCTACAAGGGCACGATGGGCCCGGACGTGATCGACATCCGCAAACTGTACGGTCAGACCGGCAAGTTCACGTACGATCCGGGCTTCATGTCGACGGCGTCGTGCAACTCGGCTATCACCTACATCGACGGCGACAAGGGCGAGCTGCTGTATCGCGGCTTCCCGATCGACAACCTCGCGCAAAACGCCGACTTCCTCGAAACGTGCTACCTGCTGCTGAAGGGCGAACTGCCGAACCAGGCGGAGAAGGACGAGTTCGTGAAGACGGTCACGAACCACACGATGGTTCACGAGCAGATGCAGTTCTTCTTCCGTGGCTTCCGCCGCGACGCGCACCCGATGGCGATTCTCGTCGCTGCAGTCGGCGCGCTGTCGGCGTTCTACCACGACTCGCTCGACATCAATAACCCGCGTCACCGCGAAGTCTCGGCAATCCGCATGATCGCCAAGCTGCCCACGCTGGTGGCGATGGCGTACAAGTACTCGATCGGCCAGCCGTTCGTGTATCCGCAGAACAATCTGTCGTACAGCGCGAATTTCATGCGCATGATGTTCTCGAACCCGTGCGAAGAGTACAAGGTCAACGAAGTGCTCGTCCGCGCACTCGACCGCATCCTGATCCTGCACGCCGACCACGAGCAGAACGCGTCCACGTCGACGGTGCGTCTGGCGGGTTCGTCGGGCGCGAACCCGTTTGCGTGTATCGCGGCCGGTATCGCGTGTCTGTGGGGCCCGGCGCACGGCGGCGCGAACGAAGCCGCGCTGAACATGCTGGAAGAAATCGGCTCGGTCGACAATATTCCTGAGTTCATCAAGCAGGTGAAGGACAAGAACTCGGGCGTGAAGCTGATGGGCTTCGGTCACCGCGTGTACAAGAACTACGATCCGCGCGCCAAGCTGATGCGCGAGACCTGCCACGAAGTGCTGAACGAACTGGGTCTGCACGACGACCCGCTGTTCAAGCTCGCGATGGCGCTCGAAAAGATCGCGCTGGAAGACGAATACTTCGTGTCGCGCAAGCTGTACCCGAACGTCGATTTCTACTCGGGCATCGTGCAGCGCGCGCTGGGCATCCCGACGTCGATGTTCACGTGTATCTTCGCGATGGCGCGTACGGTGGGCTGGATCGCGCAGTGGAACGAAATGATCGCCGATCCCGAGCAGAAGATTGGCCGTCCGCGTCAGCTGTTCGTCGGCGAAACGCCGCGTGAGGCGAAGCCGATCGCTCAGCGCTAAGCTGGGCCGAGCGTCCGGTGATTCGGGCGCGTTGAGAGCGCATCATCCTGAACACCCTAACGGTTCGCCGTTGGGGTGTTTTGCTTTGCGGCCCCGATTTCTGCAGACACGTCCGACGCATGCACAACCCTTTCGCGCTGTGATGTGAGCGCGCGTGCGGGCGATTCCTCACCGCTGGTAGTGCCGATACAGGTATCG
This sequence comes from Burkholderia sp. E7m39, assembly GCA_001319865.1. GTDB lineage: Bacteria > Pseudomonadota > Gammaproteobacteria > Burkholderiales > Burkholderiaceae > Paraburkholderia > Paraburkholderia bengalensis. The sequence continues at coordinate 5,568 of BBSL01000278.1, read as the reverse complement.
GCACTACCAGCCAACTCCATGTTTTTTATCGGTTTTCTCGATACCTGGTGAGCCTGGGAAGCTAACTGCGTGGCATAATCGACCGGACACAGGTTGCCCGTCGTCATTACTACCCCGCATACCATGGCACAGACTCTCTACGACAAATTGTGGAACACGCACGTGATCCACACGGAAGAAGACGGTACGGCGATTCTCTACATCGACCGTCAACTGCTGCATGAAGTGACCAGCCCGCAGGCGTTCGAAGGCCTGAAGATGGCGCAGCGCCCCGTGTGGCGCATCAGTGCGAATCTGGCGGTGTCGGATCACAACGTGCCCACCACGGATCGCAGCCACGGCATCGCCGATCCCGTCTCGAAGCTGCAGGTCGATACGCTCGACGCGAACTGCGATGCGTTCGGCATCACGCAGTTCAAGATGAACGACATGCGTCAGGGCATCGTCCACATCATCGGGCCGGAGCAGGGCGCGACGCTGCCCGGCATGACGATCGTCTGCGGCGACTCGCATACGTCCACACACGGCGCGTTCGGCGCGCTCGCGCACGGCATCGGCACGTCGGAAGTCGAGCACGTGCTGGCCACGCAAACGCTCTTGCAGAAGAAGAGCAAGAACATGCTGGTCAAGGTGGAAGGTCCGCTGCCGCGCGGCTGCACGGCGAAAGACATCGTGCTCGCCATCATCGGCAAGATCGGCACGGCGGGCGGCACGGGCTATGCGATCGAATTCGGCGGCTCGACCATTCGCGCGCTGTCGATGGAAGGCCGCATGACCGTCTGCAACATGGCGATCGAAGCGGGCGCGCGCGCCGGTATGGTCGCCGTCGACGATACGACCGTCGACTACCTGAAGGGCCGTCCGTTCTCGCCGCAGGGCGTGGAGTGGGATCAGGCCGTCGAATACTGGAAGCAGTTCACGTCCGATCCCGACGCGCATTTCGATCGCGTGGTCGAACTGAATGCCGCCGAGATCGTGCCGCAAGTCACGTGGGGCACGTCGCCGGAAATGGTCACGTCCATCGACGGACGCGTGCCGGACCCGGAAAAAGAGAAAGATCCCGTCAAGCGCGACGCGATGGAGCGCGCGCTGCAATACATGGCGCTCGAACCGAACCTGCCCATCGAATCGATCAAGCCGGACAAGATTTTCATCGGCTCGTGCACGAACGCGCGCATCGAAGATCTGCGCGCCGCCGCGTGGGTCGTGAAGAAGCTCGGCCGCCGCGTCGCGTCGAACATCCGTCTCGCGATGGTCGTGCCCGGCTCGGGTCTCGTGAAGGCGCAAGCGGAGCACGAAGGCCTCGACAAGGTCTTTACCGACGCCGGCTTCGAATGGCGCGAGCCGGGCTGCTCGATGTGTCTCGCAATGAACGCGGACCGGCTGGAGCCGGGCGAGCGTTGCGCGTCCACGTCGAACCGCAACTTCGAAGGGCGTCAGGGCGCGGGCGGACGCACGCACCTCGTGAGTCCCGCGATGGCCGCGGCTGCTGCCATCGAAGGGCATTTCGTCGACATTCGCAAGCTGGGATGAACGCCACATGAACATCGATCGCATCGCACTTCTGCGCCGATTCGCACTCGCCGCGCTTGCCGGGCTGCTGCTCGGCCTCGCGGGATGCAACACGGTGCATGGTTTTGGCGAAGACCTGCAGCATCTGGGCGGGTCAATCAGCAACAAGGCGTCACAGTAAGCGGTTTTTGATTCGCCGGAGGGCGTGAGCGATGCCGATGCGCATCGCCCTCCGGCTTCGAACAGGCCAAAGCGTCATGGAAAAATTCATCGTACATACCGGCGTCGTGGCGCCGCTCGATCGCGAAAATGTCGACACGGACGCGATCATTCCGAAGCAGTTTCTCAAGTCGATCAAGCGCACGGGTTTCGGTCCGAACGCGTTCGACGAATGGCGTTACCTCGATCACGGCGAGCCGGGCCAGGACAACTCGAAGCGTCCGCTCAATCCCGACTTCGTGCTGAACCAGCCGCGTTATCAGGGCGCATCGGTGTTGCTGGCACGCCAGAACTTCGGCTGCGGCAGCTCGCGCGAGCACGCGCCGTGGGCGCTGCAACAGTACGGCTTTCGCGCGATCATCGCACCGAGTTTCGCGGACATCTTCTACAACAACTGCTTCAAGAACGGTTTGCTGCCCATCGTGCTGACGGAACAGCAAGTCGACCGTCTGTTCAACGAAACATTCGCGTTCACCGGCTTCCAGCTCACCGTCGATCTGGAGAAGCAGGTCGTGCGCGCGACGGACGGCAGCGCCGAATATCCGTTCGAAGTGGCCGCTTTCCGCAAGTACTGTCTGCTGAACGGCTTCGACGACATCGGCCTCACGCTGCGTCATGCCGACAAGATTCGCCAGTACGAGGCCGAGCGCATCGCGAAGCAGCCGTGGCTGAACAACCGTCTCGTGCGCTGAAGCTCGCGCCCAAGCGGCTGAACCAGGCCAGAAGCCACATCGAAACCAACAAGGAATACGCATGAAGATCGCAGTGCTGCCGGGCGACGGCATCGGCAAGGAAATCGTCAAGGAAGCCGTCAAGGTTTTGAACGTGCTCGGCGAGAAGTTCGAGCTCGAAGAAGCGCCCGTCGGCGGCGCGGGCTACGAGGCGGCCGGTCATCCGCTGCCCGAAGCCACGCTGAAGCTCGCGAAGGAAGCGGACGCGATCCTGTTCGGCGCCGTCGGCGACTGGAAATACGATTCGCTCGAGCGCGCGCTGCGACCGGAGCAGGCCATTCTCGGGCTGCGCAAGCATCTGCAACTGTTCGCGAACTTCCGTCCGGCCATCTGCTATCCGCAACTCACGGGTGCGTCGTCGTTGAAGGAAGAGATCGTGTCGGGCCTCGACATCCTGATCGTGCGCGAACTGAACGGCGACATCTACTTCGGCCAGCCGCGCGGCGTGCGTCAGGCGCCGGACGGCCTGTTCGAAGGCGCGAAGGAAGGCTTCGACACGATGCGATATTCGGAGCCGGAAATCCGCCGCATCGCGCACGTCGCGTTCCAGGCGGCGCAAAAGCGCGGCAAGAAGCTGACGTCCGTCGACAAGGCCAACGTGCTCGAAACGTCGCAATTCTGGAAGGACATCATGATCGATGTGTCGAAGGAATACGCGGACGTCGAGCTGTCGCACATGTACGTCGACAACGCGGCCATGCAGCTCGTGAAGGCGCCGAAATCGTTCGACGTGATCGTCACGGGCAACATGTTCGGCGACATCCTGTCCGACGAGGCCGCGATGCTGACGGGCTCGATCGGCATGCTGCCATCGGCTTCACTCGACAAGAACAACAAGGGTCTGTACGAGCCGTCGCACGGTTCGGCGCCGGACATCGCGGGCAAGGGCATCGCCAATCCGCTCGCGACGATTCTGTCGGCCGCGATGATGCTGCGCTATTCGCTGAACAAGGCCGAGCAGGCGGACCGCATCGAAGGCGCGGTGAAAAAGGTGCTCGAACAGGGCTATCGCACGGGCGACATCCTCACGCCGGGCTGCAAGCAGGTCGGCACGCAAGCAATGGGTGACGCTGTCGTCGCGGCGCTGTAATTCTCGAGCAAATATGCGTGAATCTGCCGTTTTGCCGCTGATTCACGCAAATTGCGGTGCTCGTGCCGCACAAAACGGGTTTTCGTGTAGACTCTGCTGATGGCGACGATTCCTCAAATCACCTCGATTTCGACACTGCGCGGCAAAATGGCCCGCGTGGTTGCGCTCGCCATTTCCATCAAAACGATTACCCCGAAAACGATCACGAAGCGCTGATCGTCCGTCGTGCCCGCCCATCTTCCCCGCGCGGTCACTGCGGGCAAAGATGCGGGGAAGTGTCCACTCGAAGGGTATGAAGTCATGAACGTAGGTCTCGTAGGTTGGCGCGGCATGGTCGGCAGCGTTCTCATGCAACGCATGCAGGAAGAACGCGATTTCGATCTGATCGAACCGGTGTTTTTCAGCACCAGCAACGCGGGCGGCAATGCGCCGTCGTTCGCGAAGAACGAGACCAAGCTCAAAGACGCAACCAATATCGACGACCTGAAGAAGTGCGACGCGATCATCTCGTGCCAGGGCGGCGACTACACGAACGAAGTGTTCCCGAAGCTGCGCGCGGCGGGCTGGAACGGCTACTGGATCGACGCGGCGTCGGCGCTGCGCATGAAGGATGACGCCGTCATCATTCTCGATCCCGTCAACCTCGACGTGATCAAGAACGCGCTGGTCAAGGGCCAGAAGAATTTCATCGGCGGCAACTGCACGGTCAGCCTGATGCTGATGGCGCTGGGCGGTCTGTTCCGCGAAAACCTCGTCGACTGGATGACGGCCATGACGTATCAGGCCGCATCGGGCGCGGGCGCGCAAAACATGCGCGAACTGCTGCAGCAGATGGGCACGCTGTACGGCGCGGCGAAGGAAGATCTCGCCGATCCGTCGTCGGCGATTCTCGACATCGACCGCCGCGTGCTCGCGGCAATGAACAGCGAGCGCATGCCCACCGACCATTTTGGCGTGCCGCTCGCCGGCTCGCTGATTCCGTGGATCGACAAGGATCTCGGCAACGGCATGTCGAAGGAAGAGTGGAAGGGCGGTTCGGAAACCAACAAGATTCTCGGCAAGCCGGCCACGGGCGAGCCGGGGTCGATTCCCGTCGACGGTCTGTGCGTGCGTATCGGCGCCATGCGCTGCCACTCTCAGGCGCTGACCATCAAGCTGAAGAAGGACGTGCCGCTTGACGAAGTGAACGGCATCCTCGCGTCGGCGAACGACTGGGTGAAGGTCGTGCCGAACGAGCGCGAAGCGTCGATCCGCGATCTGTCGCCCGCCGTGGTGACGGGCACGTTGACGGTCCCTGTCGGCCGTCTGCGCAAGCTGGCGATGGGCGGCGAATATCTGTCGGCATTCACGGTCGGCGACCAACTGCTGTGGGGCGCTGCGGAGCCGCTGCGTCGTATGCTTCGCATTCTGCTCGACAAGTAAAGTAAACTACGCGCGATCAGCTTTACGACGCGTAGAAAACACAAAAAGCGTCGCGATTCTCGCGGCGCTTTTTTTATTGGGCATTTCAGAATCTTGTCGCCAACACAACATGCGCTGCACGGCCACGCGCCAAAGGTCCCGATGACGGCCCGGTTCCCTTCTTCTGTCACAGCCGCGCACAGCGGCTCGCTACGGATCGCGGCGGCGGTCGCGATTGTCTTCGGCGGTGCACTTTCAATTCCCGTTGCGTCGTACGCGCAGACGGCCACTCCGGGCGCTGCGAGCGCCGCTGTCGCCGCAAGCGCGACCGGCGGCTCGTCGTTCACGGTCCAGCCGGGGCAATCACTGAACGACGCAGCAATCGCGATGACGGGTTCTCGCGATCGCGCGGTGCTGGCGCGCGCGGCGAAGGCGATCTTCGACGCCAATCCGAATGCGTTCATGGGGCATGATCCGAGTCGTCTGCGGCTGGGCGCTGTCCTGAACCTGCCGGCCGTCGATGCGTCGGGTGCGCCCGTCAGCGCGGCGGAGGCCGCGCCCGCCTCGTCGTCGCAAGCTGCGAACGGCAACGGCGCTTCCGCTTCAGCGACAAGC
>BBSL01000277.1 GCA_001319865.1 Burkholderia sp. E7m39 | reverse complement strand
CAGCAACGACGGCAGCAACGACGGCAGCAACGACGGCAGCAACGACGACAGCAACCTCGGCGACAGCAACCACAGCAGCAACGGCGAATGCGGGCGCTAGCACCGCGCCGGCGGCGACTGCCGCGACGACACCAGGCGCGAGCGCGACGTCAGCGCCCGAAGCGGCGCCCGGCTCCGCAGCCAGTCCGCAAGCGACGAGCGCCACGGCTGCGCCGTCGGCTTCCGCGCCGGGCGGCACGCATTCGTACACGGGTTCGATCCAGGGCAGCGAAGCGGGCGCCGCGGCGCCCGGCGCAGCTGCCGCGACGGGCGCGCAGACTGCTTCGCAGACACGTCCGTCGAGCTTGCAGCAACTGCTGGCGCTGAAAAACCGTGTGTTGATGGAATTGCAGAAGCATGGCATCGGCAAGCCGCAAGGCGCGAGCGGCAGCGCGGCCGCTGCGCCAGGTTTGGCGCAACCTCCCGTTGCCGCCTCGTCCGGCGCTGGCGCGTCGGCCAACGCGGCCCACGCCGCGCCCGCGATGCAGCCTGCCAATCAGGTCGCTGGTATTCCGCAAGAGTATCTGGGCGGCGCGGCGATTGTTGGCGCGGGACTGGTGGCCTTGCTGGCCGGTCTGGGGATGCGTCGGCGCCGCAAGGCCGCGCGCGCGCAGGAAGCGGCGCGCGAGGAAATGGCGCCCGTCGCGCCTGCTGCGGCGGCCGTCGCGGAGCCGGTTGCCGGTGCGCATCGCGACGACGACGCGGCCTTTGCTGCGAAGGAGTCGTCAGCGGATGAGGCGCAACGAGACGCCGTCGCGGGCGGGGCATCCGCGGCATCGGCGGCGTCGATCTATGAGGCCGAGGCGAAGGCCGAACCGGAAACGTTCGATCGCGCGTCTGCCGAAGCCGCATTCGACGCCGCCGCGGCGCTCGGCGCCGATGCGTTGCCGCGCGAATCGTTGGACCCGTTGCGCGACGAAGCGCGTGCCGCCGCGGCCGCTGAACTCGAACAGGCGGCGCGCGAAGAGGCGCCGGCGCTACGCGAAGAGCCGCGCATCGATACGCAGTCTGCCGGCCTGTCGCTGGACGAGGCGCCGATTCGCGCGCAAGCGCCACGCGAGCCGCATTTCGTCGAGCCGATCGAGGCGCCGGGCGTCGCATCCGACGCCGCAGAGAAGCCGCCGCTCGTGCTGAACCTTGGTCCCGTGCCGGGCAGCGGGGCGCAGGAGCCCGCCTTCGAGCCGGCCGGCGCGCCCGCCGCGCCGGCCATCCAGCTGAGTCACGTGGAACCCGCGGCCCAGCACGAGCAGCTGAGCGAGCCGTTGCCAGCCACGGATGAAACGCACGACGCGCAGGCCGACGGTCAGGTCGAGCAAGTGTCGGCATCGCTGCCGCTCGGCGCGCCGCCGCCGCTGGAACCGGCCGCGCCGATCGAATTTCCGCGCGACGCCATGCGCGCGCTCGACAGCATCGACGATTTCGCGCTGCCGCCGCGCAGCGAGTCGTCGGAGTCGTCCGAGCCGGCGGGACAGGCCGTGACGCCGCCGGGATCACTGGCGGCGCAGCCCGTCGTCTCGCCTGAAATCACCGCGCAGCAGGCGGTTCCCCAACAGGCGCCGCAGCTGGGCGCCGCCGATCAGATCATCGCGGGCACGGCCGGCGCGGCCGCTGTCGCGGGCTTGGGCGCCGCTCGATTCGGCGCGTTGAAGCTCGATTTCGACCTCGAGCTGCCGCCGTCACCGGCTCAGGCCGTGCCAACGTTCACGCCGGAGGAAGTCGCGCGGATCGCCCGCAACAAGCTCGATCTCGCCGTCGAATATATCGATCTCGGCGACGTGGTCGGCGCGCGCACGCTGATCAACGAAGTCATCGAGTCCAACGACGCGGACTCGCGCGCCGACGCCCGCGCGTTGCTGTCGACGCTCGCGCCGCTTTCGTGATGCCGGAAGTGACGCGAATCGCGCTCGGCATCCAGTACGACGGCGCTGCGTTTTGCGGCTGGCAGTCGCAGCCGCACGGCAAGACGGTTCAGGACGAACTCGAGCGGGCGCTGCGCGAGTTTGCGCAGACGCCGCTGCAGACGGTCGTGGCGGGGCGCACGGATACGGGCGTTCACGGTCTGGGGCAGGTCGTGCACTTCGATACGGAACTCGACCGCGCCGACTTCTCATGGGTGCGCGGCACCAACGCGTTCCTGCCGAAATCGGTGGCCGTGCAATGGGCCAAGCCGATGCCCGATACGTTTCACGCGCGTTTTTCGGCTTTCGAGCGCACGTATTACTACGCGCTGTACGTTCATCCCGTGCGCTCGCCGATGCTCGCTGGCCGCGCAGGCTGGATTCACACGCCGCTCGACGTCGACGCGATGCGCGAGGCGGCGGTCTGGCTGATCGGCGAACACGATTTTTCGGCGTTTCGCTCGTCGGAATGCCAGGCGAAGACGCCCGTCAAGCATCTGTATCAGATCGACATCCGGCCCCAAGGCGACTTCATCCACTTTCGCTTTCGCGCGAACGCGTTCCTGCACCACATGGTGCGCAACCTGATGGGCTGCCTCGTTGCCGTCGGGCGCGGGCGCTATCCCGTCGCGTGGATGGACGAGGTCCTGCAAGGCCGCGATCGCAACCGCGCTGCGCCCACTTTCATGCCCGACGGGCTGTATCTCGCTCAAGTGGGCTATCCTGAGGAATTCGCCGTGCCCGCGCCGCAAGCGGGCAGCGTTCCGTGGAGCACCGTTTGGACCGACTCATGACTTCGTCTCAGAATCACGCCGAAAACGCTTCGCCCGCCGCCGACACCGTCCCGCATCGCACGCGCATCAAGCTTTGCGGCCTCGGCAATGCCGCCGACGTCGCGCATGCCGTCGCGCTCGGCGCGGACGCGATCGGCCTCGTGTTCTATCCGCCCAGTTCGCGCGCATTGAGCATCGCGCAGGCGGTGGAGATGACGCGGCTCGTGCCGCCGTTCGTATCGATTGTCGGATTGTTCGTGAACCCGACGGACGAGTGGTTCAGCGAAGTCACCTGCAACGTGCCGCTCACGATGCTGCAATTCCATGGCGACGAAACGCCTGAGGAGTGCGAAAAGCTCGCGGGCGTTGCGGGTTTGCCTTGGTTGCGCGCGCTGCGGGTTTCGCCCGATACTCAAGCGGCCGATTTGGTAAAATCGGCGCTTAACTATTCGGCCGCCAGTGGTCTCCTGTTCGACACACATGTCGAAGGCTACGGCGGCGGCGGGAAGGTCTTCGATTGGTCACTTATTCCAGCAGAGCTCGCGCGTCGGGCCGTTTTGAGTGGTGGGTTGAGCACGCAAAACGTCAGTGATGCGATTCATCGCGTGCGCCCGTACGCGGTCGATGTCTCGAGCGGCATCGAGGTGCCGGGCGCCAAGGGCGTGAAAGATCACGCCCGGATGGCGGCGTTCGTACGCGCGGTGCGCGAAGCGGACACCCGATGAGTTTCAGTCCGCAGCGCGCCATACGCGCGGCATGCGGCAAACTGAGAAGAGTGACGGAATATGTACAACTTACCCGATGAACGTGGCCATTTCGGCCAATATGGCGGCGTGTTCGTCGCTGAAACGCTGATGCTCGCGCTCGACCAGTTGCGCGAGGCATACGAAAAATTCTCGAAAGACCCGGACTTCATCGCCGAATACGAGCGCGAGCTGAAGTACTTCGTCGGTCGTCCGTCCCCCGTTTATCACGCGCAACGCTGGAGCGAACTGCTTGGCGGCGCCCAGGTTTATCTGAAGCGCGAAGACCTGAACCACACTGGGGCGCACAAGATCAACAACGTGATCGGCCAGGCGCTGCTCGCCAAGCGCATGGGCAAGCCGCGCGTGATCGCCGAAACGGGCGCGGGCCAGCACGGCGTTGCCACGGCGACGATTGCGGCACGCTTCGGCATGGAATGCGTCGTCTATATGGGCGCGGAAGACGTGCGCCGCCAGGCCGCCAACGTCTACCGGATGAAGCTGCTCGGCGCGACCGTCGTGCCCGTCGAATCGGGCTCGCGCACGCTGAAGGACGCACTCAACGAAGCAATGCGCGACTGGGTCACGAACGTCGAAAACACGTTCTACATCATCGGCACGGTAGCGGGGCCGCATCCTTATCCGATGATGGTACGCGACTTCCAGCGCGTGATCGGCGACGAGTGCAAGGTGCAGATGCCCGAGCTGACGGGGCGTCAGCCCGATGCCGTGATCGCGTGCGTTGGCGGCGGATCGAATGCGATGGGTATCTTTTATCCGTATGTTGACGACAAATCCGTCAAACTGATCGGCGTGGAAGCCGCTGGCGACGGGATCGATACGGGCCGTCACGCGGCGTCGTTGATCGGCGGAAGTCCCGGCGTGCTGCACGGCAACCGCACATATCTGCTGCAGGACGAGAACGGCCAGATCATCGAGACGCATTCGGTGTCGGCGGGACTCGACTATCCGGGCGTCGGCCCTGAGCACGCGTGGCTCAAGGACAGCGGCCGCGCGGAATACGTCGGCATCACGGATGAAGAGGCGCTGAAGGCGTTTCACGACTGCTGCCGGATCGAAGGCATCATTCCCGCGTTGGAGTCGAGCCACGCCCTCGCGTACGCGACGAAGCTCGCGCCGACCTTGCCGAAGGACAAGATCCTTCTGGTAAACCTGTCGGGTCGCGGCGACAAGGACATGCACACGGTCGCCGAGCGATCGGGCATCCAGTTCTGAGCGCCGCGACGATGCGCGACGAGTTCGAGGAGCCGCAGCCGCCCGCGCTGAACGGCGGCGCCGAAGCAGGCGTCGCCGAAGCAGGCGTCGCCGGTGCATTGCAGCCACCGGATGCCGCCGCGCTGTTGCCGGTACCAGCCGGCATCGAGCTCCTGAACCGCGATTTTCTGACCGATGCAGCGAATGTCCCGGACGGCTCGATCGATCTGATCGTGGCCGATCCGCCGTACGGACTCGGCAAGGACTATGGCAACGATTCGGACATGCGCTCGGGCGAGGATTTTCTCGCCTGGACGCGCGCATGGCTCGATCTCGCCATTCCGAAGCTGAAGCCGTCGGGTTCGCTGTACATCTTCTGCACGTGGCAGTACGCGCCGGAAATCTTCGTGTTTCTGAAGAGCCGCCTGACGATGGTGAACGAGATCATCTGGGACCGGCGCGTGCCGAGCATGGGCGGCACGACGCGCCGTTTCACGTCCGTACACGACAACATCGGTTATTTCGCGGTGTCGAAAGATTACTATTTCGACCTCGATCCCGTCCGTATCCCGTACGATGCTGCCACGAAGAAGGCGCGTTCGCGTAAGTTATTCGAAGGAAGCAAGTGGCTGGAACTCGGCTACAACCCGAAGGACGTCTGGTCGGTTTCACGTCTGCACCGGCAACATGCCGAGCGCGTCGATCACCCGACGCAGAAGCCGCTCGAGATCGTCGAGCGGATGGTGCTGGCAAGCTGTCCGCCGGGTGGCCGCGTGCTCGATCCCTTCATGGGCAGCGGCACGACAGCCGTCGCTTGCGCCCGTCAGAAGCGCAAATTTGTCGGCTATGAAATCAATGAAAGTTACTGCGCGATAGCGCGAGAACGCGTCGGTTTGGCGGCAAATCCGCCAAAATCCGTTTCGCGTCGGAGGGCGGCCGCCGACAACGCGGCGACGGCCTGATCCTCATCGCGCAGCCACTCATTTCGAGAAAAATCCCATGTCCCGTATTCAACCCACATTTGCGGCGTTAGCCGCCCAAGGCAAGAAAGGTCTGATTCCGTTCATGACGGCGGGCGACCCCGATCCAGCGCGCACTGTCGAGTTCATGCACGCGCTCGCCAAGGGCGGCGCCGATGTCATCGAACTCGGCGTGCCGTTCTCCGACCCGATGGCGGACGGGCCCGTCATTCAGCAGTCGTCGGAGCGGGCGCTGGCGAAGGGCGTGTCGCTGAAACACGTGCTCGCCGACGTCAAGCGTTTCCGCGAGACGGACGACACGACGCCCGTTGTCCTGATGGGCTACGCGAATCCCATCGAGCGCATGGGCGCTGACGCGTTTGCGGCGGCCGCGAAGGAGGCAGGCGTCGATGGCGTGCTGGTCGTCGACTATCCGCCCGAAGAATCGGCTAACTTCGCCGAAAAGATGAAGGCCGCAGGGATCGATCCGATCTTCCTGCTCGCGCCCACGTCGACCGACGAGCGTATCGCCGAGGTTGGTAAAATCGCGTCCGGTTACGTCTACTATGTATCGCTCAAGGGTGTGACGGGCGCTGCAAATCTGGACGTTTTGAGCATCGCGGGTAAAATCCCGGCCATCAAGTCGCGCGTACCGCTGCCGGTAGGCGTCGGTTTCGGCATTCGCGACGCGCAATCCGCGCGCGCGGTGGCCGAGGTCTCCGATGCCGTCGTGATCGGCAGCCGTATCGTGCAATTGCTCGAAGAAGCGGCGCCGGAGGCCGCTGCGGGCAAGTTGACGGAATTCGTTGCCGGAATCCGTCAGGCGCTCGACAGCATTGGCGCGACTGCCCGATAAACTACAATTTTTGGCGCGGTTAGCATGGCGGCGCAGTGACCGCTGCGCCGTTTTTGCGTACCGCGAATCCTGGAAGGAATCGTCATGAGCTGGCTCGACAAACTGTTGCCGCCGAAAATCAAGCAAACCGATCCGAAGAACCGCAAGGGCATTCCGGAAGGGCTGTGGATTAAATGCCCGTCGTGCGAAGCGGTGCTGTACCGCAACGACGTCGAGGCCAACTTGCACGTCTGTCCGAAGTGCGACCACCATATGCGCATCGGCGCGCGCGAACGGCTCGACGGCTTGCTCGATCCGGAAGGCCGCTATGAGATTGGCCAGGAAATCCTCCCGGTCGACGCGCTCAAGTTCAAGGACAGTCGCAAATATCCTGATCGCCTGAAAGAGGCGATGGACGAAACCGACGAAACCGACGCAATGGTCGTGATGGGCGGCGCGATTCACACGCTGCCGGTCGTGGTCGCCTGCTTCGAATTTGCGTTCATGGGCGGCTCGATGGGCTCAGTGGTCGGCGAGCGCTTCGCCCGCGGCGCGCAGAACGCCCTGGAGCAGCACGTGCCGTTCATCTGCTTCACCGCCTCGGGCGGCGCGCGGATGCAGGAAAGCCTGCTGTCGCTGATGCAAATGGCCAAGACCACCGCGATGCTGACCAAGCTCGCCGAAGCCAAGCTGCCGTTCATCTCCGTGCTGACCGATCCGACGATGGGCGGCGTGTCGGCCAGCTTCGCGTTCCTGGGCGACGTCGTGATCGCCGAGCCGAAGGCGCTGATCGGCTTTGCCGGCCCGCGCGTGATCGAGCAGACCGTGCGCGAAAAGCTGCCGGAAGGCTTCCAGCGCGCCGAATTCCTGCTGCAAAAGGGCGCGATCGACATGATCGTCGACCGCCGCAAGCTGCGCGAAGAGCTCGCGAAGCTGATGGCGTTGCTGACCCGCCAGCCGGCCGACGCCGTCGCCTGACATCGCTGACGCGCCGTGACGATGCACACGGCAAAAAGAAAAGCCAACGCGCCGCAAGAGGGATTCAAGCGGCGCGTTGTCATTTCCAGGATAATTCCGGTCCGCACTGCTAGTTTTTCTGATGACCACTTTCCCCACTCTCGACGCGTGGCTCACGCACCTGGAATCGGCTCACCCGGTCGGTATCGATATGGGCCTCGCGCGTATCAGCAAGGTGCGCGACGCGCTGGAACTGTCGTTCGCGTGCCCCGTGATTACCGTCGGCGGAACGAACGGCAAGGGCTCCACCTGCGCGATCCTCGAAACGATCCTGCTGCGCGCGGGCTATGCCGTGGGATGCCACACGTCGCCGCACCTGCTGACGTTCAATGAGCGCGCCCGGATCAACGGCGAGATGGCAACGGATGCCGAACTGCTGCCGCATTTCGAGGCGGTTGAGAAAGCACGGCTGTCGCTGGCTGAGCCCGTGTCGCTGACCTATTTCGAATTCACGACGCTCGCGATCATGCATTTGTTCGCGGCGCGCGGGCTGGACGCCGTCATCTTCGAAGTCGGTCTGGGCGGGCGTCTCGACGCCGTGAACATCCTCGATACCGATTGCGCGATCATCACCAGCATCGACATCGATCACACCGAGTACCTGGGCGATACGCGCGAGAAAATCGCTTTCGAAAAGGCGGGCATTTTCCGCGCGGGCAAGCCGGCAATCTGCGCCGATCCGGTCCCGCCGCAAACGCTGATCGACCACGCCGCCGAAATTGGGGCCGATTTGTGGCTTTTTGGCCGCGATTTCCGCTACGAAGCCCAGCCCGGCAACGAGCGCCAGCAATGGAGCTACATCGGCCCGACGATGCGCCGTTCGGCGCTGGCCTATCCAGCGTTGCGCGGCGCGAATCAGCTGATCAATACGACAGCCGCGCTGGCGGGGCTCGAAGCGCTGCGCGACCGTCTGCCCGTCTCCGCGCAAGACATCCGGCTCGGGCTCGCCAATGTGGAACTGCCGGGCCGCTTTCAGGTGCTGCCAGGCAAGCCGTCGATCGTGCTGGACGTTGGCCACAATCCGCATGCTGCCGCCGTTTTGGCGCAGAATCTCGGCAACATGGGCTATTTTCCCTACACGTATGCGGTATTTGGCTCCATGCGCGACAAAGACATCGCAGGCGTGCTGAGCCATGTGAAAAACGAAATCGACCATTGGTGCCTCACCGATCTGCCCACGCCGCGCGCGGCCAGCGCCGAAGAACTGGAAGCAGCGCTGCGCGACTCGGGGGTGACGGACGGGCCGGACAGCAGCGTGACGCGTTTTGCCACTCCGGCAGAAGCTTTCCGGGACGCGCTAAAACGCGCCTCCGACAATGATAGAATTGTGGTTTTCGGCAGTTTCTATACGGTTGCAGGCGTGATGGCGTACCGTAAATCGCAGCAACACTGAACGCGCGGGCCTCGAACCAAGCCATTCATGAGTATTTTCTCGTTCGGCAAGAAAGACGACGCGCCTACGCGGCGCGGCGCAAATTCCAGTTCCAGTCGGGGTAGCCGTACCGAGCGCGCGGAACGCGCGGAGCGGGTCGAACGGCGCAGCCGCCGAACGGAGCGTTCCGGCGACGCCGACGCCATGCTGCTCGATCCCACACTTCCGGAAAAGCAGCGCGCGCGCCGCCGCCTCGTCGGGGCGATTGCGCTGGTGATCGCGGCCGTCGTGATCCTGCCGATGGTGCTGGATTCACACCCGAAGCCCGTCACCGACGACATTTCCATCGATATTCCCAATCATCCCGCGTCGAAGCCGCGCGCAGTCGCCGACGACGCCGACACGCAAGCGGGCGTCGCACCCGACAATCCCGCCGCGCCGGAAGCGGCGCTGGCCGCCTCGGGACTTGCGCCCGCTGCATCGGGCACGTCGGCGACGGGCGCCGTTGCGTCCGGCGGCAACAGCAAGAACGCGCCGATCGCGATGACGCCGGCGAAGCCGCCCGCGCCCGCTGCCGTCGCGAACAATGCGCCGGCTCCGGCGGAAAGCCCGGCAGCTCGGCCGGCTGCGAAGCCGCAAGCAGCGTCGGCCCCCAGGCAGGCAGCAAAACCGGAACAGAAACCCGCGCAGGCAACGCAATCGGCAGCCGCATCCGGGACCGAACCGGGCACGCCCGCGGCGCCGCCCGGCAACCGCTTTGCGGTCCAGTTGGGCTCGTTCCAGGACGACAGCAGCGCGCACGCGTGGGAAACGAAGTTGAAAGCGGCGGGCGTGCCCGCATATACGGAACGCCGCAAGCAGGCTGACGGCACTACGCGTACCCTGTTGCGTGCCGGTCCGTTTGCGGATCGCGCGGCGGCGTCGTCGGCGATCGCGAAGGTGCGCGAAGCCGGCTTGACGTCGGGTGCGAACAACGGCTCGGCGCAGTAGTCCGGCGATGTTCACCGCGTTCGACTACGCTGTAATGGCGGTGATCGGGCTGTCGGCGCTGCGCGGCACTTGGCGCGGCTTTTTGTCCGAGGTGTTCGGGCTGATCGGCTGGATCGTCGCGTTTCTGGTCGCGGCGCGCTTCGTGAGTCTGCTGGTGCCGTTCATTCCGGCGAACTGGCCGGGCGGCGCGCTGACACAGTGGCTGATCGCATTCGCGATCATCGTGATCGGCGTGATGCTGGTGGCGAGCGTGGCGAATGCGCTGCTGAGCCGGCTGGTGCAGGTGTCCGGCCTGGGCGGTGTGGACCGCTCGCTTGGACTGATGTTCGGCCTCGTGCGCGGGGTCATACTGGTGCTGATTCTGGTCGCCCTCGCTGGCTTGACCGAACTGCCCAAACAGGAATTCTGGCGCAACGCGCTGCTGCGGCCCTACGCCGAGCAGGGCGTGCGAGAGTTGAAGCCTCTGCTTCCCGAAACGCTCGCCGCCTACGTCCACGTGTAACGAACGCGTTGCGCGCAAAGGGCGAAGGCGAAGACAAGGCGGGCCGATGGAGAGCAAGCAGGATCACGGCGCGCGTGGCCGCTTCTCAGGCACCCGCAGGCAAGCGTCACTGAGCGAATTTCGTACCCTTTGAAGGACATGCCATGTGCGGCATCGTAGGCGTAGTTTCCCAGTCTCCCGTCAATCAGCTGATCTATGACAGCCTGCTGCTGCTGCAGCACCGCGGTCAGGACGCCGCTGGCATCGCCACGGCGAACGGCAGCACTTTCCACATGCACAAGGCCAACGGCATGGTGCGCGACGTGTTCCGCACGCGCAACATGCGCAGCCTGCCCGGCACGAGCGGCATCGGCCAGGTGCGTTACCCGACGGCGGGCTCGGCGTCGAGCGAAGAAGAAGCCCAGCCGTTCTACGTGAACGCGCCGTTCGGCATCATCCTCGCGCACAACGGCAACCTGACGAACTGGCAGCAGCTGAAAGACGAGATGTTCCGCGTCGATCGCCGCCACATCAACACGAATTCCGACACCGAAGTCATGCTGAACGTGCTCGCGCACGAGTTGCAGACAGCGAGCTCCGGCCTGCAACTCGATCCCGCTGCGCTGTTCAAGGCGGTGTCGGGCGTGCACCGCCGCGTGCGCGGCTCGTACGCGATCGTCTCGCTGATTTCCGGCTACGGTCTGCTCGGCTTCCGCGACCCGTTCGGCATCCGCCCGCTGTGTATCGGCAAGCTGGAAACGGCGTCGGGCACGGAATGGATGCTGGCGTCGGAATCGGTGGCGCTGGAAGGCATCGGCTTCGAGTTCGTGCGCGATGTGGCACCGGGCGAGGCGATCTTCATCGACTTCGACGGCAACTTCCATTCGCAGCAATGCGCGACGAACGCCAGCCTGAATCCCTGCATTTTCGAGCTCGTGTATCTTGCACGTCCCGATTCCGTGCTCGATGGCGTGCCCGTCTATAACGCGCGTCTGCGCATGGGCGACTATCTCGCCGAGAAGATCCTGCGCGAACTGCCGCAAGACGTGAAGATCGACGTCGTGATGCCGATTCCCGATTCGTCCCGCCCCGCGGCCATGCAGGTCGCGGCGAAGCTCGGCGTCGAGTATCGCGAAGGCTTTTTCAAGAACCGCTACGTGGGCCGCACCTTCATCATGCCGGGCCAGGCGGTGCGCAAGAAGTCGGTGCGCCAGAAGCTGAACGCGATGGGCATCGAATTCAAGGGCAAGAACGTGCTGATCGTCGACGATTCCATCGTGCGCGGCACAACGTCGCACGAGATCGTGCAGATGGCGCGCGATGCGGGCGCGAACAAGGTGATCTTCGCGTCGGCGGCGCCGCCCGTGAAGTTCCCGAACGTGTACGGCATCGACATGCCCACGCGCAGCGAACTCGTCGCGCATGGCCGCTCGGACGAAGAAGTGGCGCGTCTGATCGGCGCCGATTTCCTCGTCTACCAGGACGTCGATGCGCTGAAGAACGCAGTGCGTGACATCAACCCGGCGCTGAAGGAGTTCGAGTCATCGTGCTTCGACGGCAACTACATCACCGGCGACGTGACGACGGAATACCTCGACCGCATCGAATCGGCCCGTCTCGCGCCGTCCGCGCAATCGGACCGCGACGCGGCGAGCGATGCGATCGAAGGCGGTGCCGCGCGTTCGCAGCTGCATTTGCAGCTGTCGGTGGAGTAATGCCGAAACGCTGCGCGAGAGGCGTGTTCCGGCAATCTCTCGCGCGGCGCTGCAAGCCATAACACGCAGCGCGGTGTTACCATCGGGTCTTGCGTCGATTTGATCTCAGCTTGCGGACGCGGGGCAACCCGAAACAGCTAAAGCGAACGGCGGACCGAGCAGTATCGCCATCGCCGCTCATAGCATCCCGCACATGAAGCCCGCACATGAAGCCCGCTTATGCCGACGCAAAGCGGGCTTTTTTGTTGTTGCTTTCGCACGCGCAGCCATGCGCACGCGGAATCGAAAAACGGAACAGAACGAACATGGACGACTCCCTCAACTTCGACACTCTCGCGGTCCGCTCGGGCACCTTGCGCAGCGATTTCGGCGAACATTCCGAAGCGCTCTTTCTGACGTCGAGCTTTGTCTTTGCGAATGCTGCAGAAGCCGCCGAGCGCTTTAAGAATTCCGAAGACTATTACACGTACTCGCGTTTCACGAATCCGACGGTGACGATGTTCCAGGACCGGCTGGCGGCGCTCGAAGGCGGCGAGGCGTGCATGGCGACGGCGTCGGGGATGAGCGCGATCATGTCGGTGGTGATGTCGGCGTTGCAGGCGGGCGATCATCTCGTCAGCTCGCAGAGCCTGTTCGGTTCGACGCTCGGCATGTTCTCGCAAATTTTCAGCAAGTTCGGCATCACGACCACGTTCGTCGATCCGACGGATCTCGACGCGTGGAAAAACGCGGTGCGTCCCGAAACGAAGATGTTTTTCCTCGAAACGCCGTCGAATCCGCTGACCGAAATCGCCGATATCGAAGCGATCGGCAAGATTGCGAAAGCGGCGAACGCGCTGTTCGTGGTCGACAACTGTTTTTGCAGCCCCGCGCTGCAGCAGCCGCTGAAGCTGGGCGCGGACGTGGTGATGCACTCCGCAACGAAATTTCTCGACGGTCAGGGCCGCGTGCTCGGCGGCGCGCTGGTCGGCTCGAAGCAGTTCATCATGGAAAAGGTGTTCCCGTTCGTGCGCAGCGCGGGGCCGACGCTGTCGGCGTTCAACGCGTGGATTCTGCTCAAGGGCATGGAGACACTGTCGCTGCGCGTCGAGCGCCAGTCGGCGAACGCGCTCGAAATCGCGCGCTGGCTCGACCAGCATCCCGCCGTGAAGCGCGTTTTCTATCCGGGGCTCGAATCGCATCCGCAGTACGAGATCGCGAAGCGTCAGCAGAAGGCGGGCGGCGCGATCGTGTCGTTCGAGCTGAAGGGCGACACGCCCGAGCAGATGCGCGCGAACGCATGGCGTGTGATCGATAGCACGAAAATCTGTTCGATCACCGGCAATCTCGGCGATACGCGCACGACGATCACGCATCCCGCCACCACGACGCATGGGCGCATCACGCCGGAAGCGCGCGCGGCAGCGGGCATCACGGAAGGGCTGATCCGCCTGGCCGTGGGTCTGGAAAATGCCGCCGATATCCGCGAAGATCTCGCGCGCGGCCTCACGGGCTGACGACGTGATACGAACCGGGCGCTGCGACGCGCCCGGGTCGTCAAGAAGCGAAACTCAATGCAGCAGAGCGCGCCACTGACCCGGCGCCATGCCGAACCTGCGCGTGAACGCGTGCGTGTATGCGCTCTGGTCGCCGAACCCGACCGTGAGCGCGATATCCGTTAGCGAGCGGTACGGGTCGGACAGCAGCGTGATTGACGTGTCGAGTCGCAGACGCTGCAAATAGCGATGCGGCGTCTCGCCGAATGCGTCGATGAAAAGCTGGTGAAAGCGCCGCATGCCGAAGCCGCAATGCGCCGCGAGGTCCGCGATGCGCAGCGGTTCCGAAAGATGCGCGCGCAGCCAGCCGTCAATGCGCGCGAAGTCGAGGCCCGCAGCGGGCGTAGCATCCGCTGTGCCTGTTTCTTCGACGATCGCCGCGCAAAGACGCGCGGCCGCATCCCAATTGAAGCGCCGCCACGCAGCACCACCGTCGATGTGTCGTGTTGCGCGACCCGCGATGTGCGAAACCAGTTGCGTGAGCGTCGAGTCGATCGACACGGCGCGCGCGCGGTCGAACAGACGCTGCGGCACCGCTACGGACGAAGCGGGCAGATCGAGCACGAGCTGCCGGTTTTCTCCGACGCCCGCGTAATCGTGTCGCGCGCCCGCCGGAATCAGCCACGCGGACGTGCGGTCGATTTCTTGCGCGACGCCGTTCACGGCCATCACCATCGCGCCGTCCACACCGAGCACGATCTGATGAAAGTCGTGCACGTCAGACGCTTCCACTGCGCCATAGCGGCGCAGGGAGACGTGAGGCGCGTCGATGACGGCGTGGGTCATACGAAGATCAGCGCAGAAACGCTCAGACTTCGAGCAATTCCACTTCGAACACGAGTGTCGCGTTCGGCGGAATCACGCCGCCCGCGCCGCGCACGCCGTAGCCGAGTTGCGGCGGAATGGTCAGCTTGCGCACGCCGCCAACCTTCATGCCCTGCACGCCTTCGTCCCAGCCCTTGATGACCATGCCGCCGCCCAGCACGAAGGCGAACGGGTCGTTGCGGTCCTTGCTCGAATCGAACTTCTGGCCGTCGGTGAGCCAGCCGGTGTAGTGCACGCTGACGGTCTGGCCGGCCTTGGCTTCGGCGCCCGCGCCTTCCTTCAGGTCTTCGTACTTGAGGCCCGATTCGGTGGTGACAGTAGTCATGCGATGCTCCTTGTAATCGTTCGAAACCGCTATTGTAGGCGTGTTGTCGCAGGGTCGCGAAGATCGGCTGAACGGCCATGCCTATAATGTCCAGACCGCAACCAACGATGAACCGCCAACGAGGATGTCGATCGTGACCACGTCTACTCCGTCTTTTTCGGGCAGCCACGAGGAGACGCCCGCCGTCGCCGGGCGCACCGCGCAACGCTGCGCCGAAACCGCGCTGTTCATGCGCGATCACGTGCTGTCGCTGGTGTCGCACGACCTGCGCAGCCCGCTCAACGCGATTCACAGCTGGGCCTACGTGCTCGACCGCAAGGTCGATGCAAACGACGCCACGGCGCAGCGCGCACTCGAAGGCATCCGCAACGGCGTTGACCAGCAGGTGAAGCTGCTCGAATCGATCGTCGATACGACGCGCGCCGAAACCAGGGCACTGGCGTTGAAGCGCGCGCCGTTCGCA
Organism: Burkholderia sp. E7m39; assembly: GCA_001319865.1. Taxonomy (GTDB): domain Bacteria; phylum Pseudomonadota; class Gammaproteobacteria; order Burkholderiales; family Burkholderiaceae; genus Paraburkholderia; species Paraburkholderia bengalensis. Next base: position 17,339 of record BBSL01000277.1, on the reverse strand, counting down.
TTGCGCGCACTGCTCGACGAAACGGTGCGCGACGTGCGAGGCGGACTGGCCGACCAGCGCGGCGTGGCCATCGAGCTCGCATCGGCGCTGACCGATCAACAGATGGACGGCGACCGCGAGCGTCTTGCCGCGGCGCTGTGGCTGCTCGTCGCGTTCGCGGTCGAAGCGAGCGCGAGCGGCGCGACGGTCACGCTCGAAGGTGACGTCGATGCGTCGAAGTTCTGCGCGACCGTCACGTGGCAGCCGTCGCTTGCCGCGCTGACCGACCCCGCGCTGCCGCACGTGCTCGAAAACTTTGCCCGCCAGCAAGCCACGCACCCGCGCGAGGCGGGCCGCATTGCGTGGGTGCTCGGGCTATGCAAGCGCGTCGCCGAAGCGCATGAGGGCGCGTTCGAGCAAGGCCAATGGTCGGACGGCCAGCCGACCGCGCTCAAGCTGCGCGTGCCGCTCGCGGGCGCTTAAAAAGGCACGTACGGCAGGCGCTCAAAGCCGGCGTGCAACGGCATACCCGCTGAATACCTGGCCGGATGGCTATCCCGCAGGCACCGCGCACTTTCAGGCGCCTTTCACGCTCTATACTGACGGCTTTTGTTGCCGGAGTCCTTCGCTTTGATCCAGTTCGTCGCCCTCATTGGCGCGTTGTTGCTCGTTGCCCTCAACGGTTTCTTTGTTGCCGCCGAGTTCGGTCTTGTCAAGCTGCGGCAGACGCGCGTGCAGACGCTCGCGGAGAAGCACGGCATGCGCGGCAAGCTGCTCGCAAAAGTGCACGGCAGGCTGGACGCGTATCTGTCGGCGTGCCAGCTGGGCATTACGCTCGCTTCGCTGGGATTGGGCTGGATCGGCGAGCCTGCCTTCGCTGAACTGCTGAACCCCGTGTTCCATCTGCTCGGCGTCGAGAGCGAGCAGCTGATACACGGCATCTCGCTGTTTTTCGCGTTCTCGTGCATCTCGTTCCTGCATATCGTCGTCGGCGAGCTGGCGCCGAAGTCGCTCGCGATCCGCCAGTCCGAGCAAGTTGCGCTGTGGATCGCGATGCCGCTGTACGGTTTCTACTGGGCGATGTATCCCGCCATCTGGTTGCTCAACACGAGCGCGAATGCCGTGCTGCGCATCGCGGGGCTCGATGCCGGCCACGGCGGCGACACGCATTATTCGACGGACGAACTGAAGCTGATTTTGCGCGGCCGCCGCGCGAGCGTGACGAGCGAGCTCGACGGTCCGAAGGATGCCTACTCGCAGGACGAATGGAACACGATCGCGCATTCGCTCGACTTCTCACGCATGACGGTGTCCGATCTGATGCGGCCGGCGCATGAACTCGTGAGCCTGCGCCGCGACCTGCCGTGGCGCGACAACATGCAGATCGTCGCGCGGCACCGTTTCAGCCGCTATCCGCTGCTCGAAGACGCGACGGGCGAGCGCGTCGCGGGCACGATCCATTTGAAGGATCTGCTGCTTGCGCGTCATGCGGGCAGCACGCTCGACGACCTGTCGCATTACGTGCGCCCCGTGCAGTACGTAAAGCCCGAGATGCCGGCGCTCGAACTGTTTCGGCGCTTTCGCAAAGGTGCGCCGCATCTCGCGCTGGTGGGCCGCAAGAACGCGAAGCCGATCGGCTTTCTGACGCTGGACAACCTGTTGGGCGCGCTGGTCGGCCAGATTCACGACGAGTTCCGCCAGGGCGACGCCGACTGGACGCGCATGGACGACGGCACGCTGATGGGCAAGGGCAGCTTGCCCGTGGTGTCGCTGGAGCGTGCGCTCGGCATCGACATCGACGAAGGCAGCGCCGAATCCGTCGGCGGTCTCGTGATCAATGCGCTCGGCGATTTGCCGGAGGAAGGGCAGCGCGTCGATTTCGACCGTTTCGATGTCGTCGTGAAGCGCATGAAGGGACCGCGCATCGTGCTCGTGCGCGTGTATCCGAAAACGTACGACGACGAAGGCGGTTGAGCGTCACACGCGCGGCACGCCATCCTCGACCAGCACGGCCACGGGCATCGCCGTCAGCGCATCGCGCAGATACAGCAGCCCGGTATCTTCGACCTTCGGCGCAGCCGGGCTCAGGCAGTCGAACAACGCGCGGCCGAACAGCTCCTCGGGCATCTGCACGGCCGTGTCGTCCCACGCGATGGGGTCGGCGAGCGGCAGATCGCTGCCGGCGTCGAGCAGCGCCATCGAAAGCCGCGTTGCGATCAGCACGGCCCAGCAATTGCCTTGTCGCCGCGCGAACGCGATCGCGCGGTCCGCGTGCTTGCCTTGAACCGTCAGCGGCAAATAGCTGCCCTTGCTCAACAGTTCCGGCATGCGCATGCGTAACGCGAGCATGCGTTGAATGATGGCGAGCTTCACGCGGCCATCGCGCCAGTCAGACAGGTATTCGGACGGCGGCGCTTCGGCGAGTAGCGCCGCGCGCTGCGCGAAATCGACGGGCCGGCGGTTGTCGGGATCGACGAGACTGAAATCCCATAGCTCCGTGCCCTGATACAGATCGGGCACGCCGGGCGACGCGAGACGCAGCACCGTCTGCTGCAGGCTGTTCACGACGCCCGCTCTTGCGATGCGCGCAACGAAGTCGCTGAGTTCGCTCAGGAAACCTTCGCGACGCTGCGGCGCGAGTATGTCGAACAGAAAATCGCGGCAGCCGTTTTCGAAGGCTTCATCGGGCGCGAGCCATGTGGTGCGCAGTTTCGATTCGCGCAGCGCTTTCAGCTGCCATTGCGCGACGCGTTCGGCGAGCGCCTTGATACCTGCTTCGTCGTCGGGCGAAAGACCGGGCGGCCAGCAGCCCACCAGCGTCTGATACAGCATCGCCTCGGCGGCCGGACCGGGCGCCCAGTCGTCGGCGTTGCCATCGAGCACGCGCCGGTGCGGCGTGTTCAACGTGGTCCAGGCGCGCAGCGTCGTGATCCAGTCGTCGGCGATTTCGCTGAGCACGGCCAGCCGCGCCCGCGTATCTTCGCCGCGTTTGTGATCGTGCGTCGCGGTTGCGAGCATGGCGTGAGGAAAACGCCGCGCCCGTTCCTGGTTGCCCGCGTGGAACTGCTCGACCGACAGCGCGAATTCGCCCGGGTCCGCGCCCACTTCGCAGCGCGACAGCAGACGCCCGTAGCGATAGCACGCGGTATCTTCAATGGCCTTCGCGGCGACGGGCGCCGTCAGCTGCGAGAACAGCGTCTGCACCGTGCGGCGCGCCGACGCCGTGTGATTGAACGCGGCCGCGTTGCCGTTCTGCTGTTGCGGCGACGGATAGGCCGCGCCGCGTCCGCTGCCGTTCTCGTCGTCGCCGCTGCCGAGCCACGCGTCGACGCGTGCGAGCGTGCCATGATCGGCGCGCGACAGCGTTTGCTTTGCCGCGTCGAGCGCAACCTGGAAGTACGCGTTGTCGGCGGCGCTGCGCAAGCCGTTTTGCGGATAGATGCGGTAGACGGGAAAGTGCGCGGCGAGCTCGTTGGTCACGCGGCGGATGGCCGTGTACGTGAAATCGCGCGTGGTGATGCTGTCGCGCGCAAGCCGATGCAGCGCGCGCGACGCGCGGTCCAGTTCGGCGGAGAGATTTTCCGCAAGTATCTTGCGGCGCGCGGGCAGCGCTTCGTCGGCGAAATTCGCGGGGCGGCCGCTCAGCGCCGCCCACGCTTCGGCGAGTGGCACGGCGCCGGCGGGATCATGCAGCAGGGCGCCTGTGTCGTTCATGAAGTCGTAGCCCGTCGTGCCGTCGACGGGCCAGTCGTCGCGCAGCGTCTCGCCGCGTGCAAGTATCTTCTCGACGACGATATACGGCGTCGCGCCGTCGCGCAGTTCCGACAGCCGCTGGCGCAGCCGCTGCGTGTACTCGCGCGGCTCGGCGAGCCCGTCGATATGATCGATGCGCACGCCGTCGATCACGCCTTCCGCATACAGCCGGAAAATCAGCGCGTGCACGGCTTCGAACACCTCGGGCCGCTCGACGCGCACGGCCGCGAGCGTGCTGATATCGAAGAAGCGCCGCCAGTTCACTTCGTCGGAAGCGGTGCGCCACCATGCCAGCCGGAAGTGCTGCCGCTCGATCAGCCGGTGCAGGCGGTCGCGCGTGACGGGTTCGTTCGGCGAATACGCTTCGAGCACGAACTCGATCGCCGACGCGCCGTTCTGCCGCACGAACTCGCTCAACGCTTCGCGGCCTTCGATGGCGCGCGGCTGATCGGCGGGCTGCGTCGTGACGGACGTGAAGCGCTCGGCAAGCGCCGCGAGATCCGCGCGATCGGCCGATTGCAGGATCGCCGCGTAATCGATCGGGCACACGGGGCATTCGTGCTCGCCATAGACGATGTTGAAGCGCCCGCGGGCGGCATCGAAGCGCAGCACGATGCGCCCCGCGATCAACTCCTCGCCGTAGGCCGCGCCCAGCACGGGCATCAGCACCTTGCCGCGCAGCGCCGGATCGGGCGAATGCCAGTCGACGTCGAAGTAGCGCGCATACGCGCTATGCCGTCCCCATTCGAGGATGTCCTGCCACCACGCGTTGTGACGGCTCATGCCCATGTGATTCGGCACGACGTCGACGACGAGGCCCATGCCGAGTTCGTGCAGCTTGTCGGTCAGACGGCGCAGACCCTGTTCGCCGCCGCATTCGGCGCTCACCTGGTCGTAGTCGACCGCGTCGTAACCGTGCGTGGAGCCGGGCGTGGCCGTTGTAATCGGCGACGCATACAGATGGCTCACGCCGAGCGCGGCGAAGTATTCGACGTGCGCGAGCGCGTCGTCGAACGTGAAGTCGCGATGGAACTGGAGTCGGAGCGTGGCGCGCGGAACAGTCATGGTGTGTCGGACAACGAAGAAGCGGAGGTTGAGTCGGTGCGCGCCTGCCCGACTGCGAGCAGGCGGTCGCAAAACGTATCGTCGGCGAACAGCGCATCGACGGGCTGGATCACGCGCCGGCGCCAGTTCGGATGCTCGTCGATCGAACCGGGCAGGTTCGGCTGATCGGCCAGGGCGAGCAGGTCTTCGAGCGGATAGGTGACGAGCGGCGACGGCGTCGCGGCGACGAACGCGAGCGCTTCGTCGACGGGCGCTTCGTCGGGCGGCGGCGCGGCGACATCGGGCGGGGCGATGCCCGCCTGCTGGAACGCCTGCCAAAGCGCGGCGCGGTCGTCGGCACGCTCGGCCTGCGCCAGCGCAACAGGGTCGCGTCCGTCGGCGCGCGCGGCAGTCTGCCCGACGCGATTGCGCCACACGATGTCCTCGCCGCGCCACCAGCCCGTGACGGTCGGCAGATCGTGCGTGGTCGTCGTCGCGACGGTTTCGCGATCCCATTCGGCGGGCGCCATGAAGCCCTTGCCGTCCTTCGTGCGCTCGAACCACAGCACGCGGATGCCCGACAGCCCATGCTCGCTGAGCCGCTCGCGGAAGCCCGGCGGCACGGTGCCGAGGTCCTCGCCGATCACGATCGCGCGATGCCGCCACGATTCGAGCGCGATCAGCCGCAGCATGTCCTCGAGTGGATAGCGCAGGTACGCGCCGTTCTTCGCGGGCTCGCCTTCGGGCACGAGCCACAGACGGCGCAGGCCGAGAATGTGATCGATGCGGATGCCGCCCGCGAACGCGAACGCGCTGCGCAGCATGTCGATGAACGCCGAGAAGCCTTGATTGCGCATCGCGCGCGGCGAGAAAGTGGTGAGTCCCCACGCCTGGCCCGCCTGGTTGAACAGATCGGGCGGCGCGCCGACGGACACGCCTTGCAGCATGTCGTCGCGATACGACCACGCGTGGCTGCCCCCGCTGTCGCAACCGACGGCGAGATCCGCGATCAGGCCGACGGCCATGCCTGCGTCGCGCGCCGCGTGCTGCGCATGCGACAGCCCTTTCGCGGCGAGCCACTGCAGGAACAGATGGAACTCGACTTCATGCCGATGCTCGTTGGCGAACGCTTCCACTTCGGCGCTGCGCGAGTCTTGCAGCGGCTGTGGCCATTTGCGCCAGTAGCCTTCGCCGTCGTGCAGCAGCTGATACGCGTGCAACGCCTCGAAGCGCGCATGGTCTTCGAGCGCACGGCCGCCGCGCTCGCAAAAGCCGTGAAATTCCAGCGCGCGCGGCGAATCCTGCGCGCGGTCGTTGGCGCAGAAGCGCTCGAACAACACGCGCAGCACCTTGAGCTTGAGCGGCGTCGCCGTGTGCCAGTCGATCAGCGGCAGCGTTTCGAGCTTCGCCCAGGTTTCGGTGCCGCCCGCTGCATCGAGCGCGGCTTGCATGGCCTGCGCGCCGAACACGGCGGCGGGATCGATGTGCGTGACGTTCAGCCACAAACGCGACGACGGCGAATACGGACTGAACGACTGCGGGAGGGCGCTGAACATCGCGTGCGTCGGGCTGACGGCGAGTGCGTGCGCGCCGCGCTTTGCGCTTTCGATGGCGAGCGTGGCGAGCGCCGTGTAATCGCCGATGCCGCCGTCGCCGATGCGCCGCAAGCCATAGATCTGCGCGGCGATGCCCCACAGCGGCGGCGGCTTCGCGTCATCCGCGTGCAGCGCGCGCCACGCGTCGGCGACGGTGTAGCACTGCGCGGGCGCGACGGCGAGCGTCATCCGGTGATCGTTGAGCACGAGCGTGTGATAGCCGGGTTCGTCGATGGGCGAGAGCAGCGCGGCTTCGCCTTTGGGCGCGGTGAAGCGCCCGTCGATCAGCGAGCCGCTTTCCAGTTCGATCCGGTAATGGCTGCCCGACTTGACCGACGCAGCAGGCAGCGCGATGCCGCGCCCGCACTCGACCGTCATCAGCGGCGGCAGCTTGCGGCCGGACAATTCGGCTTCGAGCGCGGCCGCGCTCTGGCGAGTCTGCGTGGCATTGCCGCACGGCAGACCCATGCGGTCGAGCAGCGCGGCGAGCGTGCTGTCGGGCACGCGCTTGCGGTTGTGATGCGCGTCTTCCCATTCGACTTCGAAGCCTGCGCGTGCGGCGAGGGCGTCGAGGGTAATGCCGGGGCGTCGGGTCGTGGCCAAGCGTGTCACTCCTGTCGGCGGGAGCGCGCGGATTGGCGCCTCGCTCCCGTCTCATGCAAGGGTTGCTATTCGACGTGCTTGCGCGCGTCATGGCCGAACGCGTATTCGCTGACGTCGCCCGTCAGCCAGGCGACGAACGCGTTCGATGGCAGTTCGCCCGCGTCGGCGCGATCGCGCGCGCGCGGCGGCGTTTCGAAAATCACTTTGCCGGCGGGCCGTTCGTCGAGGCGCGCCGCTTCGCCGGCTTGTTTGCCCGCCAGATTCAACGCGATGGTGAGCGTTTCGCCGTCGTCGAGTTTCCAGCGCGCCGTCAGCGCGTTCGTCTGCTGACCGTTCGCCGTTTTCAGCACGGTCGCGCCGAGTGCCTTCGCGTGCCGCAGGCGCGGCGCGATGAGCTTCGCGCGCACGGCGAGCGCCGACTTGTAGAAGTGCATCCATTCGAGCGCGTCTTTGTCGTCCGCTGTGTCGCGAGGCCGCCTGGGCGGGGACGACGCCGCGAGCGTCTGCGGATCGTTCGGATCGGGAATCAGCGCGCGGCGCTTTTCGTCGGCGAAGGCGGAGAAGCGCGCGAATTCCTTGCGGCGTCCTTCGCGCACCGCATCGGCCAGATCGCCGGTGTAATCGGTGAAGAACAGGAACGGTTGCTTCGAGCCGTATTCCTCGTCCATGAACAGCAGCGGAATCTGCGGCGACAGCAGCAACAGTCCCGTCGCGGCGCGCAACGCGTCGTCGCTGCACAACGTGCGCAGCCGCTCGCCCATCGCGCGATTGCCGATCTGATCGTGGTTCTGCAGGAACGCGACGAACGACGTCGGCGGCAGATGTCCGCTCGGTTCGCCGCGCGGCTGGCCGTCGTGGATCGGCGACGGGTCGCCCTGGTAGCCGAAGCCGCTGCCGAGGATGCGCGCGAGTCGCTCGATCGGTTGATCGGCATAGGCGGCGTAATAGCCTTCGTGCTCGCCCGTCAGCAGCACGTGCAGCGTGTTGTGCGCGTCGTCGTTCCATTGCGCGGTGAAGTGCGTGTCGAGCAGGCTCGCCGTGTTGCGCTCGTTTTCCAGCACGAGATGCACATGGCGTCCGTGCTGCACGTGGCTGCGCACGTGATCGGCGAACGTGCGCAGCCACGCGTCGTTGTCGATGGCGTGGACGGCGTCGAGCCGCAGTCCGTCGAAGCGGAATTCGTCGATCCAGTAGAGCGCGTTGTCGCAGAAGAACTCGCTCACTTCGCCGCGCCCGAAATCGATTGCCGGACCCCACGGTGTGTGCGTGCCTTCGCGAAAGAACGGTTTCGCGTACTGATGCAGATAGTTGCCGTCCGGGCCGAAGTGGTTGTAGACCACATCAAGGAACACGGCGAGGCCGTGACTATGCGCGGTGTCAATCAATGCCTTGAGGTCGTCGGGACGGCCGTATGCAGAGTCGGGCGCATAGGGCAGCACGCCGTCGTAGCCCCAGTTGCGCGTGCCGGGGAAGTCGTTGAGCGGCATCAGCTCGATGGCCGTGACGCCGAGCGCGGCGATTGCGGGCAGACGCTCCATCACACCGCGATAACCGCCCAGTGCGCCCACATGCAATTCGTACAGCACGGTTTCTTCCCAAGGCCGTCCATGCCATTGCGTGTGCTGCCACGTGTAGGCGCGCGGGTCGATTACTTCGCTCGGACCGTGCACATCTTGCGGCTGAAAGCGCGAGGCGGGGTCGGGAATCAGCAGCGCACCGTCGAGCTTGTACCGATACAGCGTCCCCGCGCCGCACTCGAGTTCCGCTTCGAACCAGCCGTTGCCCGTCGAACTCATGTCGTGCGCGCCGGACGCTTCGTGCGCCGCGCCGTTTTCGATCACGACCTGCACCTTCGCGCACGAAGGCGCCCACAGCCTGAAGCGGGTGCGCGGCTTCGCGCTCGCCGCGCCGAGCAGCTGCGCGCCGAACGGCAGACAGTGCGCGTAATGATGCGCGTGAGGGTCGATCGGACGTTCGTGCATGTTGGTCACCATGTTCTCCGTGCTGGCCGCGGATTACGCGGGCTGTTCCGGGTCCGGCATCGATGTGCCGGGGTCCGGCGGCAGCGCCGTCAACAGACGCGGCCCGTAATGCGCGCCCGCGCGCCAGCTCGCCTGCCAGTCTGCTTCGCCCGTCGGCTGTGCCGCGAGCACGACCACGCTGTGCGCGGCAACTTCGACATCGGGCGCGGCGAGCGGCGCAGGCGGCGCCTCGGGGTCCGCCGTATCCAGCAGCACATGCCATTCCAGGTGCGGCGGCGGCGGCGCGAAGCGCAACGCCGCCGCCGATGCGTTCAACATCATCAACAATACTTCCGTTTCTCCGTTCAGACCCGGGCCCGCGCGCCGCAGCGTGAAGGCGCGGCCTTCGTGGTCTTGCCATGCTTCGATGGTGAGCGGCTCGCCCTGTTCGTCGAACCAGCCGATATCGTAGAGGCCCGGCAACACTTCACGATCGCCGAACAGGAAGCGGTTTTCGCGCAGCAGCGGATGCTGCTTGCGCAATGCAATCACGCGCGCGAAGAACATAGTCATTTTGCGCCCGTGTGGGAGCGCGGCACGTTCCCAATCTATCCACGAAATTTCGTTATCCTGGCAGTACGCGTTGTTGTTGCCGCGCTGCGTGCGGCCCATCTCGTCGCCGGCAAGCATCATCGGCGTGCCGAGCGCGACGAACAGCGTCGTGATCAGCGAACGCGACACGCGCTCGCGCGTTTCGACGACGGCGGGTTCGTCGGTCGGACCTTCGACGCCCCAGTTCGAGCTGAAATTTTCATTGTGGCCGTCGTTGTTGTTTTCTTTGTTGACCTCGTTGTGCTTGTGCGAATACGAGACGAGATCGGCGAGCGTGAAGCCGTCGTGCGACGTGACGAAATTGACGGACGCCGTCGGCTTGCGAAAACGCCGGTTGAACAGGTCGGCCGAACCCGTCAGCCGCGCGGCGAGATCCGGCCGCATGCCCGCGTCGCCGCGCCAGAAACGGCGCACGGAATCGCGAAAACGGTCGTTCCATTCGCTGATGCCGGGCGGATGATTGCCGAGCTGATAGCCGCCTGGACCGATGTCCCACGGCTCGGAGATCAGCTTGCGCTGCGACAGGACGGGGTCCTGGCGCAGCGCGTCGAAGAAACCCGAGCCGGGATCGAAGCCCGAGTGCTCGCGCCCGAGCGTGACGCCGAGATCGAAACGGAAGCCGTCGATATTGAACGCCGTCGACCAGTAGCGCAGCGAATCCATCACCATCTGCAGCACGCGCGGATGCGGCAGATTCAGCGTGTTGCCGCAGCCGGTGTCGTTGATGTGATGGCGCTCGTCGCCGGGAATGAGGCGGTAATAGCTGGCGTTGTCGAGTCCTCGCCACGACACCGTGGGGCCCATTTCATTGCCTTCGCACGTGTGGTTGTAGACGACGTCGAGTATCACCTCGATTCCCGCCGCGTGCAGTTGACGGACGGCGATGCGCATTTCATCCAGCCGGTGCGTCGACAGATACAAAGGCTCCGGCGCAAAGAACGCGGCCGTGTTGTAGCCCCAGTAGTTGCGCAGCCCGCGCTCGACGAGAAAGCGGTCGTTGAGAAACGCATGCACGGGCAGCAGTTCGACGGCCGTGACGCCGAGCTTCAGCAGATGCTCGATGAATTCCGGCGACGCGAGCGCGGCGAACGTGCCGCGTTCGGGCGCGCGCAGGTCTTTGCGCAGCATCGACGCGCCGCGCACGTGCGTTTCGTAGATGACCGTTTCGCTCCACGGCACGTTGGGGCGCGTGTCGTGGGACCAGTCGAAAGCTTCGTCGACGACGACGCATTTGGGCATCGCGGGCGCGGAGTCTCTGCGGTCGATCGACAGATCCATTCTGTTCGAATGGACGCGATAGCCGAACAGCGCATCGGACCAGCGGAACTGTCCGATGAGTTTTCGCGCGTACGGATCGAGCAGCAGCTTATGCGGGTTGAAGCGATGGCCTTGCTGCGGCTGATAGGGGCCGTGGGCGCGGAACGCGTAGACGGTGCCGGGATGGGCGTGGGGCAGATAGCCGTGCCAGACCTCGTCGGTGCATTCCGGGAGGGCATAGCGTTTTAGCTCTTTTCGGCCGGTCGGTTCGAACAGGCATAGCTCGATTCTTTGCGCGTTGGCGGAGAACACGGCGAAGTTCACGCCGAGTCCGTCCCAGCTCGAGCCCAATGGGTATGGAGCGCCCGGCAACAGTCGGTCTGGCAGTACGTGCGGCATGACAAGTTTTCCGTTGTTTTCCGCCTGTTTTTTGCTTTGCAAGCGGCTTGTGGTTGGTACTTTGCCTTCGGTTTTCTTGCTTTGGGTGAGGTTTGGTTTTGCTTGTCGGGGATGTGCTTTGTTTTGTCCGCGGTGTTGGGTTGGTTTTTTGGCTTGCAGCCGGGCGGTTTGGGGTTTCTGCCTGGCCGGCAGCTGTGATGGCGCCTTCGCGGCGCGGTGTTGCCGTTGTAGGTTTGCCCTTTGCGCGGGCATCTGCGCTTGCGCCTTTGCGGCGCGGGCGTTGCCGGTGTGTGTTGCGCTTTTCGCGGGCATCCGCGTTAGCGTCTCGCGGCGCAGGCGTTGCCGTTGTGTGTTTTGCCCTTGCGTGGGCATCCGCGTTGCGCCTGCGCGGCGCAGGCGTTGCCCCTGTGCGGGGCGGCACCTACTTTTCTTTGCCGCCGCAAAGAAAAGTAGGCAAAAGAAAGCGGGCTCACACCGCCAATCCTTGACACTCACCCACGGGCCCCCAACGTCCCCACACTTCATACGGCAGCGTTCCAGTCGCGATCGGCTGCCAACGCGCTAAATGACACATCACCCACTTCGCACATCCGTACGACGATCACGCACGCCGTATGGTTCAGGCCGCCATGCGGCAAACTCTGTGTCGGCCGTCGCACCGCACGCGAAGGCTTCAAAATCAGGCTTCGAAATCAGGCTTCGAATTTAGGCCTGCATTGAGGCTTCGCATTGCGATGGTTTTCCGTTCGGGCGCTGTCTTCAACGGCGAGACAACCTACATACGGTTTGCCGCAAAAGAACATATAAGTCATGCACGCGGCCAACCGGTGTACGCACACGTGAAGCGGGTGAGGCGCACGGCAAGCACGTTGGCAGCGAGCAAAAGCCAGAGCGTTGCCGCATGAAACATGGGGACGTCGGGGGCCCGTGGGTAGAAACAAGCGCTGACGGTGTGAGCCCGCTTTCTTTTGCCTACTTTTCTTTGCGGCGGCAAAGAAAAGTAGGGGCCGCCCCGCACAGGGGCAACGCCTGCGCCGCGCAGGCGCAACGCGGATGCCCGCGCAAGGGGCAAAACACACAACGGCAACGCCTGCGCCGCGCAGGCGCAAGCGCGGATGCCAGCGCAAAGGGCAACACACAACGGAAATGCCTGCGCCGCGAAGGCGCCATCGCGGATGCCGACGCAAACGGCAACGCAAACGGCAACACAAACGGCAACACAAACCGGCAACGCCCGCGCCGTGAAGGCAGATCACAAACACACCCTCAGCGTCGCAGACAAAAACCCGCTAAGTATTCGCCACAGAAACCGAAGTAGGACTATTCACGATCGACAAAAACTCGCGCCGCGTCGACGCATCCGTCCGAAAAGTCCCCAACATCCGCGAGGTCACCATTTCGACGCCCGCCTTGTGCACGCCGCGCGTCGACATGCATTGATGCGACGCCTCCAGAATCACGCCCACGCCCTTCGGCTGCAATACTTCGTCGAGCGTATCGGCGATCTGCACCGTCATCTTTTCCTGAATCTGCAGACGCTTGGCAAAGGCATCGACAAGCCGCGCCAGCTTCGAAATACCCACCACCCGATGCTCGGGCAGATAAGCGACGTGCGCGCGGCCGATGATCGGTACCATGTGATGCTCGCAATAACTCTCGAATCGAATGTCCTTCAGCACGATCATCTCGTCGTAGCCGTCGACTTCCGAAAACGTGCGAGCCAGGATGTCGCGCGGCTCCACCTGGTAGCCCGCAAAGAATTCTTCGTACGCGCGAACCACGCGCGCAGGCGTATCGATCAAACCTTCGCGTCGCGGGTCGTCGCCGGCCCAGCGCAGCAGCACTCGCACGGCATCTTCGGCTTCCTCGCGGGATGGCCGGCCGGGTGTGTCAGCGGGCGTGGTTTTCTTCATCGTCATCCTTCGCTCCAGTTCGAGTCAGGCGCGCAGCGCATGTTGCGGCATTGTTCCATGTTTCGCGGCCCTACGCCGAGCAGGGCTTTGCACAGGTGGACCGGTCCGCGCTGCTTCAACCGCTGCGTCGGAACCTACTTCGGCCACTCGTCCTTCGCATCGTTGAACAGCTCGGCGACGATGCCGCGCAGCCAGCTAGCGCGCGGATCGTTGTGAAACTTGCGATGCCAGTGCTGGCGCAAATCGAAGCGAGGCAGCGGCAAAGGCGGCTCGACGAGTGTGATCGACGCGTGCTCCGACACGTACGCGAAGCCGATCGCATGCGGCACCGTCGCGATCAGGTCGGTGCGCGCGAGGATGAACGGCAGGCTCATGAAGTGCGGCGTTTCGAGCACCGCGCGCCGGCGGATGCGTTTCTTTTCCAGGTACTGTTCGAGCACTTCCTGGCTGCGTCCTTCGGCACGCACGACGGCATGCCCGAGCGCGATGAACTGATCGAGCGTCAGCGGCGCGCCCGCGAGCGGATGATCGCTGCGCATCAGACAGATGAACCGGTGCGTAAACAGACGCTGCTGGAAAAAGTTGTTGCCCGACAGATCGGGAAAGTAGCCGACAGCCAGATCGACATCGCCCGATTCGAGCCCTCGTTCGACGTGCGCCGGCGGCAGCGACACGGAGCGCAGATTCGCATGCGGCGCACGCTCGGCGAACAGCTGCAAAAGCCGCGGCAGAAACACGATTTCGCCGACGTCGGACAGCGCGAGCGAGAACGTGTGCGTCGAGGTCGCGGGATCGAAGTCCTGCGATTCGAGCATGCCCTTCTCGATGCGCGCGAGCGCCTCGCGGGCGGCCGGGATCAGCGCGAGCGCGCGCGGCGTCGGCTCCATGCCGCGCGACGTTCGCACGAAGAGGGGATCGTTGAAGTACTCGCGCAGCCGTCCAAGCGCGGTGCTCACGCGCGGCTGGCTCACGCCGAGACGTTCGGCGGCGCGGCTCACATTGCGCATGTCTTCGAGCGCGACGAGGTAGGGAATCAGGTTGAGATCGAGTTCGGCCATGCTGGAGGCGGATTGGAAACCATGCCGCGCAGTATCGGCGCGGCGTATACAACCTATCCTGGAAATCGCGCTGTCGGATAGTCGGGAAAGCGCCGACAATCGTTTGAATAGTCGAATAACAACTCGGGAGACATACGATGCGCACTCAGGTCGTCATTATCGGCGCGGGTCCTGCGGGATTGCTGCTGTCGCATCTGTTGAGGCTCGCGGGCGTCGCTTCCGTGGTGCTCGAAAGCCGTTCGCGCGAGCACTGCGAGCAGCGCATACGCGCGGGCGTGCTCGAACAGGGCACCGTCGATACGCTCACGCAAGCCGGACTCGGCAGCCGGATGCAGCGCGAAGGGCTCGTGCATCACGGCATCGAACTGCTGTTCGAACGTACGCGGCACCGGATCGATTTGACGGCGCTGACGGGCGGCCGCGCAATCACCGTCTACGGCCAGCACGAAGTGGTGCGCGACATGATCGCCGCGGCCATCGACCATCAGCAGCCCCTGTATTTCGACGTGTCCGCCGTCTCGCTGCACGATCTGACGACGGACAAGCCGTGCGTGCAGTTCACGCATGAGGGCATCGCGCAGCGCATCGATTGCGAGTTCATCGCGGGCTGCGACGGCTTTCACGGCATCTCGCGCGATTCGATCCCCGCTGCTGCGCTGCAAACATTCGAGCGGATCTATCCGTATGCGTGGCTCGGCATCCTCGCGCACGCCGCGCCGACCTGCGACGAACTCGTCTACGCACATCACGAACGGGGCTTCGCGCTGTTCAGCATGCGTTCGCCGGAACTGACGCGCCTCTATTTGCAATGCCGTCCCGACGAAGACCTCGCGCAATGGCCCGACGAGCGCATCTGGGCCGAGCTGCACGCGCGCTTCGACAACGCCGACGGCTGGTTGCCCGCGATCGGCGAAATCGCGCAGAAGGGCGTGACCCCGATGCGCAGCTTCGTGTGCGAGCCGATGCAGTACGGCCGGCTCTTTCTCGCCGGCGATGCCGCGCACATCGTGCCGCCGACGGGCGCCAAAGGCATGAACCTCGCCGTCGCCGACGTGCGGGTGCTCTCGAAAGCGCTCGCGGCACACTACCGCGACGGCCGCGACGATCTGCTCGCCGCGTATTCGTCGACGTGTCTGGCGCGCGTGTGGCGCGCCGAGCATTTCTCGTACTTCATGACGAACATGCTGCATCCATCGTTCGACGACACGCCGTTCGTCAACCGCCTGAAGCTGTCCGAACTGCGCTACGTCGCGCGTTCGGATGCTGCGGCGCGAATGCTGGCGGAGAATTATGCCGGCCTGCCGTTCGACGACTGAAGCGAGCGTTCCCGTCAGGCGACAGGCGCCAGGGCAAACCACGAATTCCTTGCCTTGACAAGAGACGCGGGCGCAAACCATAATGCGCCGGTACGTTCGCTAAACGAAACTGTGTTCGCATAAAGAACTTTTTAGGAAGTTAATGCGGCGCGAAAATGGAAGGCGGGCGCAAGCTCATGCAGCCAGCAGCAGGTCTGCATGCCATCCGGTCACGCAGCACCTGGCAGGACGTCAGCGGACGTGGAGACCGTCCGGCGCGTGTGCCGCCCCTCGTCGGCGGGTCGCGCGGCGCGGAACCACGCGTTCCAGAGGAAATCGACATGATCAACAAGATTTACGAGTCACTTCAGTCGGCCGTCGCCGACGTGCACGACGGCGCGACCGTCATGATCGGCGGCTTCGGCACGGCGGGCATGCCGTCCGAGCTGATCGACGCGCTCATCGAACAGGGCGCGAAAGAACTCACCATCGTCAACAACAACGCCGGCAACGGCGACACGGGCCTCGCCGCGCTGCTGAAGGCGAAGCGCGTGCGCAAGATCATCTGCTCGTTCCCGCGTCAGACGGATTCGTATGTGTTCGACGCGCTCTATCGAGCGGGCGAGATCGAACTGGAACTCGTGCCGCAAGGCAATCTGGCCGAGCGGATTCGCGCGGCGGGCGCGGGCATCGGCGGCTTCTTCACGCCGACGGCCTACGGCACCAAGCTCGCCGAAGGCAAGGAAACGCGCGAGATCGACGGCAAGCATTACGTGCTCGAATCGCCGCTGCACGCAGACTTCGCGCTGATCAAGGCGTACAAGGGCGACCGCTGGGGCAACCTCGTCTATCGCAAGACGGCGCGCAACTTTGGCCCGATCATGGCGAGCGCCGCGAAGACGGCCATCGTGCAGGTGTCGGAAGTCGTGCCGCTCGGCGCGCTCGACCCCGAAGTGATCGTCACGCCGGGCATTTTCGTGCAGCGCATCGTCGAAGTGCCGCAAGCCGCGCACGAGGCGCAGCGTCCCGAGCAAGCAGCCTGAAGGAGACCTGACATGAAACGACTGACCCGCGATGAAATGGCCAAGCGCGTCGCGCAGGACATTCCTGAAGGCGCTTACGTGAACCTCGGCATCGGCGTGCCGACGCTGGTGGCGAATCACCTCGACGCGAATAAGGAAATCTTCCTGCACAGCGAAAACGGCCTGCTCGGCATGGGCCCGGCGCCCGCCAAAGGCGAGGAAGACGACGAACTGATCAACGCCGGCAAGCAGCACGTCACGCTGCTCACGGGCGGCGCGTTCTTCCATCACGCGGATTCGTTCGCGATGATGCGCGGCGGCCACCTCGACTACTGCGTGCTCGGCGCGTTCCAGGTCTCGACGACGGGCGACCTCGCGAACTGGCACACGGGTGCGCCCGACGCGATTCCCGCCGTCGGCGGCGCGATGGATCTGGCCATCGGTGCGAAGCAGGTGTTCGTGATGATGGAACATCTGACGAAGCAGGGCGAAAGCAAGATCGTCGCCGAGTGCTCGTATCCGGTGACGGGCGTCGGCTGCGTCGACCGCATCTACACGGACCTCGCGATGATCGACGTGACGAAGGACGGCCTCGTCGTGCGCGAAATCTTTTCCGACATCGGCTTTGCTGAACTGGAAAAGCTGACGGGCGTCGCGCTGATCGACGGCACGCAAGAGGCGCGCGCGGCATAAAGCTGCAGTCCGCGCCCACACGTCACCTGCGCGCGGCGATACGCTGCGCGTGACCGCGAAGCGGCGTTCGGCGACAATAGCCCGAACGCCGCGCGCTTTCAGGCGCACTCACGGCGCGCATGCCACGCGCATGCGCATTCTTCCGACGCTCTGAA
>BBSL01000276.1 GCA_001319865.1 Burkholderia sp. E7m39 | reverse complement strand
TGGCATGTGAAACCACTATACGCGCAATACCCGGTACGATGGGTCTTTCACAAACGCCCGCGCGCAAGTCGTTCTTCGAGTGCACGCTCGTCATCGTTTGAAGCGAGCCTCGCTGGCGTCGAATGCAAGACCATAACCGCGACGCGAGCACATCCGTATCAAGCTATTATCAGCGTTGCGATACAGCAGAAATTCGATCTCATAGTGATGGCCTCTCATGGTCGTCGCGGGGTACAGGCACTGCTGCTCGGCGGCGAGACGCAGAACGTGCTCACGCACAGCGATATTCCCGTGCTCGTGGTCCGGTCGTCTGTGACTTCCGAGACGGTCAGTGGAAAGGAACACGGTACGCCCAGAGACTCAGGGCAGTAGACAAACCTTCATCGTGGCGCACGCTGCTATCCCGGCTTGCATCACCACGATGTCGCAGACCGGCCGGAAAGGCAGAGATAGTTGAACCGTGCGCCGACCGTCCCGATGCTCAGTCCACGCGACCGCTACGAATTGCCCAGATGGCGGCGATGGCAAGGAAAACCAGGCATGAGCTCCACTGGGTCAACACGCTTGACCATGCCAGTGAGGGATTCGTTGTCGCTTCAGCGTGGCCGGCCAGATACAGGAGACTGCCAGAGGGTAACTGCATCTGCTTTTCCACGAACCACCATTTCAGCGTTAGGACGATCGACGCCAGTCCGCTGCCCACAAGAACGGCACCCAGCATAGGAGCATGACGCGCTGACGCTCCGCCCGATTCAATGCGGCGGCCAATGTGCCACACGACAGCGCCAACAACTGCTATCGAGAGAGCGACAAACCAGCCCGGAAACCTCACGCCGACTGCCACCAGAAATCCCCCAAGCGTGACAAGCTGCGGCCACGTTTCGCGCACCACTGCCAGGCAGACTGCTCCCAACCGGTCCACTATGCCTCTCCCACATTGATTACGGCGCGAGCGCGTCGGGTTTTGATCGGAGCGCCGTGAGAATGCCTCTTAACAGATCAACGGGCGATGGCGGACAGCCCGGAATGGCGACGTCCACAGGAAGCAGGTTCGACAGCGGTCCACACACGGCATAGCTGTCCCTGAAGATGCCGCCCGTGCACGCGCAGTCGCCTGCGGCAACGACGAGCTTCGGATGGAGTGTCGCCTCCCATACCCGACGCACTGCTTCCTTCATGTTCAGCGTGAGCGGACCCGTCACCAGCAGCATGTCCGCATGACGCGGACTCGCAACGAATTTGATACCGAGCCCTTCGATGTTGTAGTACGGGTTATTCAGCGCGTGAATCTCCAGTTCGCATCCGTTGCACGAGCCCCCATCGACCTGGCGGATGCATAACGCGCGACCGAGCACGTCGAGAATCTCCCGCTGTATCTGCTGCTGATGCGAGGTTCTCCAAGCGTCGTTCGTGTCCGGGACGGACCCGGCCGGAATGTCTGTCCGTGCGATCTGTTTGAGAAGTTGCCACATTACAGGTCGTGTCCCGCGTAATTCAGGTTGAACGATTTGTTGATCAGCGGGAAATCAGGAACGATATTGCCAATGATCGCGTGCTCCAGCGCCGGCCAGTTCTGCCACGACGGGTCATGGCAATGACACCGGGAAATGGTCCCGTTTTCACCCGTCTCGATGGCCACAAACACATCACCGCGCCAACCTTCGACCCAGCCGACACCGCGAGACGGAGGCTGGCCGGTTTCGACTGGCGCGACGACTGCACCGTCAGGCAGACCGTCGAGGAGTACACGAATCAGCCGCAACGACTCATAGACTTCGTTGAACCGCACAGCGACGCGGGCAGCCACGTCGCCCCGGCTGTCGCTCATCATGTGAGGCTGGACCTCGTCATATGGCGCGAACGGATGATCCACGCGGACGTCGATGCACAGACCGCTCGCCCGCGCCGCCAGGCCGCACACGCTGAAATGCGTGGCCACGTTCGCCGTGAGCTTGCCCGTCCCCGTAAAGCGATCCTGCAGACCCGCCTGCTCGTCGTAAATGCGCTGCATCGCGCGGACCGCGTCTTCGGTTCGCTCGCACTGTTCAGTGGCAGCCTCGACGAACTGCGCAGCGATATCGCGCGCCATACCTCCCGGCACGATCTGATCCATCAGATAGCGATGTCCGAACATCCCGTCGTTCAGACGCAGCCAGTCTTCCTTCATCCGCGAGAACTGCGCGAGCCCGAACGCAAAGCCAGCGTCGTTGCCAAGCGCACCGAGATCGCCCAGATGACTGGCGACGCGCTCGCGCTCGAGCAGCACGGCGCGCAGCCACTGCGCGCGTGGCGGAACAAAGACGTTCAGTGCGCGTTCGACGGCCATGCAATACGCCCACGCGAAGGCGACCGTCGTGTCGCCGGCAATCCGTCCCGCCAGACGATAACCAGTCAACAATGGCGTGCGCTCGAATAGCCGCTCGATACCCCGATGCGTATAACCGAGCCGCTCTTCCAGTCGCAGTACCTTCTCACCCACGACTGAGAAGCGAAAGTGCCCCGGTTCGATAATGCCCGCGTGAATCGGTCCCACCGCGATTTCGTGCACACCGTCTCCCGCGACCTGCACGAACGGGTAGTCCGCTTCCTGGGATTCGAAGCGCTCAGTTCCAGACGACAGTTTCTGAAGCGGATAATAGTCGGCTGGCCAGCTACCGTGATTCAGCCACGGACGCTCGTCCGCCGCGCCCGTCGCACGCACCCCGAGCAGATCGTAGACGGCACGCTGCATGCGCGACGCACACGGAAAGATGTTCGACAGGTCCGGATAGCCGGCCGCTTCTTCATTGCCCATCGCGACAGGCAACTGCACCCACAACAGGCCGTCTTGCATCGCATAGCCTGCCGACATCACAAACGTGCCCGCGGCCGCTTCAGCACCCCACAACGAGATCAGCCGGCCGCCCTCTTCTCGTGCTGTGCTGGCGATGCGGACCCACGTTGCGGCGTCGGTATGTGTCAGCCAGGCAGACGCCGACAGCCGCGTGAGGTCCGAAAGTCCGAGTGAGTCGATCCGCATGCGTCACCCCGCAATCATCGCTGCCGCCTGCCGGTACCACGCAGCAAGATACGGCGGTATGTAAATCCCCAGCATGAGACCGAGGCCCAGATGCACGAATACCGGCAGGAGCGCCGGCGGGTGTTCGAGCGGTGTTGCCGTCGTCTCGCCAAATACCATGTGCTGCACGCGCGCGAAGATGGTAGCGAACGCCACCGCAAGTGCGATGAGGAGTACAGGCGTCGCCCACGGCAGTTCGCTAATAGCCGTCGTCAGGATCAGGAACTCGCTCGCGAAGACGCCGAACGGCGGCATGCCCAGAATGGCCAGCGCCCCCAGCATCATGCCCCACCCGACCGTCGGGCTCACGCGCAACAGCCCGCGAATGTCGTCGATCATCTGCGTGTGTGTCTTCTGTGCAGCATGGCCGACCGTGAAGAAGATCGCCGACTTGACGAGCGAATGCACGGTCATATGCAGCAGACCGGCGAATGTCGCGGTCGGCCCACCGAGTCCGAAAGCGAACGTCATCAAGCCCATGTGTTCGATCGACGAGTACGAGAACAGGCGCTTCACGTCTTTCTGGCGCAACAGCGAAAAGGTGGCGACCAGCACCGCTACCAGTCCAAACCCGACCAGCAGGCGCCCGGGCAGACCGTTCTGCAAGGCCCCGTCGGCAAGCACCTTGCAACGTAATACCGCGTACAGTGCCACGTTGAGCAGCAGGCCGGAGAGCACGGCGGAGATCGGGGTAGGCCCTTCGGCATGCGCGTCCGGCAGCCAGTTGTGCATCGGGACGAGGCCGACCTTCGTTCCATAACCGATCAGCAGGAAAACAAACGCAAGGGACATGATGGTTGGATCGAGCACGCCCTTCACTGCGCTCAGGCTGGTCCAGAGCAACGCGTCGCCGCCCGTGAGCTGCCGGCTTGCCGCAAGATAGAGCAGGATCGTGCCGAACAGCGCCTGCGCAATGCCGACCCCGCACAGGATGAAATATTTCCATGCCGCTTCGAGACTGGCGGCGGTGCGATAGACGCTCACCAGTAGCACCGTCGCGAGCGTCGCGGCTTCCATTGCGACCCACAGGATGCCGACGTTATTAGTGAGCAGCGCGAGCAGCATCGCGAACACGAACAGCTGATACATACTGTGATACAGACGCATGCGCGCCGCCGTCATCTTGCCGCGCCCCTGTTCGATGCGCATGTACGGTCGCGAGAAAATCGACGTGGTCCAGCCGACGAATGCCGTCAGTGCAACGAGGAAGACGTTGAGCGGATCGACGAAGAAAAGCTTTCCGAGTGCGAAGGCGGTACCGTGGGCAACGGTTTGCGCGGCCAGCAGAATCGCCGCAATGAAGGTCAGGAAGCTGAACGCCACATTGAGTTCCGGCGCCAGACGATGCTGTCCGACGAGTGCCAGACATCCGCCCGCGACGAGCGGAATGCCGAAGACGAGCAGCAGAACCCACGCTTCAGTCATCTTTGAGCTTTTCCAGATGGTGGATATCCAGGCTGTCGAACTGCTCGCGGATCTGGAACATGAAGACGCCGAGAATCAGGATGCCGACCAGCACGTCGAGCCCGATGCCGAGTTCGACGATCATCGGCATGCCGTTGGTCGCCCCTGCCGCCGCGAAAAAAAGACCGTTCTCCATCGAAAGAAAGCCGATCACCTGCGGTATCGCCTTGGACCGCGTGATCATCATCATGAACGAAAGCAGCACACAGGCGAGCGCGATGCCGAGCGTGCCGCGCGCAACCGAAGTCGCGAGCTGGCTGATCGGCGTCGCCACGTTAAACGCCACGATGACGAGCACGATTCCGATGAGAAGGGTTGTCGGTATGTTGAGCAGCGTCTCCACATCGGTTTTCACGTTGAGGCGCTGCACCAGCCGGTACAGAATCCAGGGAATGACACCGACCTTCAGGATCAGCGTCAGCAACCCCGAGATGTACAGATGGACGTCATCGGTGACAAAGCCCAGAACGAGGTTGGCCAATACAAGCGCAATACCCTGTAGCGTGTAGAGGTGAATCAGCGACAGGATGCGGCGCTGGCTGAGCATCGCAAACGACACCATCAACAAAACGGCCGCCAACAGGTTGATGATCTGCGTCGAAAGACCGTGGAGACCGTGCATTCATGCCCCCAGCAGAAAGTGGACAAGCATGCCGATCACCGCGAGCAGAAAGGCCGTGGCGAGAAACTCCGGCACCCGGAAGATGCGCATCTTTGCGTTCGTCGTCTCCACCACGGCGAGCGCCACGCCGCCCACCAGCAGCTTGACGAACAGCAGCGGTATGGCGAGCAGCAGCGCGACGGGATTGCCGGCCTCTGCGATGCCCCACGGCACGAACAAGGACAGTCCGATGCACGAGTAGGCAAACAGCTTGAGACTCGCCGCCCACTCCATCAGCGCGAGATGCCGCCCGGAATACTCGAGGATCAACGCCTCGTGAATCATGGTCAGTTCGAGATGCGTGGTCGGATTGTCGACGGGCAATCGTGCGTTCTCGGCAAGCGACACCATCGTGAACGCAATGCCCGCGAACGCGAGGCTCGGATAGATCGCAAGCTCCTGGTGGCTGAACGCGCTCACGATATGCGTCAGCAGCGTCGAGTGGGTAATCAGCGACGCGGAAAAGAGCACCATCAGCAGAGCCGGTTCAGCCAGGAACCCGACCAGCATCTCGCGACGTGCGCCCAGCGTGCCGAATGCCGTGCCGATATCCATTGCGGCGAGCGAGATTGTCACGCGCGCCAGCGCGAACAGCCCGACCAGCGCAACGGCATCGGCAGCGGGCGACAACGGCAGATCCGTCGAGAGCGTCGGCACGATGGCGCACGCGAGTGTCATGCAGCCCAAGATCACGTATGGCGCACCGCGAAACACGGGGCTCGCGTGATGCGCGACGACCGATTCCTTGTTGAACAGCTTGTGCAGCATCCGGTATGGCTGCCAGATGGATGGCGCGCGACGGTTCTGCAACCAGGCACGGCACATGTTGATCCAGCCGGTCAGCAGCGGAGCCGCCGCGAGCGCCAGCAGAATTTCGAGCAGTTGCGAGGCCAGTCCGGAGAGCGTAATCATCGTCTGACCAGTACCAACAGGACAATGAGCACGAGAAAGCTGTGCATCAGATAGACAGCGATGCGGCCCGCCTGGAGCAGGCCGGCCAGCGCCGCGATGCGTCTGACAATGCGCTCGATGGGCTCGTAAAGCATCGCCCACGTGCGGTCCGTCACGGCGACGCGATACGTCGGGCGCACGTCGAAGGGTGTCGGGAGTTGCCGTTCGATCCTGAGCAGCGGCGCGAAGATCTCGCGAATCGGCTGGCCGAACCCTTCGGCCGTGTCCTGCATGCGCGCGTTCACGAACGGATGGCCGCAAGCCCACGGAATCGCGCGGCGCAACCGCCCATGATAGAACCGTCGCACCAGCACCCAGGCCAGCGCGCAGCAGCCGACGAAGAACAGCAGAAAGACCAATGGCATGTAACTCGCACGACCGGTATTTGTGGGTGCCAGCAGCAACCAGCCATTCCGGGCAACTGCTGGCCCGATGCCCGCGCCGATCAGCGCCTGCGTCACGCGATCGAGCACGGCAACGAACTGCACAGGTAGCAGGCCGAGCAGCACGCACGTCGCCGCGAGCCAGACGAAGCCGACACGCTCCCACGGGCTGGCATCCCGCGCGTAGCTCAGCTTTGGCTCGCGCGGCTGCCCAAGGAAGATGATCCCGAAGAACTTCACCATCGTGTAACCGGCGAGCGCGGCAACGAGTGCGATCAGCGCCGCGACGAGCGGAACGATCATATTCAGGAATGAGTTCGGCAGGTCGGGCGTGAACAGGAAACTCTGCAACAGCAGCCATTCGGACACGAACCCGCTCAACGGCGGTAGCCCCGCACTCGAAAGCGCGCCCAGCAATGCGACCCACGCAGTCCATGGCATGAACCGGATCAGGCCACCGAGGCGGCCGAGATTGCGCTCACCCGTTGCATGCAGGACAGAGCCCGTCGATATGAACAGCAGGCTCTTGAACGCGGCATGGCTGGCGATCTGGTAGAGCAATGCCGTCAGCGACAACGCGGCGAGCGCCGGCATGTCGAACGCCCGGAACACGACCGCGAGCCCCATGCTGACGAACATCAGACCGATGTTATCGACCGACGAGTAGGCGAGCAGCCGTTTCATGTCGGTCTGGATGGCGCTGAACACGACGCCGAACAGTGCGGTGAACAGACCGAGCGCCAACATCACGACACCCCACCATGCGATCTGCACGTGCAGCAGGTCGAACATCGTCCGCAGCATGCCGTAAAGCCCTGCTTTCAGGACAAAGCCGCTCATCAGTGCCGACACAGGCGACGGTGCCGCCGGATGCGCCTCGGGCAACCAGACGTGCAACGGGAAGATGCCCGCCTTCGCCCCGAAGCCAAACAGCGCCAGCGCGAACGCAATGGATGCCCAGAATATGTCCAGATGCTGTTGCCGCATGCCGGCAAACGTGTAGTCGCCCGTCCCCGCCTGCAACAGCCCGAAACACAGCAGCAGCGCGAGTGCGCCCACGTGCGAAATCAGGAAGTACAGGTAGCCGGCTCGCCGGATTTCGGGAATGCGATGGTTGCTCATGACGAGAAACGTTGCCGCCAGCGTCATCGTTTCCCAGGCGACCATGAAGGAGTAGGCATCGTTTGCCACGAGGACGAGCGCGAGGCCCGCAAGGCACACGTGATATTCGAAGCAGAGCAACCCGGGGGGCGTGCCTTCACCCTTGCGGAAATAGCCGGCGGAAAAGGCACTGACGCCCGCGCCAACCATGCCGAGTACCGTCAGGAAATACGCCGACAGGGCATCGAGCCTGACATGGAACGGTAGACCCGGCAGACCCAGCGGCAGGATCGCCTCTTGAGGAGGGGAAACGATGCCGGCAATACCCAGCGCGCAGAGCAGCAACCCAAACAATGCACCTGCCGGGAAAAGCGCGTGTGCGACGACTCGCGTTCGACGTAGGCTGAGGAGCCCCAGCACCCCGACGACGAGCCAACCGGCGATCACGGCAAGCACGAACGGAAGGACGGTGAGAGAGGCCATCGTGCGTCGCCTTTGCTGTATGCCTATTCTCGGCCCGCTGCCGCACCGGATGCGATGCGATCAACAACTTGCGTCGCGCG
Source organism: Burkholderia sp. E7m39 (assembly GCA_001319865.1). Taxonomy (GTDB): domain Bacteria; phylum Pseudomonadota; class Gammaproteobacteria; order Burkholderiales; family Burkholderiaceae; genus Paraburkholderia; species Paraburkholderia bengalensis. The sequence goes on along the minus strand of BBSL01000276.1, from coordinate 9,521 downwards.
TCCTTCAGGACAGGCGGCGCCTGAGCGCCGGCCTGTCTGACCGCCCGGTTGACGAAGCGGTCCGTCTGCCGCAAATCCGCGCTGCATAGGATGTCTCCTCGCGAGGCCGGAACCTGGAAACACGGAGCCGGCGTCAGGAACATACAGTTATCAGACTATGATAATGCGGTTATCATCCTATCAGCTTTGTCCGCAGGATTCCATACGGCAGCGACGACCCCCTTCGCTTCGCGGCGGCGCCGTGTTTTCACGCCTGCACAATGGCAATCCGTCTTTCAGAACCGAGACCAGCGCGCAATTCCGACGCGGTGGAATTCACGCCCACACAAGGCCACATACACATCGTGTGACGGCAGGAGTCTTTACGCATACCCGCGCACTTCTTTCGAACATTGACCGGAAAGGACGGACGTACCGAGGTGAACAGGCGTCTCGGGTTTTCCCTTGCGTTCGTGGCAGGCGCGGAGAACGCGGGCGGCTATCTGGCCGTGAAGCAGTACACGTCGCATATGGGCGGCATTGTTTCCGCGATCGCGGACGAGGCGGTGCTGGGTGATGTCGCGCTGGTGCTTGCCGGTATTGGCCCGCTGATCTCGTTTCTGCTGGGCGCCGCCTGCTCGGCGGTGCTCGTCAATTGGGGAGGCCGTCAGCGCCTGCATAGTCAATATGCTTCCCCACTCATGCTCGAAGCCGCCCTGCTTCTGTGCTTCGGCATGGTCTGCAGTGATCTGGCTCTGCGGGACACCTTGTTCGTGCCCGCAACCGTCGTGCTGCTCTGCTTCATCATGGGACTGCAGAACGCCATGATCACCAAGCTGTCAGGCGCGGAAATCCGCACCGCGCACATGACGGGCATCGTCACCGACATCGGTATCGAACTCGGCAAACTCTTTTACTGGAACATGCTGAGCGATGATCCTGCCTCGAAACCCGTTCTCGCCAACCGGGAGCGACTCAAGGTGGACTCCGGCATGCTCGCGAGTTTTTTTGCAGGCGGCATGACGGGCGCCCTCGGCTTCAAGCATGTCGACGGCGCTGGCAATCATTCCATTGCTTGACGATCTTTGGGAGCGCCCGTGGCGGCCCGCGCGCAAGCCGCAACGACCCCGGCGATGAACTGACAGGGCGTGGAGTCACCTCATCCATGCTGCTCACACACACATGTTATGATAATGTCATTATCATTCGATTTGCGCTCCTGTCCGACGAAATACGCTGACGCCGGCCTGCCTGTGGCAAGTCTTGAGACGGTGCCACGAACAGACGTGCGAAACGCGTCCGAAGACCTGCAAGGAAAGAACGTGATTGACCCTGGTGCTGCCCTGCTGTCGCACGACCACGCATGCCGATTCGTTCGGGACATGAAGGGCGAGCACGGCCTGGTCGTGGTCGGCGTCGGCACGGCCGGGGAACGCGGGTTCCAGATGCTTCACCGGTTTGCGGAGATATCCGACAGTCTCGAAGCTCACGGAATCAACATCGTTTTTGTCTATCCGAAGGCATCGGCGCGCCATGTGTTCGACGCGATCTCGGTCCGTGGCGCCCGGTATCGCGGAAAGACATGTCTCTTTCTCGACGGTGACGGCCGGCTCTTTCGAAAACCACTACCGCCGAGAGCTATCCGCGCGGTCTACCTCGACGCCGATATGCGATCCATCGATACCACCTGCGTGATGCTGGACAGCGAGACATGGGACGATGCGTTGCGCAGCTTTCTTGCGGACATTGTCGGACGGCGTCTGCACTAGGTCGATGGGGGTCGTATCGGCCTGATAGAACCGACGCGCAGGAAAGGAGAAACACTGTGGTAAATGCTTTGATTCGGGTGACGGCCCGATGGGGAGTCGATGAGACCGTAGCGGCGGAATTCGCGGCAACAGCAGTCACGTTTGCCAGCGATGTCATCTGTGCGGCAAATGGTCGCCATGTCAATGGCAAAGATGCCATGTCGGTCATGTCGCTGCGGGCCCGACGGGACACAGCCGTTCACATCCTTGTGGCAGGACCTGACGAGCGGGATGCGCTGCAAACCCTGTCGGCCATACTCTGTGCCTCAGAGCTTGGGGCAGTGCCCTATATGCAGTCGCGCGCACAGTGCAGCACTGCAGTCACCGGCCGATGATCCGCAGCCGTTGGCCCAGCCAGAATGGAAGACCCGAGCGACCTGTGATTGTACGGGCGGGCGGTTTCGTCGCGCTGCAGTTCGATGAAAGCGGCGTGCAGAGTTGCATGCTTGCGCAAGAGCCCTACGCCCTTGCGTTGGGCTATACGCGGACCATGATGGGCTTTTTGTTGTCCCAGCCAAATCCGCGCCGCATTTCGATCCTCGGCCTGGGCGGCGGCTCGCTGGCGAAGTATTGCTACCGCTATGTGCCTGACGCCATCATCACGGCTGTCGAAATCAATCCCGACGTGCTCGCGCTGCGTTCGCAGTTCCAGATCCCCCCCGACGACGAGCGGTTCACGGTGATCTGCGCGGATGGTGCCCATTACGTCGATTCGTCTGACCAGCATCCCGACGTGCTGCTTGTCGATGGATTCAACGCGGAGGGTGTGCCGCCGCAACTGTGCAGCGGCGCGTTCTATACGGCCTGCCGGCGACAGTTGCCGGATAACGGTTTGCTGGTAGCCAATCTGATAGCTAGCGATTCCGGCTTCCGTCGCTGCGTCCGCTCACTCAGGGCCGTCTTTGACGATGCAGTGGTCGTGGTGCCGGCGGAGGACAGTCCCGAGAATGTCATCGCCTTTGCGTGGAAGGAGCCGGCCGCATGCCTATCCCTGGACGAGTCGCTTGCACGAGCGCGCGTCCTCGAGGTCATGCACCCTCTGAATCTACGCGAAACGGCGATAAGGATCGAATACGGCAAAAGGATTGACTGGGACGAACGCACGGCCTGCGCACAAACCTGACCAGACACGCTCCCCCAGCCGGATCGAATTCCCCCGCTTCTCCCATCGTGAACCACGCCACTACAAGAACGAGACATGACCGAGCCTACTGACCTTCAGCCAGTCAAATTGAGCCATGCAGCGATCTGGACGCTCAAGCGCCTTTCGCAACCACGCTACGGGCGCAGCACGCCAGCCCTGAGCTGGTCCGTCACTCATGAATTGATTCGTGCCGGGTTTGTTGCCGTCTCCGAAAACGGTCGGGGGGCCACGACGCTCACCCAGGCAGGACGCAGTTTTCTGCATGGCCGGACGCAAATCTGACGCTCCTGTTGCTGCTGGCGGTCGCCAGGACTGCCACCTGGAACGCACGCGCCCGCCTGTCGATTGAGCGCAGTGACATCAATTACTGTAGCGAAAGCGAACAATCCATTATAATTTGATTAACATGTTTCAACCTTCGCTGCCACCATGGAATCGAAAAGCGCCCGACTGACAGTCCTGATTGACCCCGTAAAAAAAGAAGCGTTCGAGAAACTCTGCGCCGCACAGGACCTGACTCCATCCCAGGTTGTGCGGCAGCTTATCAGAGACTACCTCGAGCAGCATGGCGTGACCTGGAAGACACGGAGCACTATTGGCGCACGTACACGGCGATGACAGTTTCTGCCCAACACGCTAACGAAGCCCGGGATCACCCTGCACGCCTAACCTCTTCCACCGTCAGCATTGCCCACTGCGGCCGGTAACCAGCCTGAGCGTAGATGCTGGAATGCGGCGAACGCAGCGCCGTGACGCCGCCGGCAACTCGTATCCAGGTCGCGTCTTCGCGCGGATGAAACGGGTCGCTCCAAAACTGCGTGCTCACGCCACCACTCAAATCCGCGCCGCGATTGATTCACGCACCCAAAGGGCTGCCAGTCCCGGCAGCCGCCGGTTTCGATAGTCCATTGCCCGCGTAATCCAATCCCTACCACCACTGCCCAGAGGTCGACCCCAAGATCGGCCTGCCCCAGTCCATGGATCTTCGCGTCGAATCTTCTACGCGGCCAGATCACCAGGGCTCCGGCGCGAAGCGCGTGTCGAACAGCAACGGCACGGCAGGACAGACGGTTTGCGCCCTTGCGAATTTCTCACGTTGAGCGCTCAAACTGCGGCATCTGTGACTCCCATAAGCGGCAGCGCACATAGTTGCCAATCTTTTTCCTATACGCTGACGGCTCAAACACGTGCTCGATGGAGCAATTATCACGGCAGAAGGCCTCTGCGGCGATCGAGCACATGCCTGCCGACGGGCTTGCTACACGCGAGAAGAATACTGCTCGTTGCACCATCAATGTTTAGCGATCGATAGAGACTGAAGGAGGGTACGATGGAAGGCTCACCTTATCCGATTCGATACCAGGTTTTTGGGGTCTCTCGACCATCAGATTCCAGCCTGTTTATTGACTATGTCGCGGGGAGCATAGAGCAACGCCGCGCGAATATCATCAGTCTCATTAGCGACGGAGCAGACGCGGCCTTGAAGAGATGGTGCATGTTTGGACACCTTTCAGATTGTGACGTTTTCGAGATCGAGTGTCTTCCAGATCAGGTGTCTGCAGAAGAAGCAGTGGGATTTTGGAGAGCATATTTCGCATCTTTAGGCGAAGAAATCGTTTCGGCGATTCACATATGTGGCGATGCTTAAGTTAATTGATCACTGATTCTTATACGTCGTGTTGTTGCGTCCACGTGCGGAACTGGTCTGAGTTGTATTGCTATTCGTAGCCCGGGACCTTCCGGCCAGCAAGGGGCGGGTTGAGCGTCTGATGCGCGACTATGGTATCCACGTCCTACACAGACGCCGTTATCGCAATCTCGACGGACTCGAGGCACACGCTGCCGGTCACTGAGAATCTGATGGCGCAACGTCACGCCGAGGGCGCAGAACCTGGTTTTCATCTCTGATATCAACTACATCTGGACCGACGATGGCGGGCTGTATCTGGCGATCCTGCTGGATCTTTTCAAATGCGAAGTCGTCAGCTGGTCGATCAAGCCGCCACGCGATCATCAGCGCATCGGTCACGATATCGGCCGAGTCATGACTCTCGCCGTGATTGCCCCCGTCCGAGTGATGCTGCGCACCGGGCTCGGGCCACCGTCGGACCCTTCTAGGCAAAGCTGGCCGGATATGGCATGCGATGCTCAATGAGCCGCAAAGGAATTGTTGGGAATGCTCCGACAGAGCATTTCTTCAACAGCCTAGAGCGAACGGGTCCATTCGAATACACATCAGAACGTCGTAGTGGACTTGTTGGCGGCGCGACGTTCAAGGAATTGATAACCCCACTCGATTGTCAATCCAACGGCTACATCCTTTTCTGGACGAGGATGCAGCCAGCCCATACACCGACGATACCGAAAAATACCACTGGTACTTACCGTCGCTCCATGGACCGCAACGGGGAGACTCAGCACAGGCTCGGCTAAAGCAGTATTAAAGACGCAGAACTTCGAGACCATTGCTGCTTGCGCCAATGGCAGAAGGGAACGGCCCGCCCACCGGAACGGCAAATGAGTCTTGTCGACCCACTACTGCCGGTCGCGCTGTCCGCGGTTCAACGGCGGTTAACTGAGTGGTCCGGTCATCCACGCCAGTTTTCCGGGGACAACGGGTGCTTTGCCGACATTTACCTCAAGCGGATGCGGAGTTGCTACCCGCATCTGCCCTTCGACCAGATACTGCCCAGAAAATGATATCGCAGAAACAGCACGTCGATGAAATGCAAACGACTTTGACGGACGCCCTTCCATCACGCGGCTGATTCGCAGTGGCTAGGTGTCCGTCGTCAACGAACGTGGACAGTGCACATGAGCCAAACACCGCCTCGAGACGGCGCAGAATGCGATCCTGGGCGCTCAGGATCGCATGCTCGTAAAACCGACGCTTCAGGTCGAACGGCGCGGTCCGGCTCGCGTGCCAACGACGCCGGTGCCGACGAGAGGAAGGCGGTGGATACTCGTGGTCTCGATCATGTCTTTATATCCAACGTACAGGACCGGAGCTGCAGGTTGTTGCGGTGCTGCGGACCACGAGGCCCGTAGTCGAGCTCGGCGCCCAGGTTGCTGCTTCGGCTGACTGCGGCGGGCGCGTCATGCCGGTGGTAATAGCTCTGAACGACTTACTGCTGGCGGTTCCGTCAGCGCCAAAAAAACTTCGCCGCCCGCCAAGCGCCTTCGCTTCCCCCGGATTACATTCCACGGGCGAGCCTTGCGCGCACAGCGCCAACGCAGCTGATTCGACTACCACGATTCGTCATCAACTCAATTTTCCTGTTGATTACAAGACTCGCTATGGCAGCCTTCTCGCGGGCGGCCGCACGCCATTGGCGACGTATTGCCGAATCGCCTCAAGGACGCCCAGATCCAACTACTTCGCGTCATCGCCGCGAAATGGCCGAGCCACTGTTCCATTCGCTTGGAGCGCTCGGCATCAGATCTGCCGTTTCCAGCGAGTTCTGGATCAGCCGGGCTCAGGCCGGCCAGCAAGGTCCATCGCGGCCAGTCGGAGCACGGTCGGCGCACCATCCATAAGTGCACCCATCTGGCGGCCGATCCGGCGATAGTGATCGGATTTGACGTGCGCCTGAGCAGTCGCCTCGTCGACATAGCGCTCGACAAACACGTATTCACCTGCCTCCTCCGAACGCCACAGCTCGTACGAAAGGCACCCGTCTTCCGCGCGGGACTTCACAACCAGGCTGGCCGCCAGCGCTTCGAACTCGGCCTCCCGGCCCTCCTTCACCTTGATCCTCGCTACGATTCCACGCATTTCCCTGTCTCCCTGACGGTTCCCAAATGCTTAGCCAAGCGACAACATTCCCTGAAGTCGCGTCGCGACGATCTCCTCCGCCTGACGCATGATCCTGTCGATCAGGTCTCCTACCCGCGGAATGTCGTGGATGAGTCCGGCGACCATCCCACAGGACCAGGCGCCCGCGTCGAGGTTGCCGTCCCGCATCACACGCGGATAAACACCGCCGACCTCTTCGACGATGTCGGAGAAGGTGATGTCCTCCCCCAGGCGCCTTTCCTTCTCCAGCAGACGCTCAACCCCCGCATTGTTCAGTACACGCTCGGTATTGCGCAGCGGGCGCATGACAAGTCGTGTATCGAGTTCCGTTGCCGCAATGATGGCTTGCTTGACCTTCCGATGTACCGGCGCCTCTTCCGTCACAACGAAGCGGGTTCCCATATTGATACCGGCCGCGCCCATCGCCAACGCGGCGACCAGCGAGCGGCCGTCTGCCATCCCGCCCGAAGCGATAAAGGGCACTTTGAGTTCATCCGCGGCACGGGGTAGCAGAATGAAGTTGGGGACGTCGTCCTCACCCGGATGGCCGCCGCATTCGAAGCCGTCGACGCTGACCGCATCGCAGCCGATACTCTCGGCCTTCAGTGCATGGCGCACCGACGTGCATTTGTGGATGACCCGGATACCCGCTTCGTGCAGCGTCGGCAGCCATTGCTGGGGATTGTTGCCGGCCGTCTCGACGATCCGAACCCCGCCATCGATGATCGCCCGGACATAGCCCGGGTAGTCCGGCGGATTGCGCGACGGCAGAAAGGTCAGATTGACACCGAACGGCTTGTTGGTCATTTCCCGGCATCGCCCGATCTCTCGGGCCAAGGCGTCCGAACCTGGCTGCGTCAGTGCAGTAATGATGCCCAGGCCACCCGCATTCGACACCGCTGCGGCCAGTTCCGCGAACCCGACGTAGTGCATGCCACCCTGAATGATGGGATGCTCGATGCCGAACAACTCAGTGATCTGAGTCTTCATCGACGAAGTTCCTTGTAAAAAGATATTGACTGGTCAGAACTCCTCGGCCGGCAGCGCCATCAGGCAGGCTGCGCCCGTCTCCACACGCTGCCGCAGCGTCAGGACCAGCGGCAGTTCACGCGCGAACCAGAAACGGGCGAGTTCCAGCTTGCGGCGCAGGAAAGTTGCGTTCTCCGCATCCGGCAACAGGCCAAGCGCGACGTCCGACATCCGCAGCCACATCCAGGCGCAGGCGACGACACCCATCATGGCCAGGAAATCAGTGGAGGCCGCGCCGGAGTCGTATGGGTTGCGCGACGGGTCAGCAAGCCACTTCGCGCAGTCACGGATCTCCTGCGCCGCTCGCCTTAGCGCGTCGGCGTGCGGGCGCAACGGCTCGCGCTGTGCCGCCTCCGATGCAGTGGCATCGACCATATCGAGAAACCCGGCCAGCGCCTGGCCGCCGCCCGCAGGGAGCTTGCGCAGCACGAGATCCAGCGCTTGCACGCCGTTGGCCCCCTCATAGAGCTGAAAGATGCGACAGTCCCGCACGAGCTGCTCGATGCCGTTGTCGCGGATATAGCCGTGCCCGCCCATCAGTTGCATGGCGTCGTTGACCGACTCGAAGGAACGGTCGCTGAAGAATGCCTTGACGACCGGCGTCAGCAGGCTGCCGATCGCGTTCCGGCTGACGCGCAGTGCTTCGTCGGGTTCGTCGAGCAGCGCTGTCACGTGTAGCGCGAGTGCGCGGGCGGCTTCGAGGAAGGACGCCTGCTTCAGCAGCAGTCGGCGCACGTCTGGGTGCGCCACGATGGGGTCCGCCGAGCCGCCGGTGCGATCCTCCGCCCTGGCGGCCCGGCCGGCCAGCCGCTCGCGGGCGTAGTGGGACGCATGTCCGTAGGCGCGGCTTGCCGACGACAACGCCTGCAATCCGGTGACGAGGCGCGCCGAATTCATCATGTCGAACATGCCGCTCATGCCAGCCGACGACCTGCGTTGCGTGCCGCCCGGCTGGCTCGACTCCCGCAGCGGATAGGCCAGCGCATCCTCGAATGACAACGTGCAGGTCGCGCTACCCCGCAAGCCCATTTTGTGCTCGATCCCGGCCACGACGACACCGTTCGATCCGCCCAGCGTGCCGCTATTGGGGTCCACCACACGCTTGGATACCAGGAAAAGCCGGATCGTCGACAGATCGTCGCGGATGCGTCCATCCTCGCCCGGGACCTTCGCCAGCACCAGGTGGATGACGTTCTCCGTCAAATCCTGGTCGCCGCCGGAAATGAAGATCTTGGTGCCGCTGAGGCGCCAGCTACCGTCCGGCTGTGACACCGCACGCGTCTTCATCAGCCGCAGGTCGGTTCCGCAGTGCGGTTCGGTCAGACACATCGTGCCGGCCCAGCGGCCCTGCACCATCGCCGGGACGACGTGCTTCAGCATCCACGGCGCGCCGGTACGGCGTACTGTCGCGTGCGCGCCGGCGGTCAGTATCGCGTAGAGGCCGAGGGAATTGCAGGCCGACGCGGAGAACTCACGCACGGCCTGATCGATGCCCTCTGGCAGGCCGGCTCCGCCAAATTCCTCTGGGACCGAGACCCGGTTCCAGCCGGTCTCGCACAGCGAGGCGTAGCCGCCCAGGTAGCCGGACGGCGTCCTGACCGCGCCGTTGTCGAAATGGCAGCCTTCTTCATCCCCGGGGCCGTCCAGCGGCGCCCAGACTTTCTCGAAAAAGTGCGCGGCCTGTTCGAGCAACTGCCGCGTGTCAGCGCGCGCCATGCCACCCAGCGCGTGTGGCACGGTAGGCGCAATCACGTCGTGCAACAGG
>BBSL01000275.1 GCA_001319865.1 Burkholderia sp. E7m39 | reverse complement strand
ACGGCGATTCCTTTTAACGAGTGCGATCGATGGCCGGACGCCGGCCGCTCAGGCGCCACCCCGGCGATACCGATGTCGCGGGCGAACTTTGCCCAAGCGGCACTGGCGAACAGCCATTTGCCGGCTGTTCGTCAGTCGATGGGTCGTCTGATGGTCAGGCTTCTTCGATATGTCGGACCGCATAGGGAATGGTGAAGCAGCGCAGCGCGCCGGCCAGGGCCGCATCGTCGGCGTCGCCCGCCGGCACCCGGATCTCCACGAAGAAGCCGCGGCTGCCCCGGTCCGTGGCCTGCACCTCTGCGCCTCGGCCGATACCGTCGAGCGCGGCGCGGAACATCCGCTCGATGGCATCGACGCGCAGCAGGTTCTTCTGGATCTTGCCGACCAGGGTCTTCGGCATTTCTGGCAGCAGAAAGCAGTACTTTGGAATGGCTGCGCGCTCTGGCATGTGTTCGGCGGCGTACCGCAGGACGCTATCCGCGGAGGCGCTCGCTCCCGGCTTCAAAACGACGTAGGCGACCGGTACCTCGCCGGCATGCGCATCGGGCGCGCCGACCACAGCGGCATCCTGGATCGCCGGATGACCGAACAACACCTCCTCCACCATTTTCGGATCGATGTTGTGTCCGCCGCGGATGATCAGGTCCTTGGCGCGGCCTGTGATCCACAGCCAGCCGTCCGCGTCCAGGTAGCCAAGGTCGCCCGTGTCCAGCCAGCCGCCGTCGAGCCAGTGCGCGGCCTGCTCCTGACCCAGGTAGCCGGGAAAGACCGAGGGCCCGCGCACGATAACGATGCCTGGCTCACCCGGTGCGCAGTCCCGGGCCTCGCTCGCGGTGCTCTCCGGCGAAACCACGCGGACCCGCTGGTAGGGCAGCCGCACGCCCGAACTGCCCACCTTGACCTGCCCGGTCAGGGGCGTGATGCAGGTGACCGCCGTGGTTTCGGTCATGCCCCAGCTTTCACGGATACGGAGGCCGGTCATGCGATGGAAGGCATCGGCGACGGTAGTCGACAGGGGCGCGGTCGCCGAGGCGACGTATCTCAGCGTCGAGATGTCAGCGCCGTTCGGCGGAATCGCCAGCATCTGGTTCACCAACGTCGGCACGAGGATCAGCATGTTGGCGCGAAAAGCCTCGACGATGCGCCAGAGGTTCGGCAGCACGGAAGGATGGCGGAATCCGGCCGACGTCATCAACACGACTGTCGCGCCCTTCGCCAGTGGGCTGAAACAGCCGACCACCGCGCCGGCGACGTGGAAAACCGGGATACCGAGCACTTGCACCTCGGTCGAGTCGAGTCCCCACAGGTACTTGGACGCCCACACCCAGAACACCTGGTTGCGGTGCAGGTTGCGCGCCAGCTTCGGAGCGCCGGTCGTGCCGCCGGTATGAAAAAGCGAGGCGGTGTCGTCGGGCGAGAAGATCCGGCCAGAAACCAGGCGGTCGGAGGGATAGCGTTCGATGGCTTCGGCGAAATCGATCACAGGCACGCCAGCGACCTTCGCCGGACCGGCTCCGCCGACACGAATCACCGCCGCCAGCGATGGGAGGCCCCGCACTACGGCCTCGGCCTTGGCCCAGATCTCGGTGTGCTCGTCGCCGCCAAACGCGACCAGTACCTTGGTGCCGGCCGAGCGAAACATCTGGACGAGGATGTCTGGCTCCAGCATCGAGTTGGCCGGATTGACGATCCCGGCCGCCTGAGCACCCCACAGGACGAACTGCGATTCGGGGATCGCTGGCATCAGCACCGAGACGACATCGCCCTTGCCGACGCCGAGGTCGTTCAGCAGATTGGCCGTCTGGTGGACCTTGGTGCGCAACTCGGCAAAGGTCACCTGCCGCGCAGTCTCAAGGGGACGGGCGCCGTCGGTGAAGAAGCGGATGGCAACCTTCGACGGGTCGATGGCGCAGCCGTCCATCAGCATTTCGTAGGTGGAGGCCGGTAGTTTGCGGTCCGCAAGCGGGACGCGCTCGAACTGGGCAACGTCGGCTTCGCTCAACAAGCGGTCGGGGGTCCAGTAGTCTGGCATCGAAGCGTTCATCCTGTTGTCTCCAATATTTGTGTTTCTTTGGGCGGGCTGCACCCCAAAGGGCGCAGTACCCGTCAGCGCGATGATGTTCGTCGCAGGGCGCCGGTGAGTGTCGATGATCGACTGCGAATGCGCCTAGTAGTACAGCTTGGCCAGCGACTCCGCGACGCATACCGGCCTGGCCGAGCCTTCCATCTCGAACGTGACGGTCCATGTCACCTTCGCGCCGTCCTGCCCCTCGTCAACCACGTTCGCGAGGACGGCGCGAACGCGTACCTTCGCGTCGACCGGCACGGGGCCGGTAAAGCGGACCCGATTCAGCCCGTAGTTGATGAGCGCACGTTCGCCCTTGAAGCTGGTTACCTGCGCCATCAGCATCGGCAGCAGCGACAGCGTCAGGAATCCATGTGCGACGGGACCGTTGAACGGCGACTCCCGCCTCGCCCGCTCGGGATCGACATGGATCCACTGGCGGTCGCCCGTTGCCTCGGCAAACAGATTCACCTCCTGCTGCGTAACCCGATGCCAGTCGCTCGGACCGGCCTCCTTGCCCTGGAACGCCTTCAGTGCTTCGATCGACGTGAAGGTTTGCATGGTGGCCCCCGTATCAGCGCTCATGTGAGGTCAGCCGCACCTCAGCGCCCCTGGAACTGCGCCTCGCGGCGCTCGACGAAGGACTGGATGCCTTCCTTGAAGTCTTCCGTCGCGAAGACCTGCTTGCTCACTTGCGGGATCACGTCGATGGCCGCCTTCTCTCCGTGCTCGATGTAAGTCAGCGCCGCCGCTTTGGTCGCGCGTAAGCCGATGGGGGCAACCTTGCAGATCTGCCGGGCGATCTCCATCGCGCGCTCGCGGTGCCTGCCATACGGATGGACCTCCTGGACGAAGCCGCAGCGATACGCCTCCGCTGCCGAGAACTCGTCGCACAGAAACAGGTGGTACATCGCGTTGCCCCAACCGGTGCGCGTCAGGTAGCGGAAGTGAGCGCCGCCGAGCGGGGCGATGCCGCGCTTCGATTCAAGTTGGCAGAAGCGCGCGGTATCGGCCGCAATCACAATGTCGGAGGCGAGCATCTGCTCGACGCCGATCGTATAGGTGATGCCGTGTACGACCGAGATCAGCGGCTTGCGGCAGCGCCTCTGGAGGCCGAACGGGTCGACCTGATCGTCTGGAATCGGCTTGGCCGTGGCAGTGGGGCCGAAGAACTTCGGCATGTCGAGGCCGGCCGTGGTGTGCTCGCCTGCCGGGTCCAGCACCGCCACCCACAAATTGTCGTCATCGTCGAACTCGGTCAGCCGCTGCGAGAGTTGCTGCATTAGTTCCGGCGTGATGGCGTTCTTCTTGGCCACGTTGTCCAGCGAAATAATCGCAATATGGTTCTCGATCGTCATGCGCACTTCGGGCGTGCCTGCTGCGTTGGTCATGGGGTTTGCCTTTGAATCGGGATGATTGGATTCCGGATCGAATGTCTTCAGACCGCGGTCAGGCCACCGTCTACGGCGAGGATCTGGCCGGTGATGTGTTTGCCCGCGTCGCTCGCGAACAACAGGGCCGCGCCCTTGAGGTCGTCGTCGTCACCAATGCGCTGCAAAGGCGCGTGCTCCGACAGCTTCTCGGCGCCCACTTTCTCGATCGTCCCCCTGGTCATCTTTGACGGGAAAAAGCCTGGTGCAATGGCATTGACGGTTACGCCATGTGGGCCCCATTCGCTGGCCAGCGCACGCGTGAAGTTGACAATGGCGCCTTTGCTGGTGTTGTAGGCAAGGGTCGGCTGACTCTTGGGACCGTTGCCCTTGAGGCCGGCAATCGAGGCGAGGTTGATCACGCGCCCGAACCGATTGGGAATCATCGACAGCCTCCCAATCTTCTGGGTCAGCAGGAAGATCGAGCGCACGTTCAGGTTCATGACCTTGTCCCAGGCGGCCAGCGGGTGGTCGACGGTGGTTGCGCCCCACGTGGCGCCGGCGTTGTTGACGAGGATGTCGACCTTGCCGAGGCGCTCCATCGCTTCGTTGGCGAGGCGTTCGACGTCGTCCTCCACGGCGTTGTCAGCAGCAATCCAGCTTGCGTCGACGCCCAACCCGGCCAGATGCGCTTGCGCGGATTGAAGCGCGTCCGCCTTGCGCGCCGAAATCAGCACGCGGGCGCCCTGCGTGCCGAGCGCCTCGGCGATCTGCAAGCCAAGCCCACCAGATCCCCCGGTGACGAGAGCCGTGCGGCCCTTCAGGTCGAAAAGATTTGCCACAGCAGTCATTACCGTCTCCTTTATGGTCGGAACGCTTTACAACACTTCAAACAGCCCGGCGGCGCCTTGTCCGCCACCGATGCACATGGTCACCACGACATACTTCGCGCCGCGCCGCTTGCCCTCAATCAGCGCGTGGCCGGTCAGCCGCGCACCACTGACACCGTAGGGATGGCCGACAGCGATCGCGCCGCCGTTGACGTTGAGCAGATCATCTGGAATGCCAAGTTTGTCGCGGCAATGCAGCACCTGGCAGGCGAAGGCCTCGTTAAGCTCCCACAGGCCCACGTCTTCCAGCCTGACCCCGGCGCGCTCCAGCAAGCGGGGCACGGCGAACACTGGACCGATACCCATCTCGTCGGGCTCGCAGCCGGCGATCGCGAAGCCGCGGAACAATCCAAGCGGTTCGATGCCGCGACGCTCCGCGAGCTTCGCATCCATGACGACGCAGGCCGACGACCCGTCCGAGAACTGGCTCGCGTTACCCGCGGTGACCACCCCACCCGGCAGCGCGGTACGGATGCGCGACACCGCCTCAAGCGTCGTGTCGGCGCGAATGCCTTCGTCCTGCGAGATCGTGACCTCCCGAGTCGTGATCCGGCCCGCAGCGTCTATCGCGCCCATCGTGGTAGTCATCGGCACGATCTCGTCGTCGAACTTGCCGGCGGCCCGTGCCGCCACCGCGCGTTGCTGGCTGCGCACGCCGTAGGCGTCCTGCGCTTCCTTGCTGATGCCGTAGCGCCTCGCGACCGTCTCGGCGGTCTGCAGCATGCTCCAGTACAACTCGGGCTTGTGTTCAACCAGCCACGGATCGCACTGCATGTGGGTATTCGCCTGGTTCTGCACGCACGAGATAGATTCGACGCCACCGGCGACGATGGCCGGCGCACCCTCCAGGATCACGCGCTGCGCGGCCATCGCGATGGTCTGCAGCCCGGACGAGCAGAAGCGGTTGACGCTGACGCCGCCCGTCGTCACCGGCAGGCCGGCGCGCAACGCGATGGCGCGGGCGATGTTGCCGCCGGTGGTGCCTTCGCCGAAGGTGCCGCCGATGATGCAGTCCTCGATTTCAGCTGGATCAAGACCAGAGCGGGCCACCGCGTGCCGCACCGCATGCGCCCCAAGCGTGGCGCCGTGGGTCATGTTGAAGGCGCCCTTCCAGCTTTTGGCCAGGCCGGTGCGGGCGGTCGAAACAATGACGGCCTCATTCATGTTGTCTTCCGTGGGGGTGGTTGGGATTCAGGCGTTGAAGGCGCCGCCTTCGTCAGCCAATTGGTCGATCAGCGCGGCCGCCTTCCAGCTCGGGTCCTGCGCCGACAGCGCGCGCAATGTGCGGCGGACATTCGTCAAGCCGACCGTCTCGGCATAGAACATTGGGCCACCGCGCCATGCTGGGAAGCCATAGCCGTGCAGGTAGACGGCGTCGACGTCGGAGGCGCGCGCGGCGATGCCTTCCTCGAGGATGGCGGCACCTTCATTCACCAGCGCATAGATCAGCCGGTCGACGATCTCCTGGTTGCTGAATCGCTTCGGGCTCACGCCCCGCTCCTGCCAATACGTATGCAGCATGGCCCGCGTGCGCGCCGACGGCAGCGCCTTGCGCTGGCCGGGTTCATAGTCGTACCAGCCGGAACCGGTCTTCTGACCGAAGTTGCCAGCTTCGCAGAGCCGGTCGCCCAGTTCGAAACGCGGGAGCGTGGGATCCTCGGCATAGCGGCGCTTGCGAATGGCCCAGTCGATGTCGTTGCCGGCCAGGTCCAACATCCGGAACGGCCCCATCGCCAGACCGAATTCCTCGATAGCGCGGTCGACCTGTTCTGGCATCGCACCCTGCTCCAGCAGCTCCGCGGCGCGGCGCATGTACTTCGCCAGCATGCGGTTGCCGATAAAGCCGTCGCAAACGCCCGACACCACCGGCACCTTGCCGATCCGGCGCGCAAGGCGCATGGCGGTCTGTAGCACGTCGGGCGCAGTCTGCCGGCCCCGCACCACTTCCAGCAGACGCATCACGTTGGCGGGGCTAAAGAAGTGCAGGCCGATCACGTCCTGCGGACGGCGCGTCTGCGCTGCGACGCGGTCAACATCGAGCGTCGAGGTATTGGTGGCCAGGATTGCGCCGGGACGGGCGACTTCATCAAGCGCGCGGAAGGTGCGCAGCTTGACGTCCATGTCTTCGTAGACCGCCTCGATCACCAGATCGCAATCGGCCACCCGGGCAACATCGACGGTCGGCTCGAGCAACGCTATCCGCTGTTCGACCGCCTCGGTACGCAGCTTTCCCTTCTTCGCGCTCGCCTCGTAGTTTCGGCGGATCGCCGCGACGCCCTTCTGCACTGCCTCGTCCGAGACGTCAAGCAGGACGACGGGGATACCTGCGCTGAGGAAATTCATCGCAATGCCGCTGCCCATCAGTCCGGCACCCACGACGGCAACCTTGTCGACCACGCGCTCGGCCACCGATTCCGGAACATCAGGCAGCTTGGCGGCAGCCCGCTCCGCGAAAAATGCATGGCGCAGCGACTTCGAGACTGAGCCGTTCATCAGTTCGACGAACAAATGGTGTTCGAGAGCCAGGCCTTCGTCGAAAGACAGCCTGAAACTCGCCTCGATGGCATCAAGGCAGCGCTGTGGAGCCGGCAGGTTCTTGTAGCGGGCGGCGATGGCCGAACGCACCACCGAAAGATAGCCCTCTGGATTCGGATGACGGATCGAGAGGTCGCGCACACGGGGATGCGGCCCCGGGCGGGCAGCGACTTCCCGCGCGAAGACCAGCGCTGCGGCGAGCACATCGCCTTCCGCGAGGCGGTCGAACAGGCCCGAGTCGGCCAGCGCCTCGGACGGAATCGCCGTGCCGTGCACGATCATGTTGGTCGCAGCCTCAAGGCCGATAAGACGCGGCAGCCGCTGTGTGCCGCCGGCGCCCGGCAACAGTCCTATCGTCACCTCCGACAGCGCGACGCGGGTCTTCGGCACGGCAACCCGGTAGTGGCACGCCAGCGCCAGTTCGAGACCGCCGCCCATCGCCACCGAGTGCACGGCGGCGACCACGGGCTTGGCGCTGTTTTCGATGGCCGCGAGCACCATGTTCAGGCTGGGCTCGCGGCCGGGGTTCGGCGCATTGAACTCGCGCATGTCTGCGCCGCCTGAGAAGGCCTTGCCGGCGCCGGTCAGCACAATGCCCCGGACGCTGGCGTCGGCGGCCGCGCGGTCGATGCCGTCGATGATGCCGATGCGCACGAGGTAGCCCAGTCCATTGACAGGTGGGTTGGCGATCGTGATAACGGCGATGTCGTCGATGACTGAGTATTGGGTGCTCATGGGAGATCCCTTCGAGGTTTGGAGCTCAGGTGTCTCTGATTAGCTGGCATCGGCCTCGGGCTCAGCGGAGGCAGCGGTCCGGACGGGCGCCCGTTGTAGGAAGCGCCGGAAAATCTCCTGTGCCTGCGGTGACCGCCGCAGCGTGTCGAACACGACCAATTCGCGCTGGAGACTGTCCGTGACCAGCGCTTCGGTCGCCTCGTGCACCAGTCCACGCGTCGCCATTAGTGCCTGGCGCGGCTTGGCGGCGAGGCACCTGGCGATCGACAGTGCCTCCGCCGCGACCGTCTCCAGCGGCATCACGCGATTGACGAGTCCAGCCCGATGCGCTTCGGCAGCGGGAACGGTGGTGGCCAGCAGCAGCCATTCGGTCGCCTTGTTGCGGCCTACCACTTGCTGCAACAGCGCCGTGGAAGCAAATTCGGGGCACAGCCCGAGGTCGACGAACGGGAAGCGAATGCGGGCATCGTCGGAGGCAACGACGTAGTCGCAATGCAGCAGCACGGTGGCCCCGATGCCGACCGCATGCCCGCAGACGCACGCCACCATCGGCTTGCGAAATGCGATGACCGCTTGCAGGAACGGCGCGGCGGGCGACTCCTTGTGTTCGGTATCCTGTCCATTCACGAACAAGCTGATGTCGTTGCCGCTGGTGAAGTTGCCGCCCTCGCCCTGGAGCAGCACGGCGCGGACGTCATCGCGACGGTCCGCCTCGGTGAGCGCGTCGGCAAGCACCGCATACATCTGCGCGGTGAATGCGTTCTTCTTCGCCGGCCGGTTGAACGTCACAACCAGCACGCCGTCGTCCAGGTGAAAAAGCACGTCTGCCGTCATCGCTCTCTCCTTCGTTGCGACTCGTATGGAGTCGTGTCGTTGAAGAGAGTTTGGACGTCCGGCGCGAATCCGGCTGTCGGAACTGGCTCTGTGCCTTGTCAGCGTTTTCTGAAGTTGGGGGGTGCGATCAGTCGATCAGCCGATGTTCGACGGCATAGCGCGCCAGCTCGGCGTTGCTGGAGACGCCGATCTTCTTCATGATGCGCGAGCGATAGGTGCTCACCGTCTTCACGCTCAGGAACATCTGGCGGCCGATCTCCGTCAGGCGGATGCCACGCACGATTAGAAGCATGATCTCGTACTCGCGTGATGACAGTTGCTGGTGCGGCGCCGCGTCGCAGACGCGATCAAAGCCGTCCAGCAGGCAATTCGCGACGGCGGGCGTCATGTAGCGCTTGCCCTTCGACACATTGCGGATTGAATCGACCAGTTCGATCGCGTCCATGTCCTTGGTGACATAGCCGGACGCGCCGGCCTGGAAGGCGCGCAGTGCGTACTGCTCGGCCGGGTACATGCTCAGCACGACCACCGGCATCGCGGGGCGCTCGGCGCGCAGCGAGGGCAGCATCTCCAGGCCGCTGCGGCCCGGCATGTTGACATCGAGCAGCGCCACGTCGAAAGGCTGCTCGCGCAATCGGCCGAGCGCTTCGCTCGCATCCCCGGCTTCGGCCAAGACATCGAAGCCGTCCTGCTCGGCAAGCAAGCGTTTGAGGCCCTGGCGAAAGATCGTGTGGTCGTCGATCAGCAGCAGGCGAATCATGATTGTCCTCAGTCAATGTGCATGCCGGGATTGGCGTGCTTGTCGGTGTCTTAGTTGAGGACCGCTGACGCGACCGGCACTCCGAGCCGCAGACACGCGCCGCAGCGGGGTCCATTATCGAGAACGAGTGTGCCGTCGAGCTCGCGTGCGCGTTCCTGCATCCCCAGCAGGCCGAGATGGCCTTCGGCCGCGACGCGATCGAGGTCGAAGCCGAGGCCGTTGTCCGAGATTTCCAGCGCAAGGCGATCGGCTGCCCAGTTAAGGCTCACCGCGACTTCGGTCGCTTTGGAATGCCTGGCGACGTTGGTGAGCGCTTCCTGGAAGATCCGGTAAATGCCGATCTCACGGTTGCGGTCCATACTTCGCGCGGCGCCCGTGGTGCTATAGCGCGTGGCGATGCCGTAGCGCCGCTCAAAGCGGTCGAGATCGAAGCACAACGTGTCTTGCAGGCCCAAGTGGTCGAGAGCGCCCGGGCGAAGTCCTTCGGAAATGACGCGCACGGTTTCGATGGTCTCTTGAGTGAGCTGGACGGTCTGGGCAGCGGTGAGCGCCAGCGCGGCGAGCGCCGGCGCCGCCGCGCCGCCTTGCCGAGCCCGTGGCTCGCGGCAGCGGTCCAGCGCCTCGATACCCCGCGATAGCCGCGACAGGTCGAACTTGATCGCCGTCAGCATCCCGCCGATCACGTCGTGCAGTTCGCGCGCCACGCGGTTGCGCTCGTTCTCGCGGACGTTGTTGGCGTTTGCGACCAGCTCCTGCAAGCGCTCGCTGGCATCGATCAGCTCGGCGCGTTGCCGCTCGCGCTCGGTAGTGTCGATGCTGAGGCCGACGATTGCGGGCCGGCCGTGGAAGATCACACGTGTGCCATGGATCTCGAAGGAGCCCGGGTTGCGCGATGAGGTCCGGCGAATGACGAACAGCTCGGAAGCGCCAACGCCACGGATCTGGCGCTCGTACTGGGCCATCAGCGCATCGCGTTGCGAGGGGTTCGCGACGTCGCGAAGCCGGGCCCCGAGCAACTTCTCGCGCCTGAGACCACACATGCGCGCGAATGTCTCGTTGACATAGCGGAAGCGGCCGTCCTGAAGGATGTAGATCCCGGCGATGGACTGCTCGACAATGCCCTTGAAGGGAACCTCGTAGTCATCCAAATCAACGTTCATCTCGTCCAGATCGGCCATGGCAGTTACCTGCTATGTGAATGCTAGTTGTCATGCAGGAGAATGACGAGCACAATACAGAAAGTCAAGACAAAACCATGGGATTTGACAGATGGGCCACTCACAGGCGGAAAAAGCGCAAAGTAGGGAGCGCATACTGGAACAGGCCGCGGAGCAGATACGGGATGGCGGACTCGAGTCCGTCAGCGTCGGCAAGCTGATGCGTAGCGTCAACCTGACGCACGGCGGTTTCTATGGGCACTTCGCATCGCGCTCCGACCTGCTGCTGCACGCGCTCGAACGCGCGCTCGATGCCGGGAATGCCGCGTTCGATGCGAACAACGGGACGGCGTCGGTCGAGTACAGCGCAACGATACGCAGCTACCTGAGCCGCAAGCACCGCGACGCGCGCACGACCGGGTGCGCCATCGCCGCGCTGGCGGGCGACGTGGCGCGCGCCGACGAACCGGCGCGCGAGGCGATGTCGGCGCATATCGAAGGGTTCATCGGCCGGATGGACGCCGCGCTGGGCAGGGAAAATCCGGATAAGGCCGTGTTCGCGGTCAGCGCCATGATCGGAGCTCTGGTGGTATCTCGTGTGATGGCCGACGAGAAGCGCTCCGACGCAGTACTGGCCGCGGCGAAGCGGGAGTTGCTCGCTTTGCAGCAGAAGAAATGAGCTCCCGATTCAGACCGTTCACGGGTCACTTGGGCAGCCTGGACAAGGTATTGACAAGCAGTAAGGCGCACGGAGCGAACAAGGTCGATATGCAAAGTACTGCTTATGTTGCGAGGTCGTGGAATTGTTCAGCGACGGACCGACGGGGTCCGCTCGATCCGGTGCCTTGAAAGGTGAGATCGCTGTGATTCGTCGCAAATGTGCCCGGCGGCGCCGGCGTTTGCTTTAGGGATGTCTCGGCCGGAATAGGCACTCTATCACTGGGGCGGAAGGCCGAAGCGTACGAAACGGTCGATATACGTACACCGTTGCCCGCAAATGAATTCGCGTGTCGTCCGAATGTACGTGGGGGAAAGTCGCGTCATGCTGCGGTCGCCGGTCGACCGTGTCATTCGGATGCACGTTCATTTCTGTCCGCCGGTGCAGCAATGCATGACCGATCAGCGCATGAAGCTGGTCGCTCGTGAACGGTTTGGAGAGCGACGCGCATTCGAGGCCGACGTCTTCCGGAGTTGGCCTCTCAGCCCCCGACACAAAAACTACCCTGATGTCCGGATTGCGTTCAACGGCAGTTTTGGCGAGCTCGATGCCCGACTGCCCAGGGTGAACGATGTCAGTAAGAAGCACATCGACTTTGCCCGTCATCAGAACGTGCAGACCTTCTTCTGCGTCCGCAGCCTAGCGTACGTCGTAGCCCATGGTGGTCAGCAGTTCGCTGACTGACTCGCGCTAGCCAATGTCATCATCCACAACCAGAATCGCGACGCTTGCCGGTGCGCAAGACGATTGCGACATCATTGAATCGGTCGAAGGGGATGCGACCGGTACTGTTGCGTCTGACTTGCTCGTGCCGGCCGATGATCTCGTCGGCTTCATAGCCTTTAATGCGTCTGGTGCCGGGATTCCAGCTGGCCACCTCGCCGTCCGCGCTTAGCCTGAAGATCGCATACTCCGAGATGCGCTCCACCAGCAGGCGCGGCCAGCTTGCGTCGACACCGTTCTCATCTTCTTGCATTCCTCTCTCCCTCCTCCCACCATACGTCTACTCGGCACTGTACGCGGCTTGCAGGACCATAGTGAAGTCAACCGCGTCGGCGCGGACTACATACAACCACAGTGCTTGATGCGGACCTGATTCGTCGTGTTCCGCTAGTCATCGGCCCACCCGGCCACAAGGACGTGCACGGTTAGCTCGCCTCGCCAGAGATGGCCGCGGCGATGTGCGCGGCATCCTCCCCGACTCCAAAGAGGAAGCTAGACTTGCGTTTATGCAGCCATGGTAGGCCAAGGAAGTACAATCCCGGCACTTCTGCGATACCGCGGCTGTGGATTGGCGCCCCAGCGGAGTCGAACACCTCGGCCTCCTCGATCCAGCTGAAGTCGAAGCTGTAGCCGGTGGCCCAGATCACGCTGCCAATTCGATCGCCGCGCACATCGAGCAGCATTGGCGAACGAGCCATCGTCCGGGCAGGGACACACGGCTTCTCCGGGGCTGGCTCGACGTCGAGGCCGCCTGTTCGCGCGACATGCGCGTCGATCCTTGCCACGAACGCTTCAAAGCTTTGATCGCCGTCGTGCAGAATGGCCTCCAGGTCGTCGCCGAAATGCAACCGGCCATCACTGATGTCTCGGAGATGTCCGAGAAGTGACACACCACGCGCGGCGGACTGGCGCAGGTCAACATCGTACCCACCATGCGCCCCGGTCACCACTGGTGCTGGCAACCGGCGTTCGGGTGGCACCTCGAGAGCGGTCTGATCGAGCAGGCCAAGCTCGCGACGCCACCATAATGCATCGCGGCCCCGATAGCGCCGCGGTACACGTTGATGCCGGCCAACACTGAGATAAGTGCGCCGTCCAGCCTCGATCAGTTCGTCGGCGATCTGGCATCCGGACGCGCGGGAACCGATAACGAGCACGGCGCCTTCGGGCAACTGGTGTGGATTGCGATAGTCGCTGGAGTGGATCTGCATGACCTCGGGGGGTAGGACTCGTTGCACAAGCGGGAGGCGCCCACGTTGATACGGGCCCGTGGCTACGACCACGCTGCGGGCCCGCAGTTCGCCCTGCGGCGTGACGAGCCGGAATCTCGCCGGCAGTGCATCGTCTCGACGCAGCGCCGTCACCTCCGTGTTGCAGCGTACGGGCGCGCGAATCGCCTCGGCGTAGCTATCGAGAAATCCACAAACCTCGCTGCGGTGCGCGAAGGCATCGGGCGGACCACCTGCGTACGGTGGGTAGCCCGGCAGCTCGATGCTCCAATTCGGGAACTGGAAGTAGAGCGAGTCCCAGCGCTGCGAGTGCCAGCGCTCGGCGATGCGCGCTCTCTCAAGCACCAGATGTTCGCAACGGCGCTGGCCCAGATGCCAGCTCAACGCCAGGCCGGCTTGCCCTGCGCCGATCACGACAGTCTCGATGCTTTCCATGCCACTGCGGCTCCCGACCCACTGGACGACTGCATACTAACCAGGCGCCTGGCGCCTCGCTAGCTCCTACTGTAGCAACCCGCGCTGCCTCGGCATCTGGAAGAGATTCGTAGCGGGCCAGATCGGCCGCCATTTTAAGGAGGCGGGGACATTCGCAGAAAATGGCCGAAGGGCTGCTGCGACAGAGCCTCGCCCGACATCATCGACATGCAACCCGCAGTTGATCACTGCCCCAAGCAGCAAGTCTCCGATCAAGCGCCACAATTTCGTTAAGCGTCAAAGCTGTTAGAGGTAACCCTACCCTGCCTCGGCGCCAGTGGTCACGCCCAGCCCGATGCCCACCGCCCTCGCAGCTTGAATATCAGTTGTTTATCGACGGCGCAAAGGCCCCGTGGCGGTTTCTGCCGCGAGGCAAAGAACCTGTCCAGAACGGCAAGCCGATACCGTCACGCGCTTGCGGTGGCGGGCCTCGCAAGGTAGCGGAGCGGTGCATCGGTGCCGATGCGCCAAAGAACGCCGCAGCATTCGGGGCACGTCTGCACGCTTCGTTTTCCGATCTGGTCAAGATCCTCAGGACTGGACCCGCCGCTAAGGGCAATTCGTGCCTCAACCCGATATGAGTCTGTTCGTTTGCACGCGACCCTCCTGCAATGGGGTAGAAACTGCCAGGACGATTGCCTCGCCCAAGCCGTCGAGAGGGGCCACGTGAGACATCGGAACGGGTCTTAAAGTGTTGACCGGGCGCGACGCAGTCTGATGGCGCCTGCGCAATGACCATACCGCCGCAGGCATGGACCGCAACAGCACCCGCGCCGCCATCGTCCAGCTCGCCAGTCATTACAACGGCTACCGTTCGATGGCTGCCCAAAATGGACGACGACTTCGACCGACCGCTCATGGCCGTCCGATCACGAATCGCCCCGGCTGTCCCTCAATTGATCGCTTTTCCCGATCGATCGGGCCGATTTTGCTCCTTGTTCCCTCGCTTTCCCTGCGCCAGACTTGCCACTGATATAACGCGATGGAGCAGAGCATGACTCATCAAAGGTCGCTAATGGCCAACGGCAGCGCGCTAACGGGAATCTCGCTCAATGGATCGGCGGAGCCGATAGAATTTGAAGTACAAGACGTTTGCGTCCGCGGCACGTTCTATTTGCCGGCGGGCATTTCCGGACCTGTGCCCGCGATCGTGCTGGCGCATGGCTGGGCGATGGTTGCGGGCGGTGACCTTGAAGACTACGCCGCCGCCGTGGTCGGCGCGGGCATGGCAGCGCTCACCTTCGACTTCCGCCGTTTGGGCCGAAGCGACGGGCTGCCGCGGCAGGAAATCGATCCGGCCTGGCAGATCGAAGATTTCCGTGCGGCGATCTCCTACGTCCGCACCCGTCCAGAGGTCGATCGCGAACTCATCGGCATCTGGGGTTCGAGTTACAGCGGCGGTCATGCCCTGGTGGTCGCCGCCATCGATAAGCGCGTCAAATGCGTCGTGAGCCAGGTGCCGACAATCGACGGCTATGCGGCAGCACAGCGGCGCATGCGTTACGACAAGGCACAAGCCCTTCAGGCCGCGTTCGAGCGCGACCGTGAAGCGCGCTTCGCCGGCGAGTTGCCCGTTACGCTGCCTCTGATCGACCCGGACCCGGAAGCTGCCGTCGCCTACGCCGGGCAAGACTCTTACGACTACATGAATGCGCAGGCCCAGCGTTGCGCAAGCTGGGTCAACGAGGTGACGTTGCGCTCGCTCGAACTTGCCCGCGCCTACATGCCGGGCACGTACATCCCACGCATCGCGCCTACTCCGCTACTCATGATCGTCGCAACCAGCGATGGCCTGACGCCGTCGGATCTTCAGCAAGAAGTCTTCCGGCAGGCACACGAGCCCAAACAGCTGATGCTTCTGCCAGGGGGCCACTACAGCGTCTACACCGAGCACTTCGAGAAGACCAGCGCCGCGGCCGCGGACTGGTTCAGCAAGCACCTCGCGTAATGCAACTCAAACAAGCCATAAGACGGGGCTGCGTCCTGTCGCAAAAGCCCTCGATGATTCGAGGTGCGGTGATGCGACGAAAGCCCCTCTCCACTGAATCAACCACACTTTCGACGCGAAACCAGTCGCGCCGCCGAACTTTCTTTTCGACATTAAACGGAGGTTTTCATGCCCGTCTTTCACGCGCACATTCCCGCCGGCCGATTCTCAAAGGAACAAAAGAGAGCGATCGGCAATGCCTTGAACCGGTCGCTCGTCGAAGCACTGGGCATTCCTCCCGGCGATCGTTTCATCATCGTCAGCGAGCATCAAGAAGACGAACTCTTTATCGACCCGACTTTCATGGACATGAACCGAACCGATGACGCCATGATCATCATTGTGCAACTTGGCGCACATCGTCCTGCTGAGCAGAAGCAGAAACTGCTCGCAACCATCGCCACGCTTCTGGAAGAGGCCGTGGGCATATCGCCCGACGACGTCTTTACTTCGCTGATTCCCGTACCCAACGAGAACTTCTCGTTTGGACGAGGGATCGCGCAACTCGCGGGTATCGCACCGCGCTGGTAGCGCGAGCGAGTCGATCCGCCGCGCCGCTCGCGCAGACTCGTTCCGGTGCGCCGCGCATTGACGGCGCCGATAAAAAATCACGGAGACAAAGCAATGCATTCAGTACCTATGACCCGCGAACAGCGGCTCAGATCAATGACGGCCGCAGCAGCCGGCAATGCCCTCGAATGGTTCGACTGGACCCTGTACGGCACTTTCTCCATTTACCTGGCGAGAAACCTGTTCGAGTCCGCCGATCCCAAATCCGCGCTCCTGTCGACGCTCGCCGTATTCGCCGGCGGATTCGCAGGACGTCCCGTAGGCGGCTGGATCTTCGGCAACCTAGGCGACCGCCTCGGACGCAAGACGACACTCATCGTCACCATGATCATGCTGGCCGCGAGCAGCGCGGGCATCGCATTGATCCCGTCGTACGCACACATCGGTGTCGCGGCCTCTGCCTTGCTGCTGTTCTTCCGCATGCTGCAAGGTCTCGCCCATGGCGGCGAGTCGGGTGTCTCCTACACCTACATCGCCGAGATCGCGCCGAAGGAACGCCGCGGCCTGTGGTCCAGTTCGGTGTTCGTCAGCGTGACCATCGGAGTGATGGGCGCGACCGCCCTGGCCGCAGCGCTGGCCTCCGTTCTCGGGCCGGATGCCATGCAGGCGTATGGCTGGCGTCTCGGCTTCGGGGTCGGTGGTCTGCTCGGACTCTACGCGCTGTTCCTGCGTCGCAGCGCGGAGGAATCCGAGGTGTTCGAGCACACCCGATCCGACGTGAAGCCAGCAACGCCGCTATCCGGCTATCAATTGTTCCGCATCGGCTTGAACATCGTGATGCTCGCCGCGGCGGCAAACGTCACTTACTACACGTGGGTGACGTTCGGGTCGGCCTCGGCCATTGCGCACGGCATGAGTCCTTCCGGTGCGTACAAGGCCAGCCTGGTCGCGCAGTTGCTCTGCGTTTTCTGGATGCCCGTGTGCGGCTGGCTCTCCGACAAATTCGGCCGCAAGCCGATGGTCGTGGCCTGGGGAATTGGTGTAATGGCACTAACTTACCCGATTTCGCGCATCGTCACGACCGAGCCGGTGACGCTGTTTCTCGCTCAGGTCATGGCACTCGGCGTGTTTGCGCTGATCGCTTCGATCTTCCCAGCGGTTCTCTCCGAACAGGTTCCGACGCGGGCGCGTGCGCAGGGCGTGGGGATGGTCTCGTCGCTGTCGGTCGCCGTCTTCGGCGGCACCGCGCCCTACCTGAACGCGTATATGGCCGGCAACGGTTACGAGCACCTCTACACCATCTATGTCATCGCACTTGGCCTCGTCGCAGTGATTGCCGGCCTCGTGATCCGTGAGACGGCCGGCATGGATCTCGCGGAGATCAAGCCACCCTCTTTCTGCGATGTCGTTGCAATCTCTACGCAGGAATCCTGAATCCATGTTCAACATGAATAACCCGAACAAACTGGAAGAACCCGTGGATCTCCTCAATGCACGCCGTCCCGTCGATGGAGGAACCATCCGTGGATAATTTCTGGTCTGGAAAAACCGTTGTCGTCACAGGCGCAGCGCAAGGGCAGGGAGCCGAAGAGGTCTGCACGCTGTTCGAACTCGGCGCCCATGTCATCGCGATCGACATCCACGATGCACAGTCCGAATCATGGTCCGCCGTCAGGTCGCGCTGCACGAAGGATTCCGGCCGTCTGGCTGTCCGCAGGCTGGACGTCTCGGATGAAGACGCATGGGCGGCTTTCATGACGGAGCTTGGTGCATCGGGCATCGCTGTCCACGGCCTCATCAATAACGCGGGCATCACGCTGCGAAAAACCGTCGCGGAAACGTCCGCCGCGGAATGGCGGCACGTCATGTCCATCAATCTCGACGGTGCCTTTCTCGGGACGCACTTCCTGTCCCGAGTGATGAGCGACGGCGGAGCGATCGTCAACGTTGCCTCGGTCACTGGCCTGACGGGATATTTCGGCGCTGCCTACAGCGCGAGCAAGTGGGGATTGCGAGGACTGACGCGCGCCGCTGCGCTGGAACTGGCGAACCGCAACATTCGCGTCAATTGCATCTGTCCCGGAATGGTCGACACGCCGATGATGCGCAACGCAAACGCCCAGCACGACGAGAGGAAAGTCCGTTTCTTTCATAAAGGAAACCGGCAGGCAACACCGCTGTCACGTGGCGCACATCCCGGCGAGATCGCCAAGGTCGCGGTGTTCCTCCTTGGACCGGACGCCTCGTTCATCACCGCCGCAGATGTTCCCGTCGACGGCGGTATGACAGGCGGCGGCATCTTCTGGCGAATCGGAAAAATGACGGAGAATCTATGATGAGAACAGCAATCGTCACGGGCGCGGGCAAAGGTATCGGCAACGCAGTGGCCGCACACCTGGAGGCGGACGGTATCCGGGTGATTCGCGTCGATATTGCGGGTGACGTGGACTTCAGGCTGGATGTAACTCAGAGTGCAGAGGTCGAAGCGTTCTTCGCATCGCAGCCGCACGTCGATATCCTCGTCAATAGCGCCGGTGTTGCGGGACCGAACTCAGCCGTGACGGAAACGCCGGATGCCGAATGGCACCGGACCATCGACGTGAACCTGAACGGAACCTTCTACATGTGCCGGGGTGCGGCACGACAGATGACGGCCAGCGGATGGGGACGCATCGTCAATATTGCGAGCATCGCGGGCAAAGAGGGCAACCCCAATATGGGCGCGTATTCCGCAAGCAAGGCGGCAGTGATAGGCCTGACCAAATCGATGGGCAAGGAAATGGCAAGCAGTGGCGTCATTGTCAATGCGATTGCACCCGGCTTGATCGACACGGAAATCGTCAGGCACATGTCCGAGGAAAATCGTGCACGCTCCCTGAGCAAGATCCCGATGAACCGGATGGGCCGCGCGGCCGAAGTGACCGAGCTGGTCGCATGGCTGGTGTCAGACAAGGTGACTTTCTCCACGGGAGCGGTCTACGACATCTCCGGTGGGCGAGCGACCTACTGACGCTCCGGCGTCGCGCCCGGCGCGGTCACGCCCGGCGCGACAGCAGGACGGATCGCGTTCATCGCGCGGACGGAAGTCCGATATGTCCAGGGACATCTCTGCTCGGACGCGATACCATGATCCCGCAGTCTCATCGGATATTCCAATGGGTTCTCGGCCAATGCAGCGACGCCCGCGATGGATCTGAAACAACTCGAATGCTTTCTGGCGGTTGCACGCGAACTGCACTTCGGGCGCGCGGCCGAAACGCTCTACATGAGCCAGTCCTCGGTATCCGAGGCCGTCAAGGCACTGGAGCGCGCGCTGGGCGGCCAGCTGTTCGATCGGACCAGCCGCCGCGTGAGCTTGACCCCGCTCGGAGAAGCGCTGCGCAATGGCGCCGCGCCTGCGATCATCCAGCTCAAGGCGTCGATCGACGACTGCAAGCGCCAGGCGGCAGGCAAACTGCGCGAGTTGAAGATCGGATTTATCGGCGGCGGCTTCTATGAGCTGCATCAGCCGTTCGTGACCGAATTCACGGCTGCACACCCCGAAATCAAGCTCGAGTTCGTCGAACTGACCTTTGCTACGCAATATGCCGCCGTTAGCGACGGCTCCGTCGACGCAGCCTTCTGCCGTTTGCCGCTGGGCGCGGGGGGTCTACGCAGTGGACCCGTCATCATGCGCGACCAGCGCATGCTATGCGTGCCGCGGAATCACCCTTTCGTCGATACTGGCCTGATCGATCCCGAACTCCTTTCACAGGAGCGGCTCGTGCGCATGGTACCCGGCTCGGTCAATCAGGAATGGCAGGACTATCACTTCCCGCGCCATACACCCGAAGGCAAGCCTATCGGCGAAGGCCCAGTGATCCGCACGATCCGCGAGGCCATTTCCGCGGTCAGCACCGGGCAGGGTCTGATCATGCTGGCCAAGCGGGCGGCGACCTATTACGCGACGCCTCAGATCGCTTTTGTCGAGATCGATTTGCCGGCCATGCCTTCGGCCCTGGTATGGCGCACGGACGACCACCGGCCGATCCTGCAGGAGATGGACGGGCTGCTCTTGCGCATCGCGCGCCGATATGGGATCGCGCCTGCGTGAATGGGCTCGAGTCCAGTCAGAGACCGGCCTGTCACGCCTCTCATCGTTATGAGTCGGGCAGAAGTCGACCCTTGTGCGACATTCGGCCCGTCGCATTTAGTGGCCGGAGTAGACTGCAAAGAAGACACGCGCCAAGGGCCGAGAGCTGCAAATCACGTCGCGCGATCCCCGCGTTCCACCAGACGCGAAGCAGCCTTGTCGCGCGCCGGCGGAACCGTCGGCCACACGATTTGCGTTGCCCGGTCAGCCGCTCCGCTGCCGAACCACGCGGCTGCGCTGCGCCTGCGCTTCCTTGAGAAGGTGGTAGGACGCGTAGTACTTGTAGATGTTTCGCACATACGTGGTCGTCTCGATGCCGATCTTCTCGGCCACCACGATCTCCACGTTGTTGAACCAGACATCGGAGTTGAGTCCGCGGGCGGCAGCCTCCTTGCGCATCTTCGCGATGTTTCCCGGTCCGGCGTTATAGCTGGCAAAGGCGAATAGCGGCCGGTCCACCTCGGAAAAATGGGCATCCTGGAAGTAGCGGGTCATCAGTTGATCAAGATACTTCGCGCCGGCATGAATGTTCGACTGCGTAACCTTGATGTCCCCAACGTTGAGTTCTTTCCCTGTGGCCGGCATCAGTTGCATGATGCCGACCGCGCCCACCCGACTCTTCGCATCCTGATTGAGTTGCGATTCCTGAAACCCTTGGGCGGCGAGCATCAGTGGATCGAAATCGTATTGCTGGCCATACTTCTCAAAATACGCCACCGTCTGTCTGAAACGTTTGAGTTCGGCACTCTCCGTGTTGTTGTGAATCTGCTTCACACCCTGCACGTACTGCTTGAGGCGGATCTCCGCTACGCTTTGCTTCCTGATGAACTTCTCATAGAAGTCGCCGATCACCGCCTTTAACTGGGGGCTATTCTTGCGAATGGCCCAGCCGATGACGCCGCCCTCCCGCACCGCCATGTTTTCGTGCACCTTGATGTTCGGCAGCATCTGCGCCCACATGCGCGCCTTCCAGTCATCGACGACCAGGATCTGAAGCAGGCCCACGTTCAGCATCTCCATCGCGTCTTCGTCCTCGAGCGCGTCCGGTAGCAGCACGATCCGCATCGGTGGCGTGCCCGCCTGCCGGAAGCGGTTGTTCAGTGCGATCAGGCTTTCGTAATAGCTGCTGTGGCGGCGAACGTCGACGGTCTTTCCCTTC
The DNA here is from genome assembly GCA_001319865.1 of Burkholderia sp. E7m39. Lineage (GTDB taxonomy): Bacteria > Pseudomonadota > Gammaproteobacteria > Burkholderiales > Burkholderiaceae > Paraburkholderia > Paraburkholderia bengalensis. Next base: position 5,621 of record BBSL01000275.1, on the reverse strand, counting down.
AGGTCACTGAGCGTGGAGAGCGCGGGTGACTTCGGACCGGTCAGAACGAGTTCACGCGTCGGCTTGAGCGCGTGTGCGGTAACAAAGTCGGCCTGCTTCAGGCGATCCTCAGTCGCCGTCAGATTGCCGGCCGCGATATCGCCGATGCCTTCCGCGAGCCCGGGCAATAGCCGGTCGCGTGTTGTCGGGATCATGATGACTGTGATCGGGCGCTGGCCGAGGCGATCGGCATAGGTCTTGTTGACGAATCGTTCAAAGTCACGCACGGTATCCGCGGTCACCCCACGCTCGTGTCCGCGATCATTGAAGTACAGCGTGCGGCTAAAGGGAGCGAGAACTCGAATCATGCGACGCTCGAGCATCGCGTCGAAGTCGCCGCGCCAAGGCTTGTTGGTCAGATCGATGCGGCGCGTCTCACTCGCAGGAATCGGCGCGGACGCTGTCGGTGATGCTGACGCCGAAGATGGCGCGGAAGCCGGCTGAACCGCGGCGCAAAGCGCGCTCCATAAGCAGAGCGAAGCTCCAAACAAGCCTGATAGCAGCCACGCACGAGCGAAACGCATCATACACACCGAACTTTTCGTTTTCAGCTTTGCGCCCGGTCCGTTTGAACCGTCGTTACACGGACGCAATCATCTGAGCTTTCGAGGTTTTTTTGCGTACCCGCCCCTCGACTCTTACAGCATAGTTGCGCATGAAGACGGTTCAAGCCCTCAGCGTGACAACACGCTTCTGTCGGACGTGTCACCGATCGACAAGGTCGCAAAGTCGCCAGAGGCGTTTCCGGGGTGACATCCGTGACCAACAAACTGAGCGTCGAGAAGCCCTTCGGCGGCCAGTAGGCCGGGGCTCGCGTAAACAGTGCAGCGCATCATCCGGCCTTCGGATAAGGTTGCCGCACTGGCCGAGTTCAATACCCAGTTTGCGCGCGGCCAAGGTCAGCAATACGCTCGATATCTGCCATTTGCAGACGATGGCGAAAGGCCGTAGATGGCCGGCAGTGCGCGTTCACTCGCCGGAAAGCCCAATGCAAGGCCTATGTCGAAGCATCCAGCCCGGAACTCCGCGATGCTTTAGCCCGTTGCTACCGGGTCCGATATGACACGCCGGCATCCTGAGTCTATGAGACTATCTGGCCTGTAGAGCGCTTCCCGATGTCGCAGGTCGACCAGCATCCATGAACCTTCTTCACGAAGCAAACGACGGCAGCCGTACCACGCCAATCCCGCTACCACGGCGGCGCGGACTGATCTTCCCCGCGTTCGCGTGGTCCGGCTTTTCGTCGGCGTTCGCCTCCGTCATCGTCGGTAGTCGTTTGCAGGCTTCTCTTGGCACGCTCGACGCGCTGTTTGCCGCGACCCTTGGCAACTGGATTCTCTTCATCTATTCGGCGGCAATTGGTTTCGCGGCTGGCCGCTGGGGCTTGAGTTCTCAACTCGTTCTCGAGGCAGTTTTCGGCCGCTGGGGGGCCGTCATCCCGGGCGCGTTACTGGGTGTCCTCGTCACAGGCTGGTTCGCGTTTCACGTCGCGGTGACGGCAACAATCCTGGCCGCTGCACTGCACCTCCAGGGCGACCCGACATTCGCAATCTGCGCCATCGGCGTGCTCTTCGCGTTGCCCGTCATCGTCCGCATCAGCCACGGCTTCAACATGACTGCGATTGCGATCCCCGCGATGACCCTGTTCACGGCAATCGTCTTTGCGCATCAGCTCGTGCCCAGATGGAGCGGGCTGCTGGACGGTCCGATCGGCGGATCGTTGCCGTTCGGCACGGGTGTGTGCATCGCCTTTGGCACCTTCGTCGTGAGCGGCACGATGACGGGTGACATCGTGCGCTATTGCCGCACCGGAAACGAAGCGGTACAGGCGACGGCATTCGGCTTCCTGCTGGCGAATCTTCCATTCCTGATCCTGGGTGTGCTGGTCGCGGCGTCAGGCATCGCAGTGAACGACCTGTTCACGTCGAACACCGCGCTATCGTGGCTGCTGCTCGTGCTCGTCATCGTCTCTAACTGGACCACGTGCGATGCGTGCCTGACGAACGCCGGCGTGACATTCAAAAGCGCGTTTCCGACATTGCCCTGGATGGGAGTCGTGGGCGCGGCGACGCTTCTCGGTATTTTTCTGGCCATCACCAACAGCGTCGGCGACGTATCGAGTTGGACCCTGCTGCTCACGGCCATTGCATCGCCGATCGGCGGTGTGATCGTCGCGGACTATTACGTCATACGTGTGCGGGTCGGATTTTCGCGCACCCGGTTAGCACCCGTGAATCTCGCCGCCTTGCTTGCGACAGGAGCAGGCATGCTCGTGGCGCTGCTGTGCCATCGGCTGGTTCCCGGCGTGATCACGCCCCTGGTTAGCGCGCCCGCGGCCGGCTGCCTCTACCTCGTCCTGTCCGCTATCGCTTCGCATCGTCTGGGCGCGGGTCTCGGCGACCAGGCCGCCGGGGCGGAAGCCCTCGACTGACACGTATGTTTGGCACCCGAAACAGAGCGGTCACCCCGCGTCCGGCAGCCGAGGCGAGAACCGCGATTGTGGTGATCGTGCTGATCTCGTCGCTCGCATTTCTGCTCTTTCAGGCACGCAAAGACGCGCTCGACAATCTTCTCCTGCATCAGGCCCGCCTTGCCATCCAGCTTGCTTCTGTTGAAGCCCGTCCTGACACGTCATTCGACGTGACGCTCATCGACGACGGCGAACACCGTGCGAGCAGCCTGCTTGCGGGCATCGCCGCCTGGCCGGGGCAGAAGACGATCGCAGTTCCGCTCGCGTCGGGCTGCGCGGGAAGTCCCGTCTGCCATGATCTGGCAGAGGCGCAGAATGAAGATACCGAAGGCCGGTTCGTCATCCGCAAAGGAGTGCTATTCGCTTCGCTTCGCGGCAGCAAGGTCGCCATCTTGACGTCCGCGCCGCTGTCCGCGCTGGCGGCGGGGCTGTTCGGCCGTATCGCGATGGACATTGCGGGCGTGTTCTTCCTTGGGTGCCTGCTCCTGCTCGTGCGCGAAAGCCGCTTAAGCGACTATTCCGTACACCGCCTGCTAGACGCATCGCCCGTTCCTCTCTTGCTGATCGATGCGCAAGGGCAGATCGAGTTCGCCAACCGCCAGGCGCTCGATCTCTTTCTCGACGATTCGCACCGTTCGCCCGGCAGATTGCAGGAAGCGCTTCGGCAGGAAGAGCAACTGTTCCGCTGGCTGATCACTGAGCAGGATACGGGCGGCGCAATCGAGACCAGCGAATTCCAGATCGGCGGCAACGCCGGCGCGGTGCGTCATCTGCTCGTCTCGCGACAGTCACTGGCGGTTCGCTCAAAGCGGATGATCATCGCGAGCGTGGCGGACATCACGGTGAGGCACGAAGCCGAGACGGCCCTCGTCAAGGCGAAGGACGCAGCCGAGGCGCTCGAGCGGATGAAGTCCGAATCGCTCGCGATGATGAGCCATGAACTGCGTACGCCCGTCAACGGCGTGCTCGGACTGGCACAACTTCTCGTGCAATACGAGCTTCCCGACGGCGCTGCGCAGATCGTGCGCCGGATGATTCAGGCAGGCAAGACACTCGCCGTGATCATCAACGACATCGTCGATCTCGCATTGCTCGAAGTGCGACACATCCGGCTGGAGCGGCGCCGCTTCGATCTGCGCGAAGTGATCACAGGCGCCGCCACACTGGCGAGTGCGGCCGCCGCGGAAAAAGGGCTGATGATCCGTGTGAGCGCGCTCGCGCCGTTGCCGTTGGCCGTATTCGGTGACCCTGCCCGCCTGCAGCAGATCATCATCAACCTCGTCAGCAATGGCATCAAGTTCACTGAGTCAGGCCATATCGAAGTGAAGACGGATGTCGCCGCGCGCGACGATACATCGATCGAAGTGGTCATCGACGTGACCGACACGGGAATCGGCATTGCGCCCGAGGTCATACCGCGGCTCTTCCAGCCGTTTTCGCAGGCGGAAACCGGACACGAACGGCGCTTCGAAGGAACCGGCCTGGGCCTTGTCATCAGCAAGGGCCTCGCGGAAGCGATGGGCGGCGCGATTTCGGTGCGCAGCGCGATCGGGCGTGGCTCGACCTTCTCCGTGCGATTGCCGTTCGAATTGGCGCAGCAAGAGGACAATGCGCCAAAGGCGGCGCCGGCATCGCGCGTGCTGGTTGTGGACGACGTAGCGCTGAATCGCGACGTCGTCAGTGAATTGCTACGCGCCGAAGGATGCGCCGTGACCGCGGCCGGTTCAGGGCAGGAAGCGCTGGATATCCTCAAGACGCAGCATTTCGACCTGATACTGATGGATATCCGCATGCCCGTGATGGACGGACTTGCCACCACTGCTGCGATCCGGTCAAGCCGGGAGCCAAACGGGTATACGGGCCCGATACTCGGGCTAACCGCGAACCCATTGCCGACCGATAGACCACTTTATCTGTTGCGCGGTATTGACGGGATCATCGAAAAGCCGGTCGAACTGGAAACGCTGCGCGCGGCGTTGAATCAGGCGGCACGGCCGACGCAAAAGGCGGCGTTCAAAGAACCGGCGCGCATCGAACGGTTGCGCCAGAAGCTGGGACAGGACCGAACCCTGCGCATCGTGACTGCGTTCGCGCAAACGGCCACCGACGCACTCGAACGAATTGCGACCGGTTGCGCCCGGGCCGGCCTCGGAACGGTCGCGGACAATGCACATCGCCTCGCGGGCGCCGCATCTAACGTTGGCTTTGAGCAGTTGGCGGATGCCGCCGCCAACCTCGAACAGATTGCCCGGACGGGCAGCGCGACGCAAGCGTCGGAGGCGGCGTTGACTGTCGTCACGCTCTACCGGGACGTGGAGCGCTACGTGCGCCTCGTATTGTCGTTTGCGGCCACCGGGCCGGAAAACAGATAACCCGCGCCGTGAACGGTTTTAATCATGTTCGGGTTGTCCGGGTCCGCCTCGATCTTGCGGCGCAAACGACGCACGAGCGTGTCGATAGTTCGATCCATTGACTCGAAGCGACGCCGCGTGATCGCCGTGATCAACCGCTCCCGCGACATCACCTGGCCAGCGTTCCTGACCAATACCACAAGAAGATCGAACTCCGCGGTCGTGAGGGGCACATTCGCGCCCGCCGGATCGGTCAGGCTGCGGCCGCGCGTGTCGAGCCGAAACTGCCCGAAAGCCAGCGTCGAGGGCGCCGTGACACTGCGGCTGTGTTCCACGCGCCGCAGCAGGTTGCGCACGCGCGGCAGCAACTCACGCTCATCGATAGGCTTTGCGATGTAGTCGTCCGCGCCGTATTCGAGACCGAGAATGCGATCGACCTTGTCATTGCGACCGGTGATCAGAATGATGCCCATCTCGGACTTCGCGCGCAGATCGCGTGTCAACGACAGGCCGTCGCGTCCCGGCAGCCGGATATCCAGCAGCACGAGATCCACGGGCCGCACGCGCATCAGGCGGTCCAGTTCGTCTGCGTCGGCCGCGCAACAGATGTCGTAGCCCTCTGCCTCGAGGAAGCCCTCGAGCGTTTCGCGAATGGACGGATCGTCGTCGACCACTGCAATGCGCTGGGCAGTCCGGCTCTGCTGCATAGGTTCCTCGCGAATTCTCCGCTTGACTGTACGGGGTGCGCCCCCTCGTTCGTG
>BBSL01000274.1 GCA_001319865.1 Burkholderia sp. E7m39 | reverse complement strand
CAATTGACAGTGCAGACTCGTTCACAAGATCGCTCGATAGTGAAGGCACCCGCACCAACAACCTTCTCAGGAGAGAAGCATGGACATCAAGCAACAGATTTGCGTCATGGACGCGGTTGGCCTCGCCAAGGCCATTCGCGGCAAGGAGCTTTCGCCTGTAGAAGTGGTCGAGGCTCATCTCGCGCGCATAGAAGCCGTAGAGCCATCGATCCACGCCTTCTGCACGATTACGGCGCGCGAGGCGCGCGAGCAGGCGCGCAAGGTGGAAGCGCGCATTCTGCGTGGCGACGACGTAGGTGCGTTGGCGGGCGTGCCCGTCGGCATCAAGGATCTTGTGTGCACGGCGGGCATCCGGACGGCTTCCGGGTCGCCCGCATACAAGGATTTCGTGCCCGACGAAGATGACGTTGTCGTCGAGCGGCTGAAACAGGCCGACGCAATCATCGTCGGCAAGACCAACGTGCCTGAATTCGGATACAGCGGTGTCGGCCACAATCCGGTTTTCGAAACCACCCGCAACCCATGGAATCTGGACATGACCCCGGGCGGCTCCAGCGCCGGTTCCGGCGCAGCAGTGGCAAGCGGTGAGGTTCCGTTTGCCATCGGCAGCGATGGCGGAGGATCGATCCGCATTCCGGCGGCACACTCGGGCATTTATGGCATCAAGCCGTCGATGGGGCGCGTGCCGCTCTATCCCGGCTGCCGGGACGAACGCTACCCGGGCGTGTCGAGCTGGGAAAGCCTCGAGCATATCGGTCCCATGAGCCGAACCGTGGCAGACAGCGCGCTGATGCTATCGGTGATTGCGGGCCCTGACTCGCGCGACCGCCATTCGCTGCCCGCCGCCAATTTCGACTGGCTCAAAGCACTCGATGGCGACCTGAAAGGACTGCGGGTTGCGTACAGCCCGGACTGGGGCTACGCGGCCGTCGACCCGCAGGTGCGACGGGTCGTCGATGACGCGGTGCGTGTGTTCGAGCGCGATCTGGGCTGTAGCGTCGAGCTCGCGAATCCCGGCTGGAGCGATCCCTTCGACGCGTTCTGGGCCATCGTTGCGATGGACACGGACCTCAAAGGCATGCGCGAGATGGTCGCGCAATGGGGCAAAGAGATGTCGCCGCATCTGGTCGCGTTTCTGAATCATCCGTGGACTGCCGAAGACTTCACCAACGCAATGGTGACCCGCAAGAGCGTGGTCAACAAGATGTGGCGCTTCATGACGAACTATGACCTGCTGCTCACGCCCACGCTGACAGTTCCCCCTTTCCCGGTTCATTGCCAGGGGCCTGAGAAAACCGACGGACGCATGGTCGCGCCGACACAGTGGCTCTCGTTCACCTATCCGATCAATCTGACGGGACAACCGGCGGCCTCTGTGCCGGCAGGCTTCACGAGCGACGGCTTGCCTATCGGGTTGCAGATCGTCGGGCGCCATCTCGATGATCCGCTCGTGCTGCGCGCGTCGGCAGCGTTCGAGCGGGCGCGTCCGTGGCGCAGCCAATTGCCCCCGCTGCTCAAAAACCTCGGCCTCGCGCAGTGACCAGCGACAGCCTATCCAGCAAGGAATTCAAGGGGAACATCATGACCAGTTCGACCGAACAGCATGGGCTCGACGAAGAGTTCGAGCACAAGCCCGTCCCGCTCTCACATCGCCACCGGTTATCTGCAGTAGCTGCGGTGTGGTTCGGCTTTCCGATGATCATCACGAACGCGGTGTTCGGCGGAGTCATCGCCTATAACCTCGGTTTTTCGCGGGCGCTGTTCGCGATACTGATGGGTAATGCCATTCTGCTCACGTATGTCGGCACGTTGAGTTTCATCGCGGGCAGTACCGGTCGCAATTTTGCGCTGCAGGCCGAACGTACCTTTGGCAAAAAGGGCTATGCGATCACATCCGGCTTTCTCGCGAGCGTCGTCGTCGGATGGTACGCGTTTCAGACCGGCCTCACGGGCACGACGGTCCATACGTCTTTCGGCTGGAACGAAACGGCGACCATTGTCGGAGCCACCCTGCTCTACACCGCCGTGACGTTCATCGGCATTCGCGCGCTATCGATCGTCGGCATGATCGCGGCGCCGCTGTACGTGCTGCTCGGTCTCATCGCGCTCTACATGATCGGATCGGAGCACGCGCTGACAGCCGTATCCGGTTACGAGGGGCTCGGCGTCAACAGCCTGATGTCCTTCGGCGGCGCAGTCACGCTGGTGGTGGCGACCTTCGCCGATTCCGGCACGATGACCGCCGACTTCACTCGCTGGTCAAAAGACGGAAAGAGTGCGGTCTACGCGACACTTACCGCGTTTCCGTTTGCGAACATGATTGCCCAGCTTTTTGGCATCTTGATCGTTTGCGCGGGGGCGGCCACGGCGCCGGCGACGCAGGGCGGCAATTTCATGTCGGTCCTCACCAGCCATGGCGGCGTGCTGTCGGGGATTGCGCTGATTTTCGTCTTTGTGAACCTCGGATCGGTATGCACGCATTGTCTGTACAACGGTGCGATTGGCTGGGGGCGCATCGCCGGCAGGAAGATGAGAACCATGACAATCGTGCTTGGATTGCTTGGCGGGTTGCTGGCGGCGGCTGGCGTTTGGAGTCTGTTCCTGAACTGGCTCAACCTGCTCGGCGTGCTGGTGCCGCCGATCGGCGCGGTCATCATCGTCGATCAGCTCCTCGTCCGACATTACTCTTACGACGACGACTTACCGAACTTCCGCGGCAGCGCATTCGCGGCATGGGCACTTGGCGCGTTGGCAGCGTTGCTCGTGCACGCCATGGCACCTTGGTTTTCCGAAGCAGTTGCGGGGATGCTCGTCGGGGCGGCTGCGTATTACGCATTGTCGCAGGGCGCAAGACGTGAAGTGCGTCAGCGCAATGAGTTGCTCTAGGTCTGTCGACGATTCTAAGCCCAACCTCGAATGACGTTTGTGGCCGCACAACGACCGATGAGTGATCGATGTCCGGTCGCGCCGGCATTCCCTTCGGTTTGCTCGGTCATTCCAGGTACGGCGTCGCCTTTGATGCCGAGCGTAGCCAGGAATCTAAAAAATCGACGCGCGCGATGTTTGGGTGCACCTCATTGCGCGCGCCCTGGTCCTCAGATGCGTTCCGTGTTTCGAGCCCGGGCGTCGCCTTCAACCGCGAATGTCGACCCAGTCGCGCGCCCAGCGCGTCGAGTGCTGCAGCGCCTGCTCTTCACTCGTGAAGTAATCGAGCGAATAGAACTGGTAGCAGCTTTCGGCGCACGCGCTATCGCAGCGTTCGAGCAGCAGGTTGGATGAAAAACTTCCGTCGGGCAACCGATGCGTAGAAGGTTGGACGACATAGCCGTTGTACAGCTGAATTTGATTGTTCTGCATTTTAATTTTAATGATGTTCGAGTGCGCGCGTGCCGTGCGAAATGTCCGCGGACGAGCCGATTCAAAGCCATTGCAAGCAGAATCTCACGCGATCAAAAACGATAAAAAGGCCGTTGAAGCCCGAGGGAAGAATGAGGTGCAACGAGGCGTATGACGGACGGCAAGCTGCTGAATAAACAGATGCAGCTAAGAACGATCGCGCCAACTTTGGGAGACAACGCTCCGCGAGGATGTCGCTGCAGCCCGGTGTCCGTCGCCAGAGGCCGGGCCCTTCAAACTTTACAGCGGCTTGATGTTAGCCGCTTGCAGACCCTTCGGGCCTTGCTTCGTTTCGAAACTCACCTTCTGATTTTCAGCCAGCGTCTTGAAGCCGTCGGCCCTGATTTCGGAGAAGTGAGCGAACAGGTCGTCGCCGCCCTTGTCCGGGGTGATGAAGCCAAAGCCTTTGCTGTCGTTGAACCACTTAACGGTACCGGTATCCATGAAGAATCCTTGAGAAAAAATACGAAGAGTTGCTCTGTTAAAGAGCGCGTGAAGCGTCAAGGAGGGAGAGGACAACGAATACCGCTGAGGAGCGAGCAATTGATGAACAGCAATCGAACTTCTTGAACTTCGAGACGAACACTAACCGCCGGGAAGTGCCATTGTCAAGACTTATCTTGTAATCGCTTCGGTGGCGGTTCGTTTTGCGGCCGAAACGATATGGCCCTACGCGGCATTGCGTACAGGTGCGTTGACCGTCAAACCCGCATTGCCAATGCACCCCCGACCTATAAGGAACCGTCGCGCTGCCACTGATTTAGCAGCTCTCGGTCCGATAACAGTCAATCCTCACTCGTCGCCACCAGGTATCGACTGGCCTACCGGCTGCTGGTCAATCTACGTAAGAAATCGGGCCGTGCGCTAAACGGCCGCAACAGCACGGCCGCCCGGCCCTCTCGGGGTCAGTACCGCTTTTTCGGCGGTAACGACCGCTTGATCTGCTTGCGCAGGCGTGCCACTGCGGCAGCCTTTTTGCGTTTGCGTTCCGTGGTAGGTTTTTCATAGGCTGTCCGGGCACGAAGCTCGGGTATCAAGCCGGTGCGCTCGATCGCACGACGGAAACGTCGCAAAGCGACTTCCACGGGCTCGTCAGGTTTCAGAATTACGGTAGTCAATTTTTTCCTTTGTTGAGATCCGCAGTAATGGCGATCGCGAACCGCGATCTGGATGCCGTTCCCGGCGTGGCCATGCACGGATCGTTCACACTTCAGCGACAGGGCGGACCGTTGTGAGCGTCAGGAACGCATTTGCGTCCACCTCGCAGCGGGATGAGTGTAGCAACTGTTCAGCCCTTCTCGCTTGCGCCCAACGGAAGGAGCACCGCGAAAAACTTCGCTATCCGCCTGGATGAACCTCATCAGACCACCGGCTCTCGGATCGAATCCTTGCGACGATGACAGTACGCGATACAGGCCCATAAACTGTTCCGAACCATTTCGGGCGGCGCTGACCTGAAGCCTGGCATGCCTCACATTCCCATACCATGGAGGAGTGACAGGTATATATCCCGAGAGGGTGGTCCAGAATCTGGAGGATGCGCGCCGAGCATTGACAGCTTACGCAGAACACCCCGCGCCTCCCGCTTCGCCGTCTGACCTGCGTGCACTGCAATCGATTCAACTCGACGAGCATTAATGGAACTACTTCGACTGGCAGGACTGGTTTGCCCATTTCGACGCGGACTACCTGATTCTCCACGACGCAATCACCTTTAATCAGGTGACGCTCGCGTTTAAGGCCGCGCTTGCAGTGCTCGGGTTAGGCCGGGGTGAGCTTCGATGGCGCGCTAGGCGATAGAAGCTGGAACGCTGAAAACGCTCGGCGAGTTCGAACATAAAACGGAGCGCGCAGATCAGCTCGTGCGTGCCAGACATCATCCACTGAATAGCAGAGTCTCCATTTTCCGCTACTGATTGATCGCCGCGATCTGACCGCAAAGCCCTGATGCCTATGCCGGCCGAATCGGCGCCCGCATTGGCATGCGAAATATCAGCTGGAATGTCCGGTCTTGGAGGGCGGACAGACTTTCGAGGGGCCGGGTGCAAGTATTCGCGAATGTCTCATCCTGGCCGCAAGTACTCATCCGACTGCAGCGAGAACTGACTCATCGGTCGTCCCGGCCTGCCGATCATGAATGCGTCTACATCCGAAATCCTATGAGGTGATGCGTCATCCTCTCCCGACAAATGGCATTTTCGTCGCCATCACGGTGTGAAAAAGCACATTCGCATCGAGCGGCAAGTTCGCCATATGCGCCACCGAACGCCCCACGATTTCCGCGTCGATCAGCGGTTCAGCTGCCAGTTCCCCATTAGGCTGCGGAACCCCGTGCGCCATGGGCCCCGCAAGGGTACTGTGCGCATTGCCCACGTCGATCTGGCCCACGGCAATGTCGTACGCACGGCCATCGAGCGCGGCGCAGCGCGTCAGGCCCGTCACGGCGTGCTTCGTGGCCGTGTAGGCGATCGAATTCGGTCGTGGCACCCAGGCCGACAATGACCCATTATTAATGATGCGGCCGCCACGCGGGGTTTGCGTCGACATGATCCTGAACGCTCGCTGCAAACAGTAAAACATGCCGTTGAGGTTGACGTCGACAGTGCCGCGCCATTGTTCCGGCGTCCACGTTTCAAACGAACCTGGCGGATTGCCAACGCCCGCATTGTTGAACAGCAGATCGATCCGCCCGAAACGCGCAACGACGGCGTCAAACGATGACGTGACCGCAAGCGGATCGGATACATCGCACGACACGGCGATAGCGCGCTCTTCGAACGCATCGTCATTGGCGATCTCCCGCAACGGCTCGATACGTCTGCCGAGCAGCGCAACCGCCCATCCGCTCCTCAACAATTCGAGCGCCGCCGCCTTGCCGATGCCCGAACCCGCGCCTGTCACGATACCTACGCGCGGCATCTGCATCCCGTTTGCCTGACTCATGCTCGCCCCGTCAGTGGTTATCGCGCGATTCGCCGCGCAACTCGATAATGTTGAGAAACAGGGTCGCCGGTTCGAGACACGCGCCGTTGCCCTGCTGACCCACCGTGCTTCGATACATTTCCTCCCAGGGTGTCTGATTGGGCAGCGACGGCGCAGACCAAGCGGCCCTGCGCGCAGCGAGTTCATCATCGGAGACCAGCAGATCGACGCGACGCATCTTCAAATCGACACGCAGCCGGTCGCCCGTTTTCAGCAGCGCCAGCCCGCCGCCTAATACAGCTTCTGGCGATACATTCAGAATCGACGGACTCCCCGAAGTGCCGCTCTGGCGCCCATCTCCCATCGTCGGCAGCGTGTCGATACCGCGACGGATCAATGCTGCGGGCGGCTGCATGTTGACCACTTCGGCTCCGCCCGGATAACCGACGGGTCCGCAGTTCCGCATCACCAGCATCGAGTTCTCGTCGATTGCGAGCGCGGGATCGTCGATCCGTGCGTGGTAGTCCTCCGGGCCTTCGAAGACAACAGCCGTGACTTCGAATGCATCCCGATCGTCGGGATTCGACAGGAAGCGCTCGCGAAACCGTGCGTCGATGACGCTCACTTTCATCACAGCGTTGTCGAACAGGTTCCCGCCGAGCACGATATGGCCGCCTGCGGGCTTGAGCGGCACATCGAATGCCCGGATCACTTCACGATCCGGCTCAGCGACCTGCGCCAGATTCTCCGCCAGCACGCGCCCGGTGACTGTCATTTCGCCGCCGTGCAACCGGCCTGCGGCGAGCAATTCCCTCATCACGCCCGGCACCCCACCGGCACGATGAAATGCTTCACCGAGGAAACGCCCCGCTGGCTGGCAATCGACGAGCAAAGGAATGTCGGCACCGACGCGCTGCCAGTCATCGAGCGAATGGGCCACGCCCATGTGTCGGGCGATCGCGATCATGTGGATCGGGCAATTCGAAGAAGCACCGATCGCGGCAGCGACGGCCACTGCGTTTTCGAAGGCCTTGCGCGTCATGATGTCCGACGGCCTGAGGTTTTCGCCGATCATCTGCACAATCCGCTTGCCCGTCTCGTACGCAAACCAGCCGCGCTCGCGATACGGCGCAGGCACCGACGCGCAACCGGGCAACGACATGCCGAGTGCTTCGGCGAGCGAATTCATCGAAAGCGCCGTGCCCATCGAATTGCAGTGCCCCGCCGACGGTGCCGACGCCGCGACCTTCTCCATGAACGCCGCGTAATCGAGTTCGTCTCTCGCGAGTTCCTTGCGCGCCTCCCACACGACGGTGCCGGAGCCCCGCCAGTTTCCCCTGATACCAGCCGTCGAGCATCGGACCACCGGACAGCACGATCGCCGGAATGTTGACGGTCGCAGCGGCCATCAGGCAGGCGGGCGTGGTCTTGTCGCAACCTGTCGTGAGTACAACGCCGTCTAGCGGATAGCCATGCAGTACTTCAACCAGCCCGAGATAGGCCAGATTGCGATCGAGTGCCGCCGTCGGCCGCTTGCCGGTTTCCTGAACCGGATGAACAGGAAACTCGAGCGGAATGCCGCCCGCGTCGCGGATGCCGTCGCGCACGCGTTTTGCAAGCTCGATATGGTGTCGATTGCACGGCGCGAGATCGGAGCCTGTCTGCGCGATTCCAACGATCGGCTTGCCCGACTGTAACTCTTCGCGGGTAATGCCGAAGTTCATGTAGCGCTCGAGATACAGCGCAGTCATGCCGGGGTTCGATGGGTTGTCGAACCAGCGGCGGCTACGCAACGGCCTCGGCGCGCGTGCTGACTGATCAGATGTCAACGCTTTCTCCTCAGGCTGCGTATCGGGTGCGCAGCAGCGCTTCATATCGGTCGATGAACGACGCCACCGCTTCTTCGAGACGTTGCAGGTCGCCTTCGTCGTGTGCCAGTGTCAGCACCATGAAGCCGCGGCGCGCGACGTAGCATCCACGTTCAATCATGTGAAAGAAGAACAGATCTTTGAGCGGCGCGTCGGCCTCGCTGAGGTCGTCGACGGAATGGATCGGTTGAGTGCCGGCATGCAGATTCATCAGCGACCCGATGCCTGTGAACTGCATCTCGACTTGGCGTTCGCGGCACAACCCGTTGATTCGCGCCCGCAGCCGCTCGCCTTTTTCGTTGAGCGCAGCGGCAGCGCCTGGCGTATAGAGACGCGAGAGTCCCGCGTATCCGGCCGCCATCGACAGCACGTTGTTGTTGAACGTACCGGCGTGCGGCGTGGCGCCGGGCAAGCGCGGATCGAACTGCGCCATCACATCCTTGCGGCCGCCAAACGCGCCGAACGACATGCCGCCGCCAATGTATTTGCCGAATGTCGTGAGGTCGGGACGAATGCCGAGCATCGCCTGCCGTCCGCCGCCCGACAGGCGCGACGTCACGACTTCGTCGAGAATCAGCAACGCGTCGTGCCGTTGTGTCAGCGCTCGCAATCCCTTGAGGAATTCAGGTTCGCCGACGATACATCCACCGGCAACCTGCATCGGCTCGACGATAACCGCGGCGATATCGTCCCCGTGTGCAGCGAAGGCGGCTGCAACGGCGCTCAGATCGTTGTACGGCGCGACGACGAAATCGTGCGGCACATTCACCGCGCTATTGCCGCTACCGAAAGTGAGAACGCCGCCGTGATAACCACCCTTGAAAGCGATGACCTTCTTGCGTCCCGTGAAGATGAGCGATGCGGCAATGGCCATCAGGTTCGACTCAGTACCTGAGTTCGTAAATCGCAGCGATTCGACGGAATCGAAACGTTCTTGCAATAGACGCGCAAGCGGCACTTCCAGCGTATTGTGGCCCGTCAGATTGAGACCGTTATCGAGTGCCTCGACAATGGCTGCGCGAATCACGGGGTGACTATGGCCATACATCGCCGTCGTGTACTCGGCGAGGAAGTCTGTATAGGCGTGACCGTCTACGTCCCACAAGCGCTTGCCCTCGCCGCGCGCGATCGTCAATGGGAACGGTGAATAAAACAGCACGGAACGGGTATTGCCGCCCGGCATGACGGATAAGGCTTCAAGATGCGCCGCTTCACTTTTGGGGTTCGACTTTGCGAACGCACCCGAGGCGAGTGAAGCCGCGCGCGTGAGTTCGGCCACATCCGGCTGCGATGGCAACACGTTGGTTATCGACATATGCATTCCTGATTCATTCGGGATCTGTTGCTGAATACGTGTTCTGTGAACTCGGTCATTCGACCGGCACGATCGATCCGCCCGCGGACCAATACACCGTCATCGGGGCCTTGATCCACTCACCGCGCTGATCGAAGCGCACTTGCCCGAACAGGGTGTTGAAGGTTGTCTGATGAAGCGTCTTGTCGAGCGTTTCTGGCGATAGCGATTGCGCCTTCGCAATCGCCTCGCCCATCATCATCGTGGCGGCATAGAAGGAAGGTGCCTTCTGATCGGGATCGACACCATATGCCGCTTTGAATCGGCCCTCGAAGCGTTTGCCATCTGGTAACGCGGCGAGCGGCACACCGCCCTGCGGACAGTACATTTTCTTGTCGAGGGCGCCGTCGGCAAGCTTTGGAAATTCGCCGACGCACAATCCATCGCCACCCATCAATACCGCGTTAATTCCAAGGTCGCGCATTTGCCGGGCCAGATAGGCCGCTTGCCCGTAATAACCGCCGTAGAAAATGGCCTGCGGTTTCTCGAGCTTCACCTTCGACAGAACCGCTTTGAAATCGACGGTGTGATCCGTAGCGTATTCGCGCGCGACAATATCGATGCCCTGCTTCTTCGCCGTACTGGCAAACACATCTGCGACACCCGCACCATATGCCGTGCGATCGTCTATCACCGCGACGCGTTTCAGATGCAGCGCATTCGCCGCATAATCAGCCATCTTTGCGCCAAGTACATTGTCATCAGTGGTCAGACGGAATACGTACGGATAGCCGGGAACCGTCAATGCGGGGTTCGATGCCGCAGGCGTGATCATGATGACCTTCGCATCGTTGTAGATCTTCGAGGCGGGAATCGTCACGCCCGAATTCCAGTGCCCGATTACTGCGAGCACACCGTTGTCTACGAGTTTCTGCGCAACAGTCACTCCTGCCTTCGGATCGGATTGATCGTCCACGGAAATCAACTCGAACTTAAGCGGCTGGCCATTCAGCGTCATATGCTTTGCGTTGAGGTCCTCGATAGCGAGTCGCGCGCCGCGCTCGTTGTCCTTGCCGCTCGCCGCCTGCGAACCTGTCAGTGGACCTGCGACACCAATCTTCACCACCGTGTCCGCAAGAACCGTCGCGGATGCCAACGCGACGCCCAGGCCTGCCACAAGCATCTTCATTGCAGGAATACGCATGATCATGCTCCCGTCACTCGTTGATGAGATGTTCCAGCACGCTGCGCACAGGTTCGAGCGTCGCGAACTCATAATCCGGGCGCGCCTGGAAATCACCCAGTTTCTCGGCACCACGATTGATCCACGCCACCTTGATACCGAGCGGCTTGGCACCGTCGATATCGGCCCACGTGCCGATCGAACAATGGAAGATTTCGTCGGCTCGCATGCCAAGCGTGGCAAGCCCGGTTTTGAAGATCGTTTCCGATGGTTTGTAAGCGCGGGCCATTTCCGCCGTCGTCACTTTCGGAAAGTACTCAACCAGACGACTTCGACGCCACAGATCCGTGTCCATGTTGGTAATCGGCATGAGCACGAATCTGTCGCGCGCCCAGTCGAGAAACGCAACGGCGTCGTCAAAAGGCGGAGATGATTCAACCAGATGTGTCAGCAGCAACTCAGTCAACGCTGCCATGTCCTGCCCCCTGGTGCAGCCTTCATGTAGCGCCTCCAGACAATCCTTGAGCGCCTGTTGCGCGACATCGCGATAGCGCCGGTACGCGTTGCTTCTGTAGCCCTGCACCGTGCGCCTGTCCCAGTCCGCATAGACATTGGCCGCTGTTTGCCTCGTCGTGAGCGCAAGATGCTGCAATACGCCTTCAATACCGCGAATACCGCCCGTCGTCACATCGACGAGCGTGCCAAAGTAGTCGAACGTCAGTGCTTTGGGTTTCATAACTCTCTTCCATCGTGTAGTAGTGCTAACTCAACAAATATTGACCGGCTTCGAGACTGCCCTTCGACTTCGGCAGCCATGTCGACACGAGCGACGCAGGATCCCTTCTCTTCACGCGCGAACCATGCCAAAACCATCGCGGATCATTAGCAACGCTCTCGAAGTGAATTTAATGTACGCCGTACAATTAAAATGTGCAAGCGAGCAAATTTGCGGGTTTTCCCCGACGTCTCGCGCGATCGCACCGATTGCAGTAGAGTGACGCTCGTTCGAATTCACTGGCGAGAACTCACGTTGAGCAGAAAGGAAGAGTCAGCGGCGGCGGCGACCGCGCCCGAGAAGAAGCGACGTGGCCGGGCCCCGAAGGATCAGGGGCTATCGAGAGAACGTATCGTGGAAGCGGCCCTCGCATTGATCGATGCGAAAGGCTACGCATCGTTCAGCCTGCGCGACGTTGCGAGAGAGCTGGGTGTCTATCCGACGGCTATCTACTGGCACGTGCCGAGCCGCGACGAGTTACTCGTCGAAGTGATCGCGGCGGCATTGGGTGACCTTGTTCCGCCAACACTGCCGGCCGCGCGCTGGCGCGACTGGTTGAAGGAACTGTTCAATCGTTATCGCGACGCCGTGGCGCGGCATCCAAACATCGCACCGTTACTGGGTTCGCAGATCATTTCGAATGCCAGTATGAATCCCCTGATGGTCGAAGCGGTTCTCCAGACCTTGCTTTCCGCGGGCTTCAGGCCCGAAGATCTGATTCACGTGTACAACACGGTGATTACGGCGATGGTCGGCTTCGTGACGCTGGAATTCGCGGGCCACGGTGCCGACGAACGTGACGCATGGGAAAGCAGATTGCGCACGCGATTCGAAGAACTCGACCCCTCTGCCTTTCCCGTTCTGACGTCGAATGTCAAACGACTTTCGAATCAGGCCTTCATCGTACGGTGGAAGGGGGGTACCAATTCGTCGCTGAAACAGAGCCACGAGCGGTACATCGATGTCGTACTGGATGGACTTCAGCGGCAACTGCCGGGTCCCGGAGGCTCATGAATAGCACGCATGGATTGTTCGGCTGCGCGACATGGCACGAAATGGCTCAAAGAGGACTTCACACGTGCAACAGGGACGTATAACGGCACGACGTTCGGGTGCATGACGGGATTCTTTGCCCTGGGGCCCATCGCGGCCGGCTAGCGGCTTATCGAATACAGGGGTGAGCTGGCCAGCTGGCGGCGGGCGGCCGCGCGGCGCGGCGCCCATGTCGCACACACCTTCGTCTTCGGGCTCTCGGACGGACGGGTAATTGATGGCAGTCGCGATGGCAACAGTGCCCGCTTCCTGAATCACGCGTGCTCACCGAACTGCGAAGCCATCGAACCGGGTGATCGTGTCTTCATCCATGCCTCACCGAACATCGCGGCCGGCTGCGAGCTGTTCATCGACTATGCGCTGGCAATCGAGAGCGAACCCACCGATGAGATCAGGCAACAGTACGCACGCCGCTGGAACTCACCCGGGGGCCGGCGATCCATGCTCGCCGCCTCAGATGGTTGACGTCAATCAACCGAATGACTGTTGCCGGGGGCGCCGGACGCCCCTTCGCGACCCACAAGGGACGTCCACGGATTTCGATAGCGGTCGTTCGAGTCACATTACGCTCGACATATCGCAATGATTTCCTCGCTGGTTGCGTCCCGGAAAGGGCTACCGTCCCAATCTCCAAACCAATCGACCTCTCGGAACCCGGCCGTGGCGATCGCGTCAGCTAGGTCCTCGTAAGATGTGAACCGCAGTCGGCTCTTGTTGGTTAGATGCAGATTGTCGCGCTCGAAGACGTAATGCGTTTCGAGCTCTACCAGTGGCTCGGTCACAGATATGCAATGATGAAAGACCGATATCGCACCGTGCTGTTCAGACTGAAGCGACCGCGAGGAAAGCGCTGGCGTCCACGATTCCCAGGGACGAAGGACCGGGTTCCGGCTTTCAAACATGAAGCGTCCGCCTGTCACAAGCATCTCGCGGACCGTTCGCAACATAACCGCGACCTCACAGTCGCTCAAAACGCACTGAAAAGCGTGGCCAGTCATGGTCACGACGTCAAAAGGGGGCGACCGCGGTACGCTACCGGCCTCACCGACGATCCATTGAACTGCAGCGGCATCAGGGCGTCGCCTTGCATAACTGACCATCATCTCTGAAGGATCCACTCCGACGACTCGATGACCGGCGGAAGCCAAGCGAACGGCAAAGGTTCCAGTACCGCATCCTAGGTCGAGAACCCGCCTAGGGCTATTTCCAATTCGCTCTGCATAGAACCTGTGGTCCCAGTCTCCGGAATTTAGTATGTCGTAGAGGTCAACGAGTCTTGGATTGGCATAGAGGGCGTTTTCGGCGTCGGACATTTGGGCTCGAAGCGGGAGCTTTTTTGTTGGCGGTCGGTGCGTGATATTCCAGACCAGATACCGTCCCGTTGTCAACGAGCTAACGGCTCGCCTCGGGCGACCGTTTCTGGGCCATGAAGGGACGTTCGTCCGGTGTGTCACTCTGGCATTCAGACGGCGGCTCCGCCTCAGCTAGCCGCCATTCGATCGCCGAGAGCACCTTCATCGACCAAAGCAGACAGTACGGTAACGGCATGGAGGAGGCCGCTATAAACCACTTTTCTGGCCTTCGGCACTGAGGCCATCCACGAAGCGAGCATTAGGTCGTACAGAGCAGAACTGGTCGAACCATGTCTGCTCACCTGGACTATCCCAACTTGAAAAAACGCGCGATTGCGTGCGGCAACATCGGCGGGAGAGGGGCGCGATAGGCAACAAGGCACGGCAGCAAGCCCAGCCAGTTCACGCGACGCGTCGTCGTAGAAGGTCGCCTCGTACCGTTTCGTCTCCCCATCTTTGAGTGCGCAGCTTGGCGCCACGAATCGCCTCATCGAAGTTTTTTTCCGTGGCAACGTGCCGATGATCGACGCTGACCAACCAGCTACCTTCAGCGCAACACCAACGTATCCGACGTTCCTCGACCAGGCCAGCAAACCATCGCCAGATATCCGCATCCTCAGCATTGGCCGCATTCGCAGCGCTTTGGCGGATCTGCTTTGAAAGATCCAACGGTTCCTCCATCAGGGAGAGCGATCAGCAAGTCACAAATATTTCAAATGCCGCTCACCAGCTCCGGCACGACCGTGAACAGATCGCCGACGAGGCCATAATCCGCGACGCTGAAAATCGGCGCTTCTTCGTCCTTGTTGATCGCGACGATCACCTTCGAGTCCTTCATGCCGGCCAGATGCTGGATCGCGCCCGAGATGCCGACGGCGATGTATAGCTGCGGCGCGACGATTTTGCCGGTTTGACCGACCTGATAGTCGTTCGGCACGTAGCCAGCGTCGACGGCTGCGCGCGATGCGCCCATCGCCGCGCCGAGCTTGTCGGCCAGCGGCTCGAGCACCTTCGTGTAGTTCTCGCCGCTGCCCAGACCCCGGCCGCCCGACACGATGATGTTCGCCGACGTCAGCT
>BBSL01000273.1 GCA_001319865.1 Burkholderia sp. E7m39 | reverse complement strand
CGCGATGTCGACGCCCGTGTTGTCCGACTTCACGCGGACCTTCACGTTGTAGTCGACCACGCGCTTTACACCTACCAGCACTTTCATACCGTCTCCTTTGAATATGCCGAAGTCGTGCGCGCAGTCATCGACGAACGGATCATGTCAGCTGCGCGCTCGGCCAGCATCAGCACCGTCGCATTGGTGTTGGTCGAGGTTATCGACGGCATCACCGACCCGTCGACGATGCGCAGGCCGGTCGTTCCGCGCACCCGCATTTCAGAATCGACGACGCTCATTTCGTCCTCTCCCATCCGGCACGTGCCAACCGCGTGATACACAGTCGAGCCATTGTCACGCACGTATTGCAGTAACGCCTCATCGGTGTCCGCCTGACGGCCTGGTACAGTTTCGTCGACGATATAGCGGGCGACCTCGGGCTGCGCGAAGATCCGGCGGCCGATCTTGAGTCCTTCCACCATCGTTTTGCGGTCCAGTTCGCTGCTGAGGTAAGACGGTGCGATCGTCGGCGCTGCCGTAATCTCGCTGCTCGTGATGTGCACGTGCCCACGGCTTTCCGGGCGCATCTGCCAGACGCCGCAGGAGACGCCGGGCTCCGACTCCAGCACTCCGATCCGTCCCTCGACGAAGCTGCCCGGCGCGATCACGAACTGCACGTCGGGCCGGGTTGCGAGCCGCGTCTGTGCAAAGCCGCCGACGATCGCCGCGCTATAGGTCAGTACGCCCGTCCCCGACACGACGTAGCGCATCATCTCGCGCGCGAGCGCGAGTCCGTGCGAGCGCTCGTTCGCGGTACCTGCACCCCGTACCCGATAGCCGAGCCGGACTACATAGTGATCCTGCAAATTGTTGCCGACGCCCGGTAACGTGATGCGTGTTCGAATGCCCGCATTGTCGAGCACGTCCTTATCGCCGATGCCGCTCATTTCGAGCAGCCTGGGCGTGCCGATCACGCCGGCGCTGAGAATGACCTCACGGGTCGCACGAAACTGCATCGAAACGCCTGAAGTCGTCGTCGCATTGATGCCGCTCACATGCTTGCCGTTCATTTCGAGCCTGGACACCTGGACGCCGGTCACCACCGTGAGATTCGGCCGCGCCATTGCTGGCCGCAGATAACCGCGCGCTGCGCTGGAGCGGCGACGTCCGTCGCGCGTTTGCTGGTAGTACCAGATCGACGGACCGCGCGTGTCGCTATTCGGATCTTCTACAAACTCGAGACCGGCTTTTTGGGCAGCTTGCACGACCGCACCGCAGATCTCCGGCGGATTCTCCACCCGGCTGACCTGGATCGGACCTTGCGTGCCGCGTTGCGGACTGTTGCCCTCGGTCCAGGTTTCGGAGCGGCGGTAGAACGGCAGACAGTTGCCGAAGGTCCAGCCCTGGGCGCCCGACTGCTCCCAGCTATCGATATCCTCCGCAAACGGGCGCACATAAAGCAGGCCGTTGATCGCGCTGGACCCGCCGAGTCCGCGTCCACGCGGAAACAGGATTGCACGGCCGCTGGTCTCGGCGTCGGCCCGCGTGCGATAGCGCCATGTCACGGTTGGATGATCGAGCAATCGCACGAAGCCGGCCGGTACGTGGATGAACGGGTGACGATCGCGCTCGCCGGCTTCGACAAGAATCACTTTGACGTTCGGATCTTCGGTCAGGCGGTTTGCAAGCACGCAACCCGCCGTCCCGGCGCCGACGATCACGTAGTCCGCTGTGTACGATTTCATGACTTCACTCCGGCAACGGCCGGTTCACGACCTTCGAGTGCTGCGATCTCCTGCTCGGCGAAACCGAACTCGGCAAGTACTTCAGCCGTGTGTTGCCCAAGCGTAGGCGGCGCACGGCGGTACGCTACCGGGCTGCCGTGAAAATTCACCGGACTCGCGATGTTCGTTACCCTGCCCGCAAGCGGATGTTCGATCTCGACGACCGCGTGGTTATGTGCGATCTGCGGGTCCTGCGTCAACGCGGTGTGATAGTCCTGCACGATCGCGCATGGCACGTCCGCGGCACTCAGATGCGCCACCCAATATTCGGCGGTATGCAGCAGAAACTGCTGTTCGAGGATGACGTCGAGCGCATGCCGATTCGCAGTCCGCGCGGTGTTGCCGACAAAGCGTTCATCGCTCAGCAAATCTTCGCGGCCCAATGCCCGGCAAAGGTTCTGCCAGAATTTTTCGGTGAAGCAGGCCGCAAAGAAATAGCGGCCGTCGGACCCCTGATAGTTGCGATACGGCACCATCGTCGGATGGCCGCTGCCGAGGCGCTCCGGCGCTTTGCCGCTTCTCAGCGTCTCACCGTCGCGCGGGATGGTGCTGAAAAGCGCAGCCGACAGCAGCGACGTATCGATGCGCTGACCTTCGCCGTGCCGTTCGCGATGTAACAGCGCCGCAGAGATGCCGAACGCGAGCAGCGCAGCCGCGCCGAAGTCCGGCAGCGGCGCCCCGAGCCGAACCGGATTGCCGCCGGCTTCGCCCGTCATGTCCATGAGACCCGCCACGGCCTGCACGATCGGATCGTTCGCAGGCCAGGCGGCGTAAGGACCGCTTTGTCCGAACGCCGACACGCTCGCATAGACGATCATCGGATTGCGCGCTTTCACGGCCTCGTAGCCGATGCCGAGCCGATCCACCGTGCCCGGCCGGAAGTTTTCGACGACGACATCCGCCTGCTCCGCCATGCGTAGAAATGCATCGCGGCCTTTCGGCGACTTCAGGTCGAGGCGGATACTGCGCTTGTTACGGTTCTGCGACAGGAACTGCACGCTTTCGCCTTGGACGAACTGATTACCGAGATTGCGCGAGAGGTCACCGGCCTTCGGTTCCTCAACCTTGATAACGTCCGCGCCGAGATCGGCGAGCAGCACTGTACCGACAGGACCCGCGGTCATGACGGTCAGATCGAGAATGCGGTAGCCAGACAACGGGCCGACTTGCTTCTTATCCATGATTTGCCACCTGGGAATGCGATGCGCCCGTGAGTTCGGCACGGGGGTAATCGAGCACGCCGAAGGCGAGACGGAACGGGTCGGCCTCACCGCGCGTGATAGTCAATGCATGACTGAAACGGGCGTCGTCGCGCTCAGGACAGTCGGTGCGATAGTGGCTGCTGCGCGATTCGCGCCGCTCGATGCACGCCTGCACGATGACTTCGGCAGTCGTTGCCATGTTGTCGATCGTCAATGCATCGATCACCTGCGGCGGCGTGGCCGCACCCCCTGCGGCAAACTCCCCGCGCGCTTCGCGAGCGGCGGCTAGCGCGATGTTCAGACCGCTTTCCGTCTTCTCGACAAGGCAATGCGCCTGCATCGCCGCACGCAGATCGGAGGCGATACGTTGAGCGTCGAACGACGCATTCGGTTTCAGCGCCGTTTCGAGGCGCCGTGCAAGCGGCGCCAGATCGGACGTGCCGGGCGCCGCGCTGCCGCGTGCGAATGCGGCCGCACCCACGCCTGCGCGATGACCGAAAACCTGACCTTCGGCAAGCGAGTTGCCGCCCGGACGATCCGGACCGCGCACGCCGCCCGCGAGTTCGCCGATCACGAAGAGCCCCTCGATGGTCGACATCGCGTCGGTGTTGGTCATGCGCACACCGCCATTCAGGCATTGAAAAGCAATCCCGACGTCGAGCAGATCACGCTTCGGATCCAGTCCCTTGGCGCGCATCCAGCGCATGGTGTTCGGAATGGTGGCCGCCAACCGTTCCTCGGCGATGTCGGCGAAAGAGAAATGCACCGCGCCGCGTTCCGTGCCTCTGCCCTGCGCGATTTCCGTTGCGATCGCGATATCGATATAGCGCGACTCGTTCGAGATCGTGAACGGGAACACTTTCTCGTCCATCGCAGCCTCGGCCGTCACGCCCGCCGGTAGATAGTCCGGGAGGAATTCGTGACCGTCGCGATTGAGCATTTTCGGATGCAGGATGAAGCACGACTTGCTGAAGAGTTGCACGTAAGGGTGCACCATCGCCGGCCCGAACTGGTGGAACTCCATGTTCACGAGTTCCGCGCCGTGGCGGAAGCAGATCGCCTGCCCGTCACCCGTCATCTCCGCGGTCGACACCTGCTGCGAGAACAGTCCGTGCGCGCCGCCCGTGCCAAGCACGACGGCGCCCGCCGAGACCACCAGCAGCCGCCGCGAATCGAGGTCCATCGCAACCACGCCGCTCACGCGCCCTGTCGAATCGCGCAGAAGGTCGATCAGCGCAGCCGGTTGACGGATTTCGACACCGAGCTTTCTGGCCTCGTCCGCGAGCGCGCCCACGAAGGCCTTGCCGGTTTTGCCCTTCACGCCTAGCGCACGCGCATAGCTGCCGAAGTCGCTGCGGATGAGCTTATAGCCATCGGCGACGCGGTCGAACGGCACGCCGAGTTCGATCAGGTCAGCGATGCGCTTCGGTGCGTCGTCCGCCAGAACGCGCACCAGGTCGCGGTCGATGAAGCCGGCTGCCGGACGCATCGTGTCTTCATAGTGCACGGTTGCGCTATCGTCGGGACTGCCGTAGCCGGATGCCCCCATACTCATGATTTCGCTGGCGCCGTGCACCGTGCTGCCGCCCTGCCCGACGGGCGCCTTGGCCAGCATCAGCACCTTCGCACCCGCCTGTGCCGCCGACACGGCAGCACGCGACGCCGCGCCCCCGCCGCCGACCACCACTACGTCGGCTTGCGCATAGTCGACGCTAAAGCCGAATTTCTCCAATGTCCGAACTGCCGTCACGTCTGTCTCCGCTTACGATTTGAGCGCACGCGCCACGATGTTGCGCTGGATTTGATTAGTGCCGCCGAAGATCTGGAACATCTTGGCTTCGCGGTAATGACGCTGCATCGCGTATTCGGCGGAGTAGCCATTGGCACCCATGATCTGGATGCCGTCGGTCGCGACCTGCACGTAGGTGTCCGACGCCAAGTACTTCGCCTGCGACGACTCCACGTCGCAGTTTTCGCCTTCGTCGAGCAGCTTCGCCGCCCGAAACGCCATCAGGCGAGCGGCATCCACGCGTGTCTGCATATCGGCGAGCAGATGCGACACGGCCTGGAAATCGATGATCGACTGCCCGAACTGTTTCCGGTCGTTCGCATACCAGCGGGCAAGATCGATCGCCGCCTGCGCGCCGCCCACGCACATCGCCGATAACGCGATGCGCTCCTTCGACAGCACCGTGGTGAGCTTCTTCCAACCCACGTGCAGGCCGCCCACGATCATTTCTTTCGGGACACGCACTCCGTCGTACACCACTTCGCAGGTCCGGATAGCGTGGCCGCCGAGCAAATCGATCGGATTGATGGTCAGGCCCCTGGATTCCTTCGGTACGAGGAAGAGGCTGATCCCATCGTGCTTCTTCGCTTCCGGATTGGTGCGCACCGCGGTCAGAATGTAGTCGGCCTGCAGCGCGCCGGAAATCCACATCTTGGTGCCGTCGAGAACGAAGTCGTTTCCGTCGGCCACGCCGCGCGTCGTCAGCGAGGCGGCATCCGAGCCGGAGCCGTTTTCGCTCAATGCGAAGGCAAGAAAGGCACGCCCTTCGGCTAGCTTCGGCAACACCAGCGCCTTGATGTCGTCCGGAGCGAAGCGCGCGAGCGCGCCGCCCACCATGTTCACGTTCGCATTCCAGAAGCGCGCGAGCGCAATGGTGTGATACGCGACGACCTCCAGATAAGCGGCCATGTCGAGATAGCCACCGACGCCGCCGTACGCTTCGGGCAACGTGATGCCGAACCAGCCCTGTGCGGCGGCCACGTCCACGAGCTCCTGTGGGAAGCGCTTCTCTTCGTCGCACTGGCGAACGTATTCGGGCGACGCATGGCGCGTCAGCACCCGGTTCACCGAATCTCGAAATTCAAATTGATCGGCATTCAGATAGGGTTTCAGGTCGCGCCGGTTGACCAGATTGCTTGCGTATTCGGGATTCACTCTGTCTGCTCCTTGTCCGATCAGGACGCCTTGCGTTGAGCCATGTCTTGTTCGGCCTGGCCGAGCGGAATTGCACGCAACATCTGCGAACGCGACTTCGCTCCCGTCATCAGGAACGCAAGATCCGAGCCGCTGAGAATGAAACGCGCGCCCTTTTGCACGTAGGCGGTCATCAGTGCCTCGTCGTACACCCCGCCGACGCCCGGCACCTTGCCGTGCCGGTGACATGCGGCGCACACGGCGTCGACGGCGGCCGCTACACGCGTATGGCCGAGTTGTCCCGTGATACCGAGATCCGCCGCGAGATCGGTCGCGCCGACCAGCAGCACGTCGATGCCCGGCACCGCCGCGATCGCGTCGGCGTTCTCGAGACCTTCGCGGGTTTCGATCATCGCGACGACCAGCACCTCTTCGTTGATCGCGCGAACCACGTCGGCGATCGGAAGCGCTTGGAAACCGACTTGCGGCAACATGCCCGGGATCGACCGTCCGCCGGCCGGCGGGAAGCGGCACATGTCGGCGATCCGCGCGGCCTGTTCGGGCGTACTCACGTGCGGCACCACGATGCCCATCGCGCCGGTATCGAGCAGGCGGGTGGCGTGGAACGGCTCGTGCCCTGGCACGCGGATAATCGGCGTCACACCGCCCACCAGAGCGGCGGCGCAAATCTGCGCGGCCGTGTCGATGTCCATCGAATTGTGTTCCATATCGATGAACAGCCAGTCGAAACCCGCCGTCTGCGCGATCTGCGCGATGTCGACGGTGCGGGCCTGGCGAAGCCCCATGCCGAGTGCCAGTTCACCCGCGGCGAGTTGCGTTTTTGCGTGATTCTTGATGGTTCTCATGATGGATTCCATTCAGGCGTTGCCGTCGAGCGGTTCGTCGTTCGCCAGTTCGAGGTTGATGAATTTGGTGTCCATGTAGTCGCGGATCGCGTTCGGTCCGCCTTCGCGTCCGAAGCCGCTGTCCTTGCTGCCGCCGAATGGCGTCTCCGCCGTCGACGCCACGAACGTGTTCACGCCGACCACGCCGGCCTGCAAGCGCTCCGTGGTTTCCAGCGTGTTGCGCATCGAGCGCGTGAAGACATACGCCGCCAGCGCGAACGGCAGGCGGTTCGCCTCGGTGATGACTTCGTCCATCGTCGTGAACGGGGTGAGCGTCCCGACCGGGCCGAACGGCTCGTCATTCATCAGGCCGATGTGCGAAGCGGGATTGGCAACGAGCGTCGGCTCGTAGAACCAGCCGCGATCGAATTGCGAGGGGCGCCGGCCGCCGCATAGCACGCTGGCGCCTTCACTCACGGCTTCATCGACGAGACGTTCGATCGCGTCGCGGCGCTTCGATGTGGTCAGCGGACCAAGATCGGTGATCTGCTCCAACGGATCGCCGACGCGTAGCGCTTTGGAGCGCTCGACCAGCGCCTTCACGGTCTTGTCGAAGATCGACTCGTGGATGTAAAAACGAGTCGGCGATGCGCAAACCTGGCCCGCATTGCGGAACTTGCCCAGCGACGCCAGATGCGCAAAAGCGCCGATGTCAGCGTCGCGATGCACGATCACGGGCGCATGGCCGCCGAGTTCCATCGTGACCTTCTTGAGGGTCTTCGCGGACATTTCGACGATCTGACGGCCGACAGGCACCGAGCCGGTGAAGCTGATCTTCACCACGCGCGGGTCGGCCATGATCGTCGGCGTAATCGTGTCGGCTTTGCCGATCACCAGATTG
>BBSL01000272.1 GCA_001319865.1 Burkholderia sp. E7m39 | reverse complement strand
ACTGCGCCCTCGGGGAACCCGGCATCGACGAAACAGCGCACCAGTGCCATCGTCGCGCCGGCCGCTTCGTTTGAGGGCCGGATCACGATCGTGTTGCCGGCGGCCAGCGCCGGGCCCATCTTTCGGGCCAGCAGTAGCAGCGGGAAATTCCACGGCGTAAAGGCGGCGACCACCCCGAGCGGCTCGTAATGCACCAGATACCGTCCGCCCTTGACGCGACTTTCGTAAGACATACCGAACACCCGGCGCGCTTCATCGGCGAACCAGTCGATCGACTCAGCGGACGCAGTCGCTTCCCCACTGGCCTGCGCGATCGGCTTGCCCGTTTCCAGCGCGACGATTCGCGCGAGCTGCGGCGTGCGTTCGCGGATGAGCGTCGCAGCCCGGCGCAGCAGTGCTGAGCGCTCCCACGGCGTGAGCTTGCGCATTGCGGCTGAGGCCTCCGTCGCGGCGTCGATGGCCTCGGTGACCTGTGCCTGCGTGGCCAGCGGCATATAGCCCAGCCGCTGTTCCGTCGCCGGATTAATCGAAAGCTGGCCGTTGTCAGCCGTCGCGGCTTGCCAGCGGCCGCCCAGCAGCAAGCCGTGCTCGCGGTAGTGCGTCTCTAGTTCCATTTGCCTCCTCCTGATAGGTATCGCGGTTGTTTCCCGGCTTGGTAGGTGCTTTCCCGGGAAGCGTCTTGCATGCACTCTTTTTCTTATATCAACATCTTGACACCGAAGTGTCAACACTTTTAGAGTGTGTGTCAGCGAAACGCGATTAGTCGCATGCACTTTCAGTAGTCGAGGTTCACAAGAAGAACGCCACCGGCGCCGCCGAATGCGTCATCAGCATTTCCTTTTCATGGAGCGAGACGAAATGAGCTTGTATTCCCGTCGTACCTTTCTTCACACGCTCGGAGCCGCCACGATGGCGGCGATGGGGACCGGCGCCTTGCCGTCGATCGCTCGGGCACAGACCGCGCAGTTCAAGCTGAAGTACGCGAACAACCTCGCGCTGTCGCATCCGCTGAACATTCGCGCGAAAGAAGCCGCGGACGCCATCAAGAAGGAATCCGGGGGCCGTGTCGAGTTGCAGATTTTCCCGAACGGTCAGATGGGCACGGATACCGACATGCTGTCGCAGGTTCGATCCGGCGCGATCGACTTCCTCACCCAAGGTGGCGTGGTGCTGTCGACGCTCGTGCCCGTCTCCGCGATCAACGGCATCGGCTTCGCGTTCAAGGATTACAACCAGGTATGGGCAGCCATGGACGGCGAGCTTGGCAGCCACATCCGCACGGCGATCTCGAAGGTCGGGCTCGTCGCGATGGAGAAACCGTGGGACAACGGCTTTCGGCATCTCACGAGCTCGCTCAAGCCGGTGCAAAGCCCGGCCGACCTTAAAGGCCTAAAGATTCGCGTGCCGGTCAGCCCCCTTTGGACCTCGATGTTCAAGGCGCTCGACGCCTCGCCCACCAGCATCAACTTCAGCGAGGCGTATTCGGCGCTGCAAACCAAGGTCGTTGATGCAGAAGAAAACCCTCTCGCGCTGATCGAAACGGGACGCTTCTATGAAGTCCAGAAGTTCTGCTCGTTGACGGGCCACATCTGGGACGGCTTCTGGTTTCTCGGCAACGCGCGGTCCTGGGGCAAGCTGCCGCCGGACTTGCAGGCGATCGTGGCGAAACACCTGAATGCGGCCGCCGTGGCTGAACGCGCGGACGTGGCCGCACTGAGCACATCGCTGATCGGGAAGTTGCAGTCACACGGGATGGCGTTCAACAAGCCCGATATCCAGCCGTTCCGTGCTTCGTTGCAAAAAGCCGGCTTTTACGATCAGTGGCGCAAGAAATACGGCGATGAAGCCTGGGCGTTGCTCGAAAAGTACACGCAAAAGTTCGCATGAGCGCGGACCATCGAAGAGTTTCCGGAGAGCAAGTCATGACTTCCCGAGTTCATCCCGAGCAGGTGTTCGCCCACGACATGGGCGCGCCGAAAGACCGACATGCGACATCGAAGGTGGTGCGCGTCGGCAGCGCACTGGAACTGGCCATCAAGTGGATCACGGAAGTGCCCGCTGCGTTGCTGCTGGTGGCCGAGGTCGTGCTGCTGCTCACCAACGTTACCTGTCGCTACGTGCTGCACGATCCGTTGATCTGGGGTGACGAACTCGCGTCGATCCTGTTCATCTGGCTGTCCATGCTCGGCGCGGTGGTGGCGCTGCGGCGTGGCGAGCATTTGCGGCTGACGATGTTCGTCGCCAGAATGTCGCCGCAAAACCGCGCGTTTGCGGAAACGCTTGGACATTTCATCGTGATGACGTTCGTGCTGCTGCTGGTGCGGCCGGCAACCGACTGGGCGATGGACGAGTGGGTGATCAGTACACCCGCACTGGATCTGCCGAATACCGTTTCCGCGGCCGCGATTCCCGTGGCGGCTGCGCTGATGCTCGTGCTCGCCATTACCCGGTTGCTCGAACGCTCGTCGATGCGCGATTGCGCGAAGGCTTTCGCGCTGGTGGGCGGGGTCGCCATTACGCTCTACTTTGCACGGCAAGCGCTTGCGCCACTGACCGCGGTCAGCCTGATCCTTTTCTTCGCCGTCGGCGTGATTACGATCATCTGTCTCGGCGTGCCGATCATGGTCGCCTTTGGCGTGTGCACGTTTGCCTATCTCGCGACCATCACGGGCGCACCGTTATCGATTGTGGTGAGCACCATGAATCAGGGAATGTCCAGCCTGATCCTGCTCGCCGTCCCGCTCTTCATCCTGCTCGGCGCGCTGATGGAAGCGATGGGGCTCGCCGAAGCGATGATCCGCTTCCTCGCCTCGCTGATCGGCCATAAGCGCGGCGGCCTCGCCTACGTGCTGATCGGCGCCATGTACCTGGTGTCCGGCATCTCCGGTTCGAAGGTGGCGGATATGGCGGCGCTCGCGCCGGGCCTGTTCCCGGAAATGAAAAAGCGCGGCGCGAATGAAGGCGACCTCGTCGCAATGCTCAGTTCGTCGGCGGCCATGTCGGAAACCATTCCGCCCAGCCTCGTGCTGATCACGATTGGTTCGGTAACCGGCGTTTCGATCGCGGCGCTGTTCACGGGTGGTTTCATGCCGGCCGTGGTCGGCGCGGTAGCACTCGCGGCAGTCGTCTGGTTCAAAAGCCGCGGGGAAATCCTGCAAGGCGTGCAACGGGCCTCCCGGGCCGAGGTCGGCCGCGCATTGATGATGTCGCTGCCTGCGCTCGCGCTGCCCGTCGTGATCCGCGCAGCCGTGGTGGAAGGGATCGCGACGGCGACGGAAGTGGCCACGATCGGCGTCGCTTACACCTGCGTGGCGGGTTTGTTACTATACCGCCGCTTCGACTGGAGCCGACTCTATCCTATTCTGGTGGAAACGGCCTCGCTGTCCGGCGCGATCCTGATCATCATCGGTTGCGCAACGGCGATGGGATGGGCGCTCACGCAGTCGGGCTTCTCCGCGCAACTCGCGACCTTGATGATGGCAGCGCCCGGGGGCTCGCTCGGCTTCCTGGCGATCTCCGCCATTACGTTCGTGATGCTCGGCAGCTTCCTGGAAGGAATTCCGGCAATCGTACTGTTCGGGCCGCTCCTGTTCCCGATCGCGCGTGCGATGGGCATTTCCGACGTGCACTATGCAATGGTCGTGGTATTCGCAATGGGACTGGGCCTGTTCGCGCCACCGCTTGGCCTCGGCTTCTACGCGGCTTGCGCGGTCGGCAAGGTCGATCCGTCAACCGCAATGCGCCGCGTTTGGCCCTATCTGGGGGCGTTGGCGGCGGCCCTCATCGTGATAGTGCTGGTTCCGTGGGTATCGACGGGTTTTCTGCAAGCAAAATAAAGGTATCGAATGGCACAGAAAGGGCAACGGACATGAAAAACGCGTTTAACAGTGAACCGAACGGCAAGGGGAACGCGCGCGCGCCCGAGGTAATTGCGTCGAAGCTCGACGAGATTCGCGATCAGGTGCGCGCCATGATTCAGCGGGGAGACTTGCGCCCCGGTGAACGCGTGAATGAGCAGGCGCTCGCCAACCAGATCGGCGTCGGCCGCAATTCGGCGCGCGAGGCCCTGCGCTCGCTCGAACAGGCGGGGCTCGTGCGAATCGTCCCGAATCGGGGCGCCGAAGTACGGCGGCTATCGCTCGAAGAGGCGATGGATCTCTACGAGATTCGAGCAGGGCTCGCCCGCACGGCGGGACGTCTCGCCGCGCTGCGTCTGACCACCGACGAGGAGCAGTCGCTGAGCCTTCTCATCGACAAGATGGACTCCGCCTTAGCCGAGCGCAACAGCCCTCTGTATCAGACTCTGAACACCGAGTTCCACCGTCAACTCATGGCAGCGACCAAGAATCCGCGGCTGATCACGATCAACCAGGCTGTCGAAGACGAACTGACGCTTTACCTCCACAAAGGCGTGTATTCGTTCTCGCAGATGCAGCGTTCCTCGAAAGAACACCGCGAGCTTTTCGAGGCGCTGCGCGCGGGTCAGGCCGACGCGGCTGCACAGGCCTTCGAGAATCACGTGCAGACGGGCAAGAAGCGCATGCTCGACACCGTCTCCACGAGCACGTCCGAACGTTAATGAGCATGGAGTAGCTTGTTGAAAACCATAGTGTTTCTGGACCGCGCGACGCTGTCGGCCGATCTGCCCGATTTTCCGTTCCCGCATCGCTGGATCGAGTATTCGTCCACTACGCAGGAGCAGGTGGTACAGCGCTGCCGTGACGCGCAGATCGTCGTGACCAACAAGGTGCCGCTGACGGCGGAGGTGCTCGCGCAGTTGCCGCAACTGGAAGTGATCGGCGTGCCCGCCGCAGGCGTCAATCATCTGGATATGAAAACATGCCGCCAACGGAGCATCGAAGTAGTCGCATGTCCGGGCTATTCGACGATCTCCGTGCCGGAACACGCGTTCGCACTGATGCTCGCGCTGCGCCGCAACCTGGTTCCTTACTGGAACGACGTTTATGCTGGAGGCTGGAGCCGGTCTCCCACTTTTTACGCTGAACTGCATCCGATCGAGGATCTGCACGGTTCGACGCTCGGCATCGTCGGTGCCGGTCACGGTGGAAAGCGACTCGCCGAACTGGCCGGCGCGTTCGGCATGCGTGTGCTCTTCGCCGAGCGCAGGCACGCCAGGGCGGTGCGCGAAGGCTACGCTGCATTCGGCGACGTGCTGCGTGAGGCGGATGTTATCAGCCTGCACTGCCCGCTTACCGACGAAACGCGGCATCTGTTCGGTCTCGCTGAATTCGAGCGAATGAAGCGCAGCGCGTCGCTCGTGAATGCCGCGCGCGGCGGCATTGTCGACGAGAGGGCGCTGATCGAGGCGCTCGACCGCAAGCTGATCGCGAATGCCGCGCTCGACGTCCTCGAGCAGGAGCCGCCAGCGGTGAATCATCCGCTGTTAACCAGCGCGCGCACGGATTTGATCGTGACTCCACACGTCGCATGGCGCACTCAGGTGGCGATGCGGCGGCTCGTCACACAGCTCGCGCAAGGCATCGAACAGCATTACGCGCGGCGCTGAGAGCGAAATTCGAGGCAGTGTTGCGCCTCTTCAGACTGCTCAGCGCCGCCGCGGCAAAAGCCCGAGAGCATCATTGCGATAAGCAGCTGGGGCAGAGGCCGGCCAGCGCTGTCTGTCCGGAGAGGGTCGGGAGTGCGCGTTAACGACCGGCAGGTTTCGGGAAGCGAAATACCAATGACCGCTTTGCGGCGATGAGTTCCAAGCACGGATGGACTCAAGCCGACCCGCTGCTGCCGGTCGAGCCGTCGCCGTCCCTACGGCAACTATCAGACTGGAACGGCCATTTCGTACCGTCGGTCAACGGCATGTCATCGGCCATTGCAGACGTTCGACAGCGTTCCACTCGCGGACGGCGCATTGGAACTGTTTTCCTGGACCAGGAAATCAACCGAGCCGGCAGCGTCACCGAGCCGACGGTCCTCGCCCTGCGCACAGTCCATTTTGGCCGCGGTCAATCACGACTTCTCGAAGCGCGAGGGCCCCGCATTGACATCATGGAGCGAAGCATGACGATATGCGGGCCATGGCTGACGATTTGGTCGGAACCGACTCAAGGCGCGCAGCCGACCCGCTGGCGAAGGAATCCCGATTGCTCATTACCACCGCTCGAAAACTGGCGTTTCACCGCCTGCATCAGGAGGGGATCCTGACCGTATAGGAAGTTGGCGAAGTGCATCACCCGGATGCGCCAGCCATGGTGGATCATCTATACCGGTCAATGATGTCGAACAGATGAACAGACGACGACATGAGGTAGCAACGTGCTGTTCAGGCGCCGTAGCGACGCCGAGCAAAAGGCCGGATAGAGTCCACGCCGAATTCGCGAACCAGGCGGACAATTGGGACGGTGCCAACCCAACGGCCATCGCTTCGCGAACGATCCGCACATCAGGTGCGCCCTCCGGCAGTCGGAGAAGTACCGCCAGGCCGGCACTAACCCACTCCGCGTCGCGCGTACGTAGCTGCTTGCAGAGTGCGTCACGCTGCGCGGCATAGATGCGCTTGAGCCGGCGAACGCGCCGAATAAAATGACCATCGCGCATGAATTGAGCCGTGGCGAGTTGAATGACGGGCGATGGTGCTGGAGCAAGTGTTGCTGCGACTTCAGAGAATGCGTTGGCCAGTTCACTCGGCGCCACGACAAATCCAAGCCGTAGTGCTGGGCTAACAGTCTTGCTGAACGAACCGATATGAATGACCCGCTTTCCTTCGCCCAGCGATGCCATGGCGGGAGCGGGCCTACCTTGCAGTTGTAGCTCGCCGAGGTAGTCGTCTTCAATGATCCAGGCGTCGCTTGAAGCCGCCCATTCAAGTAGTTGAAGACGTCGCCTCAGCGACAGGGTCGAGCCCAAGGGTGCCTGTTGACCGGGCGTCAAGACGACTAGCGCAGCGTCAGCGGCTACCTCGATACCATAGTCAACGTTGAGACCGTCGGCGTCCGCCGGTATCGGCACGTTTTTCAGGCGAGCGAGCTTCGAGGCCTTTCCTGGTGACCATGAAACCAGGCTCTTCCATCCATACTTTTCTGCCGTCCAAACCTAATACCCGCAGCGCGAGGCCTAAGCCGGAGCTATATCCTGAAGTAATAAACACCTGTTTCTCGAGATGGCAAGGTTGCCCGCGATCTCCGTGCGCAGTTCAAGCTCCCCTCACGGATCGGGATAGAGCAGCGACGACAAACATCCAGTCTTCAATGTCAAGCCAGATTCAATCGTCAGGTAAGCGGATCAGATTTCATCCCTGCACCTTTGTATTGCGTGTGACGTGAACCGGGCGTGCTGCACGGCGTTATGCAGCACCAGCAGCGAGCGGATGCGGTTCGTGTGGGCGACACGCTCCTGGGTCAGCCGGGCAAGTTCACGAAGCGTGCGGCGAGCGTCCTCCTGGTCAGGCGTGGGCTCGCGTTGCACCGACCAGACGCGCTCGCCGGCGTGGTGGCCTCTGCGCATTGTCAGCAGCTTGTTGCCGTCGAGCCGGTCGGTTTTGGCCCGTCTCGCGCGTCGATTCACTTCAATGTTGGCGGCATCAACCACGGGGTTATTGCGGTCATGGTCGCCGCGTTCTCGCTTCGCTACGACCAATGTGCCGGGAACTACGGCATCAACCGCTTCTGCTGCAAATTCTCCTACACTGCGCGGCGGTCAACATGTTTCCTGACAAGCGGACACGCACTTTCGGTCAATGGCCTGAATGCTTTCTCGTCTGGTATAACCGCCTATACGGCTTAGTAATCCCATGGGTACTTCGACTCGGAAGGCTTCTAGGCCTGCATATATCTGGCAAAGGCGGGTGTGCCCTTTACGACGGTTGGAGCCGCATGCTCGAAGGACAACCCACTCAAGCCGACTATTAGCAGCGCCGACGCCCAAAATACCCCGCCGCCCCACCTCGCGTCGCATCGATGCAATCAACCCGTACGGTTAAGCATTCTGCGGATCGTAGAGCTTCTCCTTGATGCACAATGCTGGCACGACCCCAGCGAGAAAATACGCACCGCCCATGACCAGAAAGCCAAGTCCGATCGTGCCGCCCGTCGCGAGAAAACCAATCGCGGCGGGCGCGATCGCCGCGCCCGCACGCCCAACGTTGTAGGCACCGCCGACGGCCGAGCCGCGAATCCGAGCCTCGAAACTCTCGGTCATATACGTGGCGTTCACGCCGTAAGGCATCCCATAGAGGAAACCGAACGCGGTCATCAGCCATGCAATGTTTTCCGGCGTATGCCACAGCACGATAACGGGCAAAAATACCGCCGCGCCGAATGCGCCGAACGCGAATATCGCACGCCGGCCGTACTTGTCTGCGAGCCAGCCCGCGATGATTTTTCCGAGGATCATCGCGACATAGGTGCCCACCATATAACTCGTCATCGACGAGAACTTCAGGTGCAGTTCCTTCTCGAGATAGGTCGGCATCCAATTGCTGACGCCGTAATAGCCAAACTGCAGCAAACCCGCTGTCAGCGACCACAACAGGAACATGCGGCGGCATGCGGGATCGCCAAAAATCTGCCTGGTCGCGCCGATGCCCCGTTCTTTCCGCCCGATGTTGTGCGACGCGCGTCCTTGTCTCGAAGCAACATAACTCTCCGGCTCGGGAACCAGTCGTTGCATGACCAACGCAAGCACGACAGGAACGATGGAGATGAAGAACAGATACCGCCAGCCGAACGTCGGCAGAATCAGCCCGGCCAGAACTGTCGCGACCACATAGCCCACCGACCATCCTGCCTGCAACGTGCCGAGGATCGTCGTTCGGATTCGGGTAGGCGAATATTCCGACATCAGCGTGTTGCACGCGACGTACTGTGCGCCGAGTCCAAGGGAAGCAATGAAGCGGAATGCTGCGAACTGCGCGAAGTTCTGAGTCAGGCCTAGCGCCGCCGTCCCGATCGAAAACACGGCGATGGTCCAGACTACCGTACGCACGCGACCGAAACGATCGCACGCCCAACCGCCGTAAATACCGCCGATTGCCATGCCCGCGAGCGTAACGGTGCCGAGTGCACCCGCTTCGACATTCGACAGCCCAAATTCGCGCTTGAGGCTCGACAGACTATAAGAAAGAAACATCAGGTCTGCGCCATCGACCATCAGACCGAGAAACGCAAACACGAACACTGCGATCCACACGCGATCGCGCGCAACCAGACCTCGCTGGCTGAATGAGCTGACTTCCATCTAGACTCCTCCATACGGCTAACAAAGAAGCGCTCTCCGGCGCTTTGATGGCAAACGGTGCGTGGTGATCATTCACCGCGTTTTCCACTACTACGTTATTGCATCTGTGCTCAGACACTCGCGTTGCGGAGCATGTTGCGAGCGATCACGAGTTGCTGGATCTGAGTCGTGCCTTCATAGATGCGGAACAGGCGTACATCGCGGTAGAAGCGCTCGATCGCGTACTCCGACACATAGCCCGCACCGCCGTGAATCTGCACGGCGCGATCGGCGACACGACCGCACATCTCCGAAGCGAACAACTTGCAGCACGACGCTTCCGTAGACACATCTTCCTTGTTGTCGCGGCGACGGGCAGCGTCGAGCACCATCGAACGGGCAGCGTAGATTTCTGCTTTGCTGTCGGCGAGCATGGCCTGGATAAGCTGGAATTCGCTGATCGGTTGGCCGAACTGATGTCGTTCCATTGCATAGCGAAGCGCATCGTCAAGCATTCGTTCGGCCGCTCCGACACAGATCGCCGAAATGTGCAGCCTCCCTTTGTCCAGCACTTTCATAGCCGTTTTGAACCCGACGCCCTCGACGCCGCCGATCAGATTCCGCGCGGGCACCCGACAGTTCTCGAAAAAGACATCGCACGTGTGGGCGCCCTTCTGCCCCATCTTCCTGTCGATCTTTCCGAGCGACACGCCGGGTGTACCCCGTTCGACGATAAATGCGGAGATGCCGCCTGCGCCCTTGATGTCTGGGTTAGTGCGCGCCATCACGGTAAAGATGCCCGCTTCGGGAGCGTTCGTGATGAAGCGCTTGGCGCCGTCGATAATGTAGTGGTCGCCATCGAGCCGCGCACGCGTGCGCAGCGAACCCGCGTCCGATCCCGAACCCGCTTCTGTCAACGCGAACGAGGCGATCAGTTCGCCCGACGCGAGCTTCGGCAGGTAGTGTCGCTTTTGCTCTTCCGTTCCGTCGATGATCAGGCCTTGCGATCCGATGCCCACATTCGTGCCGAACAGCGAGCGGAAGCAAGGCGAAGTCTTGCCGACTTCGAACGCGACGCGCACTTCCTCTTCCATCGTCAGCCCGAGACCGCCGAACGCTTCCGGGATTGACAGACCGAACAGCCCCATTTCGCGCATCTCGGCAACGATGTCAGCGGGAATTTCATCTGTTTCCGCTACTTCATTTTCAGCAGGGACGAGCCGCTCGCGCACGAAGCGCGAGATGCTATCGAGAAGAAGGTTGAGCGTTTCCTGATCACGAATCATCTGTTGTCCTGAATCCACAAAGAGCGCTTCATGCGAGCAGCGCTCTTTTTCCTTTCATCGCCGCCCTACGGCAGCACCTAAACGTTGCACAAGATCCACCAGATGCGGACCGATGTCGTTTTCCAGCGTGTCACGACTCATCACGAACGCCGGCCCCCCGCAGTTGAAAGCCATGCGCGTGCCGTCCGGGGCAGTGAAGGGCGCGGCAACGCTTGCGATATCCTTGTCCCAATCGCCTATAGAGAGGCAGAAGCCGCGCTCCTCAAAGTCCCGCACTGCCTGATCGATGCCGCGTTTAATGCGCGGCCAGTCCGATTCGTCCAGGCGGCGCACCTGCTCGAGTACCTCGTTGCGTTCGCTCTCAGGTGCTGCCGCAAGGTATGCCCGCCCCATTGACGTAGTCGCAATCGGCAACCGGACGCCGACGCCACGCATGACGGTGATCGGCGCGCTGCTACGCACCCATTCGACGTAGACAACCGACAGGCGATCACGAACTCCGACCGCTACCGATGCACGCGCATACTCGGCAAGTTCTTGCATGAACGGACGCGCAACATCCCGGATGTCCAGATTCGACAGCATCGAATAGCCAAGCGAGAGCACACCCGTCCCAAGACCGTATTTGCCAAGCGACTCTTCGTAGCGCAGATACCCGAGCTTCGCGAGCGTTCCCGCCAGGCGCGCGACCGTTGCTTTCGGCAGGTTCGTGCGACGGGCCAGTTCGGATAACCCGAGGTAACGCTCGCGCGGTGCGAAGCATCGCAGCACCTCGAGCCCCCTTGCTAACGCCGTCACGAACTGACGGTCCGTGCTGGCCTCATCGTCAAAACGCGCGATATCACGTTGCTCGAACTGTTGTCCGGATGAACCCACCGTGTTTTTCATCTTCGGCATAGCTGCACTCTGACCTTGCTCTTCCGGTCGCTTCCGTTTGCTGAATCCTGTCATGGTGAAAATCTCCCTGTCAAACATTTTCGCGAATCGGTTCGCACAGCGGACCGTCGATCAACATTGTGGCAAATCGATGCAATGATCTTTTGCCGCCACTGGAACGTCTCAACTTCGTTACTGATTTAGAATCCCCTTATATTTTGGCGTGCGATCTCGTCTGATTTATCTTAAATCTTTCGTGTTCGGTTCGCACAGCGGACCGATGGCACGGCCGAATCATGGCCGAGGGTCGATTTCAATTTCAGGATGTCTTCCATGTCCGGAGCACTTTCACACCTTCGCGTACTCGATCTCTCCCGCGTCCTGGCCGGCCCGTGGGCGAGCCAGACGTTGGCCGATCTGGGGGCCGAAGTAATCAAAATCGAACGGCCAGGCACGGGCGACGATACCCGCGCCTGGGGACCGCCCTACCTGCAGGACAATGACGGCAATGCGACCGGCGAGTCCGCCTATTTCCTGTCAGCGAATCGCGGAAAAAAATCGGTCACGTTGGACATTGCATCCCCAAAAGGGCAAGCCATCGTCCGGAAGCTGGCGGAACAGAGCGATGTATTCATCGAGAACTACAAGGTCGGCGACATGGCGCGCTACGGGCTTGCGTACAGCGACCTGCGGGCGATCAATCCGCGTCTCATCTACTGTTCTATAACAGGCTTTGGCCAGGATGGTCCGCTCTCGCACCAGGCCGGCTACGACTTCATCGTTCAGGGCATGGGCGGGTTGATGAGCATCACGGGTGAGCGCGACGACCTGCCCGGCGGAGGCCCACAAAAGGTCGGCGTAGCATTCGCCGACCTGATGACGGGCATGTATTCAACCGTCGCCATCCTGGCCGCACTGGCGCATCGCACTGAGACGGGCGAAGGCCAGTACATCGACATGGCATTGTTCGATGTACAGGTCGCGTCAATGGCGAACATGAACCTCAACTACCTTGTGTCGGGGAAAACGCCGCGGCGTCAGGGCAATGCACACGCGAACATCGTGCCCTATGAGGTGTTCGACGCAAAAGATGGCCAGATCGTGCTGGCCGTAGGCAACGATGGACAGTTCCGAAAATTCTGCGAGATTGCCGATTGCGCACATTTGTCGAGCGATCCGCGGTTCGCGACCAACGCCGCACGCGTGATAAACCGCGAAACGTTGATCCCGATGCTTCGAGAAGTTCTCGTCACGCGCACGATCGAGCAGTGGGTGACACCGCTCTCTGTCCCTGTGTGCCTTGTGGCCCGATCAACGACATTGCGCAGACCTTCGCGCATCCTCAGGTTCAGCACCGCGGCATGCGAGTGGATTTACCTCATCCGCTCGCAGACAGCGTGCCGACCGTAGCCAATCCGATACGGATGTCAGGCTCGCCGGTCCGGTATCAAAGTGCACCGCCGACGCTTGGACAGCATACCGATGATGTGCTGAAGTCGTTGTGTGGAGTTGAGCGAGTTGAACTCGATGCGTTGCGTAAGCAAGGCATCGTTTGACGTCGTGCTGTTGCATTGCGTTCAGCGTAGTCACGTCCGGTTTGTCAAACGGATGGCTATCGTCCACCGCAAAATCGCCCGCGCTGAAGAAGTCATCGACTGGCTCTTCAGTGTGGCCGTAGCTGATATGAACTTTCAATCTGTCCAATTTCCGGGGCTCGAAGCGCTCCGGACGAAACTGCGCCGCGCGCTGCCGGAACCCTCATGGGTCTCCATTGCGTTTGCAGTACGCACGACAGCGGCATCGCTGATCGCTCTTTACATCGCTTTCCGTATGAATCTGGACGATCCAAAATGGGCGGCGACGACCGTCTGGATCGTAGCGCAAAGCAATCGGGGCATGAGTCTCTCGAAGAGCCAATATCGGATTCTCGGCACGTTCGTGGGCGCCGTGGCGGCGCTTACATTGGTTGGGCTTTTCGCGCAGACACCAGAGTTGTTCGTATTTGCATTGGCTGCCTGGATCGGCCTTTGCACCGGCGTGGCGACTTCCATGAGGAACTTCCGTGCCTACGCCGGGGTACTCGCGGGCTATACGGCTGCAATCATCGCCGTAGGTGCCGTATCCGCTCCATTACGCGCCTTCGATATCGCCGTTGCCAGGTTCTTGTATATCACCCTTGGCATTCTCGTCGAGGCGACGCTAGCGGCCGTCTTCGCACCCGGCGCGCCGGTGCGCGAGATGCATGAACGGCTTCACCGCTATGTCGCGCAGGCTGCAAATGTCTGTGCAAAAGCGCTTCGCCGCGAGCCTGACGGAGCAGCGATTCATCGTCTCTTCGCTGCCGCATTCGAGTTAGACACTGCTGCCGAATATGCTGCCACTGCCTCATTGACGGTGCGCCGCAGGCTAGGGCAATTACGGGCAGCGGTGATTGCCGTCCTCTCACAAGTGGCCTCTGCCCAGGCGCTCAGCGAGCAATTTGCGCGGCGGCCCGACCACGCGGACGAACTCTTCGAAGATGTGGCCCGATTACTCGACGACGTCGCCACAAATCCCGCCGGCGTGAATACACAAGTCACGGCTGCAAGATCTTCAGTCGAGCACGAAATCCGGGGCGAGGCGGACACATCCGGTGACGAATGTACTCCACGGCTTCTGCTTCTGAGCGAGCTGGAGTTGCTACTAGCCGCGCTTGACAAGACTTTGACACGCACGGCGCTGATGGATCGCGCGGATGCATCGACATCGCGTGCAGACTTCGCCTGGCATCGCGATCCCGTCCTCGCATGGCACAACGGGATTCGGGCGTTTGTCGCTGTACTGGCCGCATCGGCATTCTGGATCTTGAGCGCCTGGCCTTCGGGCGCTGGTTTCGTCGCAGTTGTTGGCGTGGTTAGCGCGTTGTTCTCCACTCGTCCGAACGCCGTGAACGGCGCGCTCGGATTCCTGAAGGGCGCGGTATGTGCCGCGCTTGCGGGAGCCCTCTGCAACTTCGTGTTGCTGCCGGCAGTGTCGGGGTTCGTGCTGCTTGCGTACATTGTCGGATTCTTTATGGTCTTGGCCGGCCTCGCCATGCGCAATCCCCGCACAGCCGCCATTGGCAGTGGGTTTGCCATTTTCTTCTGGAATTTCATCTCGCCGGTCAACTCAACCCGGATCAACGACGCCGCGTTCCTCAACAGCGCGCTCGCGACGCTGCTCGGCATCGCATGTGGCACTGCAGTATTCGCCATTCTGTTTCCGACCAATCCAGAGTCGATGCGGATGCGGTTACATCGCGCGGTCCGCAGGGATCT
Source organism: Burkholderia sp. E7m39 (assembly GCA_001319865.1). Classification (GTDB taxonomy): domain Bacteria; phylum Pseudomonadota; class Gammaproteobacteria; order Burkholderiales; family Burkholderiaceae; genus Paraburkholderia; species Paraburkholderia bengalensis. The sequence continues at coordinate 47,466 of BBSL01000272.1, read as the reverse complement.
GGCCGAAATCGCTCGCCGCCCACAAGGGTGGAACGCGGATGCATGGCTTAGCCGGACTGCCGACCGGTTGAATCGCCTCCTCATGACAGGCGCTTCGTTCCCGATATCGACCAGGGAGGCAGACTTTCGCGGGCTGATCGCGGCGTGGACCATCGGCGATCGCCTGCTCGCCATACACGACTTCGCTACGAAGCATCCGATTGCGCGCCGGCCCGTGGCTGCCGTCCTGAAACGGCTCCATCGCCTCGATGTAGGGCGCCTTGTAAGCGTATGCAGCATGGGCGCAATGCGGCTGAGACGCCGGGGCCGCGAAGTGCGCGACAAGGATGGGCGGGAATTATTGCGTGCTGCCCTTCTCTTGCAAACGATCGCGGACGCGGCGAAAGCCCACGCGGACCTTCTGTGCGGTCGGACCACAACGCGATGAATTGTGTGACGTGGCTCTTGCCACTACCTGATTTCACCGGCAGTTTCAAAGCCACTCAGGATCAGTATGGATACCTTGCAAAAGATGAAAGCGTTTGTACGCGTGGTCGAAGCGGGCGGATTCACCGCTGCAGCGGCGCGTATGAATATGGCGACTGGTCAGGTCTCGCGTGCTGTTTCCGAACTGGAACAGCATCTGCGCACACGGCTGCTCAACCGGACGACCCGGCGGGTTGTCCTGACCGAGGCGGGCGGACGATACCTGCATCGTTGCCAACAGATTCTCGCTTTCCTGGAAGACGCCGAAGCGGAGGCATCGAACGCGCATGTGCTCCCGTCCGGTCGCTTGCGTGTGCATGCGACGGCGAGTTTCGGTCAGCATTATGTGGTGCCCGCAATCATGCATTTTCAAAAGCGGTATCCGCAGGTCGCCGTCGAACTGACACTGTCGCAGCGCGTTCCTGATCTCATCGACGAGGGCTACGACGTATCGATTCAACTCAGTTCGACCGAGTTGCCGAGTTCCGGATTGATCGCCGTTCGACTCGGACGTTCCTATAGCATCCTGTGCGCGTCGCCACACTATCTCGCCGCGCGCGGGAACCCAAGCTCGGTTGCCGGTCTGGCGGAGCACACGTGCCTGCAGACGACGAGTCCGACACTACCCGGATCTCGCTGGCATCTGGACGGACCTGATGGCCGAGAGGTCTTCGCCCTGCCGCCATCGCCTTTTCGGGCGAATATTGCCGACGCGACCGCGTGCGCCATACGTGATGGTGTGGGCATCGGCGCACTGCCGTTATGGACCGCATTACCGTGGCTGCGTGACGGCACGCTGACCCGCGTGCTGCCCGCATACCGCCTGAGCGAGATGCAGATCCACGCGCTATACGTTTCCCGTGAGTACCTGGACGCAAAAATCAGGAGTTGGATCGACTTTATGCAAGAGTCAATTCCTCAAATGCTGGGCAATGACGAGCTGGCATCGGGCATCGCCAATTCATGCTGATGATAGCCTCCCCTTTTGCGTTGGCAGTGACCCCTTCACGCGGCCTCGGTTAGCAGCTATTTCCGGCCTGCCTAGCTGATGCCCGGAGCATCCGCGGCCCGCTCCTCTTCACCGGATCGCTCGATCCACCCGCCGCCAAGCGCACGATACAGATCGACGAGGCTTACTAAGCGCTGCATCCTCGCGGTGATCAGTGACTGGCGCGAAGCGTACAGGTCATTTTGAGCGGTCAGCACCGACAGATAGCTGTCGACGCCACGCCGGTACCGCAATTCCGACAGTTCGAGCCGGCGCTGTTCAGCTAACGTGTCGCGCTGCCGGGCCTCGATCTCCTGATCATAAGTGCCGCGCGCCGCGAGTCCGTCAGCCACTTCGCGGAACGCGGCCTGGATCGCCTTTTCGTATTGCGCGACCTGGATCTTCTTCTGCACGTTAGCCAGATCGAGGTTTGCCCGGTTCTCGCCACCCTGGAAAATCGGCACGGATATCTGTGGTCCGAAGGCCCACGCCGCGGAACCTGGCTTGAACAGCCCGCCCAGCGACGGACTCAACGTGCCGAAACTACCCGTCAAGGAGACCTTCGGAAAGAACGCTGCGCGCGCCGCGCCAATATTCGCATTCGCCGCGAGGAGGTTCTCTTCGGCTTCCATGATGTCCGGCCGGCGGCTCAACAAATCGGAAGGCAGACCCGCTGGAATGTCCTCCAGCAAACCCTGGTTGTCGAGCGTCGCACCTGCCGCCAAATCCAAAGGCAATGGTTCGCCGATCAGGAACACGAGCGCATTCTCTGCCTGGGCTCGCGCACGTTCCTGTGCCTGCAGGTTCGCCTGCGCCTCTTCGACTACCGTCTGCGCCTGGCGCAAAGCCAGCTCAGAACCGGTGCCGTGGTCGAACTGCAGCTTCGTGAGACCGTAAGAATCCTGCGCGGTCTTGAGGGTGTCGCGCGTGACCTCGAGCGACTCATCGAAGGCGATCATCGTCAGATACTGATCCGCCACCTGTGAAACCAGCGAAAGTTCGGCTGCCTTGCGAGCCTGCGATGTGGCCAGATATTGCGCCAGCGCCTGATCTTTCAGGCTCCGAATCCGGCCAAAGAAGTCGATCTCCCAGGACGCATTCAAGCCGCCCGAATACACGTCCGTAACCGTGCGCCGCGTCGGCGACAAATCTGCGGGCGTGCGCTGCTTGTTCTGCGATGCCACCCCATTGACGGTAGGAAACAGCCCCGCACGCACGATCTGATATTGCGCGCGGGCGGCCTCTATGTTGAGCACCGAGACGCGCAGGTCGCGATTGTTCTTCAGCGCGATCTCGATGAGCTGCTGCAGGCGTGGATCGATGAAGAAGTTCCGCCAGCCGATATCCGGCGCCGCCTGGCCGTTCGCCGATCGCTTGCCCCTCTCCGCTCGCGGCTGCGTCTGATAAACGCCATCGTTCGGGAATGTCGCCGCAACCGGCGCGTCCGGGCGATCATAATGTGGCTCCATCGTGCAGCCGGTAATCAGCATCGCAACCGCGATCGGCATCAACGAAAGTTTTCGCATTCCACTGTCCTCAACCGGCCGTTTCATCATGAACTCCCAACCCGACGCGTTCGCCCGAATCATCGGGTTGGTCCGGATCGCCTTGCGAGAGCGTGTGCGAATCATCCTTCTCGCCGGAGAACATCGAACGGACCACGACGAAGAACATGGGGATCATGAAAACAGCGAGGAACGTCGCGGTCAGCATCCCGCCGATCACGCCCGTGCCGATCGCATGCTGGCTTGCCGATCCCGCGCCGTTACTGATCGCGAGCGGAAACACGCCAAGGATGAACGCCATCGACGTCATCAGGATCGGCCTCAGCCGCAAACGAGACGCTTCGAGCGCCGCTGCCACAGGTCCCATGCCGCGGGTCTGCTGCAATTCCCGCGCGAACTCGACGATCAGGATTGCGTTCTTCGCGGATAAACCGACGGTGGTCAGCAAACCCACCTGAAAGAACACGTCGTTTTCCAGCCCGCGCAGCGTGGCGGCAAGGAGCGCGCCGATCACACCCAGCGGCACGACCATGATCACCGAGAATGGAATCGACCAGCTCTCGTAGAGCGCCGCGAGACACAGAAACACGACCAGGATCGAGATACCGTACAACACGGGCGCCTGCGAGCCCGACTCGATTTCCTGGAGCGACAACCCCGTCCATTCGAAGCCGATGCCCACGGGAAACTGCGCGGCGATCTTCTCCATCGCGCCCAGTGCCTGCCCGGTACTGCTGCCCGGCGCCGCCGCGCCCTGGATTTCCACGGCCGACACACCGTTGTAGCGTTCGAGCTTGGGCGATCCGAACGTCCAATGGCCCGCCGCGAATGCGCTGAATGGCACCATCCCGCCCGAAGCGTTCCGCACGTACCAGACGTTCAGATCGTCGGGCGACATCCGGAACGGCGCATCGCCTTGCACGTAGACCTTCTTGATGCGGTTGTACGTGAACAACTTCCTCGATACCGACTGACCGCTATGACGATGGGTCGTCTGACCCTTGTGGGTCGAAGGACTAAACCGCTCGCGCGGTAGGGGCTACGGACTGACGCCAGAGGTCAGGGAGAGGCTGGTCACGTGGCTCTATGTTGGCGAATGAGGCAACCCGCCTCGTTCTTCAACAGGAGCCGAATCATGACCTCCTTACCGGCAAACATCAGCCCGCTACGCCAGCGCATGATCGACGACATGCGCATGCGCCAGCTTGCCCCAAGACGCAGGACATCTATCTGCACATGGTGCGCGAGTTCGCCCGGTTTCTCGGGCGATCACCTGACACGGCCACCGTCGAAGACCTGCGCCGCTATCAGCTCTATCTGGTCGACCACGGCACATCGGCCGTGTCGCTGAACCATGCGATCACCGGCCTGAAGTTCTTCTTCACGGTCACGCTCGACCGGCCCGAGCTGATGGTCAGGATGCAACCCGTGCGCGTGCCCCGCATAGCGCCCGTCGTGCTCAGTCCCGATGAAGGGCGGCGGCTTATCGAGGCGGCCGGCAACCTTAAGCACCAGACCGCGCTGTCGGTCGCCTACGGCGCCGGGCTGCGCGCCAGTGAAGTGGTCGCGCTGAAGGTCACCGACGTCGACAGCCAGCGCATGACTCTGCGTATCGAGCAGGGCAAGGGCCGCCGCGACCGCTACGCCATGCTCTCGCCGGTGCTGCTCGAACGCCTGCGTGCGTGGTGGCGCGCGGCCCGTTCACAGGGCAGGATGCTGGACGGCGGGTGGCTGTTTCCCGGGCTCGATCCGCTCGATCAGCTGAGCACGCGGCAGCTGAACCGCGCCATTCATGCCGCCGCCGAAGCTGCGAACATCGACAAGCGCGTGTCCATGCACACGCTGAGGCACAGCTTCGCGACACACCTCCTTGAACAGAAGGAGGACATCCGCGTGATCCAGGTGCTGCTCGGTCATGCGAAGCTCGAGAACACCGCGCTCTATGTCCAAGTGGCCACCGATCTGCTGCATGAGGTCACCAGTCCACTGGACCACCTGCCTCCCGGGTAGGCCCGCGCGCTGTAGCGCCTCATGCTGGAGGTTGCGGACATCTTCCGCAGCCACGGGCCAGCGTGGCGGGCCACGGCACACCTGAGCCTGGGGCAGCTGAAGGTCATGTCGGCCATCGACCGGTGCCGCACGGCGGCACTGGGCGGACATGTGCTTCGCTGTTCAGGCTGCGCAACGACAGAGGTGTCCTTCAACTCGTGCCGGGACCGGCATTGCCCGAAGTGCCAGGCCAGCGCCGCACACCGCTGGCTGGCGGCACGCCAGGCCGACCTGCTGCCCGTCGAGTACTTCCACGTCGTCTTTACGCTGCCCGCGCCCATCAGTGCGATTGCCTGGTACAACAAACGGATCATCTACGGCCTGCTGCTCGACATCGCCGCTGACACGCTGCGCACGATCGCCGGGGATCCCAGGCATCTCGGCGCCCAGATCGGCGCCACGCTCGTCCTGCACACCGGGGGCTCGGCGCTCACGCATCATCCGCATGTGCACGGCATCGCACCTGGCGGCGGATGTCGAGGCCACGCCGCATACCGCACACAGGAGGTCGACTCGACCAGGACCATTTGCACGTGATACGGCAAGCGCAATTGCGAAACCACCGGCATACAGGCAGTCGCGCAAGGATCGCAAGAAGGCTGAATCCTGTTTGCTCACCTCAAACCCGTCATGAAGCTGGATCGTCTACGGTTGCGAGGACCATCAGGCGCCCACGATGAGTTCCTGTTGGCTGCAGCAGCACAGAATTTGAGGAGAACGGCGAAGTGGTTGATGCGGAAGCAGAAGCAAACGGCAGTAGCAGTCACTTGAAATGCATCAACCGGCGGCGCCCACAAGCGGCGCGACCGGAAAGAGCGCCGTACGCGTCGATGGGACGTTCAAACATCGCCGCAACACGCGCTAGAAAACCGGTTGTTCAACACTGTAAGATCCAGTCCGATCAGCTAGTTTTCTCCGACCCGTTCAGTCAAGCCTGACCGGGATTTGCGAAGTGCAGTGCCGATAAGTGGTCGCTGGCCACGTGAGCCGATCGGCCCAGCAGCCGTCATTCAGCGTCGTTAGTGTTTTGTATCGTGTCCCGCTGTTCTGCCCATTTAAGGAGAGCATCCAGAGCGGGACAAAGCGCCTGTCCCCAGTCAGTCAGCCGGTATTCGACCTTGGGCGGAACCTGCGGATAGAGCTTTCTCGCCACGATGCCGTCCGCTTCCAACTGGCGTAGCTGTTGTGCCAGCATCTTCTGCGAAATCCCGGGGATAAGCTTTTCGAGAGCGGAGAATCGCTGTACCTTCCCATCGAACAGGTGGAACAGGATGACAAGCTTCCAGCGTCCCTCCAGCAACTGGAGGACTTCCTCGACGCCGATTGCCGCCGTCGCGGGGGTATAGACCTTTCCCATAGGTATCCAACTTACTTTTTCGTGCGTTCTTGTTGAATAGTGAGTTTATAGCGAAAATTCCTGCATCTCATAGTTTGCCATTAAAGCTCCAGATCATGAGCATTTCACTACCGGATTCGGTTGCCATTTTCTTTGAGGTGAGCAACGGCGTTGCGCCTTCGGCCCTGCGACACGCTTTTTCTGAACGTGCCGTCGTCCACGACGAAGGCGGGAGCTATCGAGGACATGAAGCTATCGAAGCCTGGCTCGCAGGAGCGCAACGCCAGTATGCCTATCGTGTCGAGCCGTTGACGGCCGTGCCGGACGCTGTTGGTGTTACCGTCGTGGCTCAATATGTCGGCAATTTCCCAGGCAGTCCTGCTGACATTAGACATGTATTCCGGCTTAGCAACGACAAGATTGAAAATTTGGAGATTCACTGATGACCATGAACCTCGAACTCGAAGGCAAGCGCGTGCTTGTCACGGCCGGTACCAAGGGCGTTGGCAAGGCCGTTGTCGAACTGCTCGGCGAACTCGGCGCTCGCGTCCTCACCACGGCTCGCGCGAAACCGGACTTCATTCCCGATGCGATCTTCGTCGCGGCCGACCTTACCACGCCTAAAGGCTGCGCCACAGTCGCGAAGGCCGTTGAAGACAGACTGGGCGGTGTAGACGCCATCGTCCATGTCCTGGGTGGATCATCGGCCCCACCCGGGGGCTTTATTGCACTCGACGATACGGAGTGGCAAAAGGAGCTTAACCTCAATCTGTTTCCTGCTGTGCGACTTGATCGAGCGTTGCTGCCGGGGATGATCGCGCGAGGCGCCGGCGTCATCATTCATGTCACATCCATTCAGAATCGGCTGCCGTTGCCGGCCTCGACAACGGCCTACGCTGCGGCCAAGGCCGCACTGTCCACATACAGTAAGAGCCTGTCGAAGGAAGTTACGCCTAAAGGTGTACGCGTTGTGCGCGTGTCACCGGGTTGGGTGGAAACTGAGGCCGCTGTCGCCTTGGCGGAACGGCTCGCCAGCCAAGCCGGTACTGATTACGAAGGAGGCAAGCGGATCATCATGGATGCGCTGGGTGGTATTCCGCTAGGACGCCCGTCGAAGCCCGAGGAAGTGGCCGATCTGATCGCTTTCCTGGTTTCGCCACGTGCTGCGGCGATTAGCGGAACGGAATTTGTCATCGATGGCGGAACCATTCCAGTCGCGTAATGTAAGCTCGTAACGGATCTCCGCTGATAGGCGGCCCGCCACTCAAGCGCGGCTGCATGTCCGAATAACCGTTTGGGGTGTGGACCACTGTCCCTTTCGGGTCGAGCTGCGTCAGTCTGCTCCTCGAACTCATCGCTTCAAAGCGGTCACTTGAATTCAGCGGCCCGAAAGCCCCCAGTCGGCAGTGGCTAACGACCCGATGCAGCCGTTGGACGCAGCGGTGCCGAGGGGCCGTTCCTGAAGCGCAAAGGCCAGTCGCTCGCTGTTCGCGACTACAGGTCAGCGAATGTGCCCAAGTAACCGTGTCACGCGGCCTGCACAGTTTCCGTCACGTAAACGCCTCGCCTCGTGTACTGTCAAGGGCAGCGCACTCACGCCCCCGTGGTTTGCATCGCAGCTTTTCCATCGGCACCGCTTTCGGTGGGCGCATGCTGCTGCGAGATCTCCCGCCGATACGATTCGCGTGATCGCCGAGTCGATGCCGGGGACGCAACGCGGCTTCTGGACCAGCTTCACAATGTTCGCCGGGCCGCTCGCCAACGTGCTGACCGCGCTGGTGATCGGCATCGTGCAGAAGATGTATGGCGATTCTGCGTTCGTCGAATGGGCGTGGCGCATTCCGTTCTTCATCTCCGCGCTTCTGGTGATCGTTGGCTTCTGGACGCGGCGGCGCGTCGAGGAATCGGCTGCATTTGCCGAACTCGCGGCTGCACACAAGACGGTGGCGCGCGCGTCACTGCGCGAAACATGCAAGGGTAGCTGGCGCCAGATGGGCAGGGCGTTCTTCGTGAAAGCGGCGGAAAACACATTCCTGTATCTGTTCTCGACGTCAGGATGGCGCCCGTCGCCTCGCCGCCCACAGCGACACCTTGCACAATGCGCAAAAGCACGAGCAGCAGTGGCGCGGTGAGCCCGATCGATGCATAAGTGGGCAGCAGTCCCACGCAGAACGTGCTGAGACCCATCACAGCAGGCTGACAACGAGCGTCTTGCGCCGTCCGATGCGGTCGCCGATCATGCCGAACACGATGCCGCCGAGCAATGAACCCGACCGCGAAAGTAGCAAGCGACAGTAACGTCGCCGCAAGCGGATTACCCACGACAAAGAACTGCTTGTCGAACACCAGCACGGCACACGCGGCGAACGCGAAAAAGTCGTACCACTCGAGCGTGGTACCGATGGTGCAGGCGAACATCAGGTTGGCACGTTTTCTCATCGCGCTGTGTCTCCAGTTATGTAATGTGTCGTTGCTCGACGTTCTGCGTCTACAGTTCGATCACGAGCCGCTCGCCGCGGCAGGCGCGTGAGCAGCAGGCCATCATGCGATCGTTCTGTTCGCGCTCGCCGCGCGTGAGCACCATGTCGCGGTGATCGACGCTGCCCTTGAGCACACACACCTCACACGATCCGCACAGGCCTTCGCGTCAATCGCTCTGCACGTCGATGTTCGCGTGCTGCAAGGCGTCAAGTACGGTTTCATCCGCGCGCACCGTCAGCACCAGGCCAGAGTCCTTCAACTCGACTTCGAATGCCTGCTCTTTCGACGGATCCAGCTCGCGCAGCACGGCGATTTCGAACGCGTCGCGATCGTTCGGATCGCCGCACAGCGAGTACTGGCGCGACAGGCCCGTATCGCCGCAGATCACATCGATGTGCGAGCCGGGTGTCCAGCGCGGCAGCGGCCGGCCGTCGGCGGAAACGAGGCGGAGGCGCGCGATGCGATCGGCGCGCGCCGAGATGCGCCCGACCTTCGCCGCGCGGCTCACCGCATAGGACCAAGGTTCGCCGATACGGACGGCCGTGCGCAATTCGAGCACCGACGCATCGATGCGCTCCGGATTGAGCGCCGGCGCGCGTTGCTCGCGTAGTGTAGATCGACCGATTGCAAACAACGCGGCCCAGACTTGCATCCTCTCGATGAAATTAAACGTTTTGATCAAATGATCTCGGCGCCGACAGGTCAGCGATTCGGCGCTCTTGAACGAGATCCGCAGGCGTCGCGCCATCAACAGCGCGAATTGCCGCCAGCTGTGCGGCGTGCAGTCCAGCAGACTGTGGAGCTGTGCCGGCGAGCAGAGATTCCTTCCGTCGTGCCGACCTGCCGATTCCGTGCACCTTAAAGCACCGCGTACAGGCCGGAAGAAGGATCGCGCATCGGTACAGCACCTGCCCTTTTTCCAGCCGGAGCACCGAGGCGTGGTTCATCAGGTATCCTGCAACTTGACGGGCAGGCTGCGAAACGGGGGTGTCGATTCGAGTTGAGGACCATAGTGCAGCAGGCCGGAATCCCCACATCTGGAAATGTCGGCTACACGACAGAATATATGCGTGAATGCCGACATCATGCGTCCACCGTTCCAGCTGATAGCGCGAGCACGCTGTTTCAAGCGGCGATTCCAAACCGCACGAACCATTGAAAGGAGTGTCGACGTGGCCTCATCCGAAATCAGCCTCAAACACGCAGCGTCCCCCGCTGAATTGGACGCCGAGTCAACCTGGGGGCGACCTGCTGCCTGACCGCGTTGTTCGGTTGGCACGCTCTCGTGTTCACGCATATCTGCGCGCGTGCCCGGCCCGGAGCACCATTTCCTGACCAACCCGTACGGGGATGATGTTCGATAAGATCACAGCTTCGTCGCTGGTGAACGTCGATCTAGACAGGCGCAAGCTGTCCGATTCGCCATACGCCGTGAACCAGGCCGGCTTCAACATCCATAGTGCGGTGCATGCGGCGCCCGACGATGCGCTCTGCGTGATACACACGCAATCGGTCAACGCGCCGTGGTTTCGTGCATCTCGCGCGAGCAATGGTGACGATCGATCCGCTGACGCGCTCGTCGATGTCTGACGACCTCGCCGCGCAACGCGCAACGGAAGCAGACTGGTTCAACGGCGAAGTCGTGAAGCTCGCCCAGCGTCTCGGGCTGAGTGCGCCGGTAAGCGCGCGTCTTCGTCAGGTCGTGCAGCCGAGCTGATCGAACTGCGCCCTTCATGGACAGGCGATGCGCTGCTGTCTGAACTGTGCACGGCATCGAGCGGCGCGCCGGCAAGAACCAGCGACTGACGATAACCGGTATTGCATCTATCGATTCGACATGAAATCAATGAACGACACGTCCGAAGCAATGCGGACGAATCTGTGGTTCGACTCCTTGCCCCGGCCGATGCAAGAGGCACTGATAGGCCGCTGCGAGACGGTGACTGCGCAGGCGGGCGAATACCTGTTTCGGCGCGGCGATGAGCCCAATGGTTTCTTCGGGCTCAAGCGGGGCAAGCTGAAAGCCTGCACCATTCGTGAAGACGGCAAGGAAGCCATCCTCGCCGTGATCGAAGCGGGTAACTGGTTCGGGCAGACCTCGATGGCAAGTCGGCATCCGCGCCTGCGCGATGTCGTCGCGCTCGAACGATCCTGTCTGTTCGTCTTGAGGAATCAGGCATTCGACGAACTGATGAACAATCAGACCTTCTTCCGCGCGATTGCCGGGTTGCAGTCGATCCATATGAACTGGCTCTACCGCATGATCGAAGACACGACCCTGCATTCGACGCGCGCGCGCATCGCCCGCCGCCTGTTGCTGCTGGCGTCCGGCGACGTGACCATGCTGTCCCAGAGCCGCCCCGACGTCACGGTCTCACACGACACGCTCGCGATGATGCTCGGCATCACGCGGCAGACACTATCGCTGGAACTCAAGGCGATGGCTGAGCAAGGCGCGATCGTCCTCCGGTATGGCCGCATCGAAATCGCTTCGAAGGACAGGCTTTCCTCTTTTCAGGAATACCACTAAGCGCGCCTGTGCAAGCTCATTCGCGCTAGAACGTGTGCCGCAACCCAACCATGAGGCCCAGCTGCGTCGTACCGAACGCCGAACTCAACGCATTTTGTCCCTGGAATTGCGCGCCGACCATGCCGCCGCGATACAGCGAGTAGTCGGCTTCAAGATAGGTATCCGTGCGTTTTGACAGGTTGTAGTCCGCGACGAGTTGAAACTGCGTCGAGTTGCCGTCGGCGGGTTGGGTCTTCCCTGTCTGGATCGTGCGCCATACGTTGGCAGAGAGGTGCGTCGAATCGCCGACCTGCTGCGTGACGCCGCCGAAGAACATCTTGCGCGCGGCGAACGTGTTGAACTTGAGTGCGGTCAATTCCGGCGGAGTGAACGGCCCATTCGGAAAATTACCGACGAAGTTTGCGTCCTGCCGGTTCACGGCCCAGCCGGCCATGACCGTCGTATCGCCAAACGAATACGAACCGCCCGCCGTCCATGATTTGAAGTGCGCCGACGAGTTCACGGCATCCCGTGAATCCAGATAGGCGGCGCCGAGACGCAACGGTGCGCCCGGCAAATAGATCAGCGACGCGCCGATCTGGCTGCCCGCGCCGAACGCGCCTGCATTGCCGCCGAACGCATACGACACCTCGGCCGTCAGGTATTGCCAGCGCGCCGCGTACTTGACCATGTTGCTGGTCCATACGCCCTGCGCCATCATGACTTCCGGACGAAACGCATAGAACGTCGGCAACCAGGGGTTCGTCACGAAGGCGCTTAGCACCGCGTCGGAAAGCGGATTGATCTGACGGCCCATCGTCAGCTTGCCATAGGTGCTCGATTGCAGGCCGACGAACGCCGTATTGAAGAACGGATAGGCGGGATCGGTTGCGCCCGTGTTGGGGAAAAAGCGGTCATCGAACTGGAACACGGCCTTGTTGCCGCCACCAAGATCTTCCGTTCCCTTGAATCCGAAAAGGCTCTCCGTCGCGCCACTATTAGCGAGCCGGACAGCCGCATTTCCCTGCGGGTCCGCGTGCGTCGTATAGCGGATACCCGTATCGACGACGCCATAGAACGTCATCGACGATTGCGCGCTCGCCGGGACGGCGTGCAGCGTCGCTGTCGATATCAAGCCCGCCAGAATGCCGCCTCTGCGGGCCGCTTTACACAGCACTCTCCTCGCCTTCGTCATCAATCGTCTCCAATCATTTTGTGATTATGTCGTACACCGAAACATCTGAACGAATCCGACGGAGATTGATTTTGCCTTTTCGGACTCGCCTAACCGGCGCTCAGCGACTTAACCACACAATGCCCGGAAAATATCGCGGCAACTGCCAGAAAACTTACATTTGTGAAGGCCACAGGGATCCGATGAACGCACCTCGTGGCCATACCGCGCGTTGACTGCGCCACATGGGCTATGCCGTGCCGCCTTACGCAGACGGCGTTATGTCATTGAGCGTCTTCAAATCCGTCACCGATAACCTGCCCGACACGAACCGGCGCGAGATCCGAAATCTCTTCGCCCTCAGCGACGGGCCGCACGAGTTGCCCTTCACCTGCCCATGCGCCCGCCATTTTGGGGCTCGTCACGTTCGACATCGCGAGAGTCGTGCACGTCGGGTCGCCATGCTGCCGGCAGCAAGCCGCGGAAAGTAGCGCAGGTTCACGATCGGACGACCCGCAAGGCTCAGTTTCGACGGATCGTCCACCCTGGCCGTGAGCGTCACCTCTGCGCGCGCAATGCGCTGTCGCCTGTGGACGTCGTCGCAACATGCCAGGTGCTACCTGCGCGGCAGCGAGGGCGCGGCGCAGCAAAGGTGCGCGTCTGATGGACGGCGCCGGGACGCTTCAGAAAAACCTCAATGTGCCGCGCATCACCTCCGGGTCATTGACGACGAACATGTACGGACAGTACGCGATCGGCTGCCCTCGTAGATCGCATCGGCAATCGCCGGATGGTGCCACGGCGATCACGCGTCAACGCCTCGAAACGGAGTGGAAAGAAGAAGCTATTGCTCGCTCAGGTGATGAGAGGGATCCATCCGCTGATGAAGAATCCGGATCACATCGACCAGGTCGTCGGTCTCTTTGAAAAACAAGATGTGCGTGCCAACCAGCACACTGCGGTAACCCGACCGGATATGGGAGGCGGACTGACTCGGTTGTGTGCCATCAGTCAATCCAACGATGGTGTCCTGGATCATGCGGATATAACGCTCCGCCTGTCGTATCCCCCAGTTTTCTGCCGAATAGTCCCAGATATCATCGAGATCCAGCTCGGCCGCCGGCGAAAGAACAAACTGCTTCATGTCGCAGACTTCTTCTTGCGCGCGAGAAATGCGTCGAAGTCAAACGGCCTCGACGGGCCGGAGCGCTCCCCCTTCTCGAGTTCGACACGCAAGGCATCGAGTTTGGCTTCCTGTTCCTCCAGCAAACGCAGGCCGGCCCGAACCACGTCGCTCGCCGTGTTGTAGCGCCCGGCCCGCACGCGATCTTCGACAAATTCGGCGAAGTGGTCGCCGAGCGAAACGGATGTATTCTTGCCCATCATTGGCTCTCCTGGTTTCTGTATCCATTATACCAATTCTTGGTAACCGGCCGCGCACCGTGATAACGGCTTCGCGGGGGGATGGCAATCGGCGGCGGCGACTTCGCTTCCGCTCTGCCGCGAGTGAAGGATTTTTTACAAATAACGTATCAATCACTACATTTTTGCGAACGAGGGTGTATGCCGCTCGCCAAGTGCATGGATGGTGCGCTGAGACGCCTGTGGCCTCAAATTTTCGTGAAACATCCAACAAACGACTCGAATTAGATGCGCTAAATCAATGATTTATCGGCGCTATTCTTTCTTTCCGGATGTTTCACGCACGACTCGTAGCCCTGCCGACGGTTTGACACTACGGCCCTAATGCTGGAAAGTCGAGCAGGTTCTTCTCCGCCTTCGCCGACATCTGCCCCTGAAGGACATCGATTGACGCCGGCGTCGACGTCACGCGTCCGACAGTGGGTAGGTTGCGACTGCCTTACTTGAACGTCGGCGAAGACAACTGAGGGCCACTCGCTCGCCAGACGCGCCAGTACTTTTACGCCCGTGAAGTGAATCGACGGTTCGACCGTTTCGTTGACGGCGACCCTGAGAACCGGACGTCAAACAGCGTGGCGGGACGACCGATGCTGAAGCTATGCGGTGCCCTGTCGAGTGCCCCGACAATAGAGACATATAGAGAGGGGTATTCTGGTACCGCTGGTTTTAGCTTTTATGCGTTGTCTGGCGCCAACGCCAACTCTGTCGACACGAATTCACACTGCCCCGACCCTCGCAGTGCTGATGTGCCTGTTTGAGCTAGCCGCTATCCCCGCTATGACTGCGCCGGCCGTCCCCCGGATATCGGACGCCCTCCCTGCGAACCGTTGGACCGACCCGACCTTCCGCTGGCCTCTCGTATGAACAGGTGGTCGCGCGCTGGCTTGCCGCGAAAGCGGCCCGGCGTGGCTTCCGCGGACCGCCCATGCACGGTGCCGGATAGGAGGCGGAGCGCCTGTTCTATGCACGACAGATAGTGCACGATTGCCGGCGGGACGCTGGACGAAGCCAGGTGCATCGCTTTCCATGAGGCGCCCGCGTCGTGAGCAATCCGCACGAACGGAAATGCATCGCGGCACCAGTGAGTGACGGCCCTTTCTCGGTCGGGGGTGGGACGGCTCGGTCGACCGGACCCAGATGATCGTCGCCGCCATTTACGACTGCCTGCGGGATGTCGGTTAAAAATTCCCCGTCCGGCCGGCCGCCCATCCGCCGTCGTGGCCGGAAAAACAAGCCCCCTCCCTGTCACCCGCCGATATGGCGCTGATCGGCCAGACGATCGTCGCCCGTCCCGGTGCACGCGCGGGCCGCACCTAGTCGGCACACGACGTGTTTGTGTTGGATCTGTTCGAACTGATCGGCCCGCGGACCACCGAGGCGGTGCGTTGCCGCGCGGCCAACATGTGTATCGAGCCCGTCCCCACGCGTTACACCGGCACGTCAATGATACTGAAGCGCCACTCCCGATCGCGGGCCTCGCGACGTCGTCTGGCTCCTTCCACTCGCCCGTCGCTGAACAGTCTCCGCTGAGTGCGCTGTCGGGTTCGCAAAGTATCAGAAAACTGATAGTTAGGTGACAGACAGGCGTGCTGGTAGCGGTGGCGTCACGAGAACTATCAGTTTTCTGACATTAAGGTGTCAGTTCGCGCATTAAAGTGTCAGTTCGCGCTGATGGGTGGCCGTCCCCATGGACCATGACCTTTCGCGATTTATTAAGCCGACGGCGTGACGTGCAAAGCCCCGCGCCGCGGGCTGTCGAGCGACCGCTAGCGTCGCCGCCAGCGGTTGGCCCACAGACCATGACTTTTCGATTGATACCTGCAGTCGCAAAGTGTTGGCGGCGGAATCTGATGTTCGCAGAATTCAGTTTTAGCAATCTAGCGGTTTGCGAACACAGATGGACGACGCCCCCGTCGGAAAACCCAATGCGCGACGCGCCTCGTTGAGCGCCTACTCCAAATTCTGTGCACAAGTTGCCTGCCCCGAACCTTCTACGTCTTGAAGGAGCGGGGGCATGGGCTAATCTGCAAGATGGAAGTCTTCCATCTGACGACGAGGAAATCGGCCGAACACGCTCGCCACTACGCTCTTCTTCTCGGTGATCCTCAAGCGCAACCGCCCGTACTGCCTTCGCAGTCGTGCCATCGCTCGCTTGTCCGCGCGGCGTGACGGAACGTACACGCTCGATCCGCATAGGGCGTAAGAGCTCGCGGCCGAGCCTATCAGTTCGATCACGCTCAAAGTCCCTGCTGACGTCGCGGTTGCGTCTCGCGCATATGCGTGGGCTAATGATTTAACGATGCGAGAACCGCTCACGCGTGGCCTCCACTCTGCTAGTGAAGGCAGGCGCACGTGGCTAGTCGCCGCTGACTCCTCGCTCCGGCGCGACGCCGTTGCCCGTCTCAGTCACGCGGCGAGGGATGGCCGCCGGTAAGAACGCACCTCTCCATCACACAACCGCAGCATTTACGCCGCTCCACCTTAGTCACGAGAGCTTGGCGATTCTTTGCCAGCTCGCCCTGCTCGGCAGCGCCTTGTATGCAGTTCCTGCCCATCGACTCGCGATTCCCGCTTCGCGGGTTGCACTCACAGGAGTACGCCCATGCTTGGCGCACAAAGAAACGGCCCGATCGGGCCGTCTCGGTTCGGCTGACCAGATGGTCCGCCGGCGAGCTTGGGTTTCAACGCGAGCGAGTAATCAGTCCTCCCGTCCTCGCCCTGCTCTTGTGTGTTTCCAAGCACTTGATTTTTATGGACTTCCAAATTGGATGAATTCGACCAAACGCTTTGCAAAATTGCCAAGTACTTGATTTTATTCAACATCCAAATTGGATGACTGTGGATCCTCTGCTTCGAGCTCTGCTCGGATAAACCTCGCGATCTTTTCGCCCCACTGTACTGCCTTGACGTCGCTATCCTTCCCGGCGAAACGCAGTCCGACCACACCGCTGCGGACCGAAACGTCGCAGAACTTTCTCTTCCCGAGCGTGATCGTAGTCGCAACCAGCTGAGGCGCTTTCGTACGCACAGGTGTAGCCAAGCTCAAGGCTCGCTCCTGTGTCATCGCTTCCGAATCGATAAGCGTGCGAATCGCCTGCGTAACTTCAAGTTCGTGCCCTTGTTGCGCCAGCGCAGCGAACTTCGCAGCGGCCGTACCGCCTAGCCGGTGTGGTTTCGACGCAATAAGCTCCTTCGCAGCTGCAGGAAGATTTTCGAACGACAATATCCGGGCCACGTGACTCTGCGCCAAACCGGAAGTTCGAATAATGTCGGCTTGGCTGAGCCCTAAATTATCTTGGATGCGCCGAAACTGCCGGTACTTTTCAAAGTCGGGGAGCGAAGGAGCAAGCAGATTCGAGAACGCCGCACCGAGTTCGACTTCAGTGTCCGTTCCTATAAAGGGAACGCCGCGGATTTTCGTTCGGCCCAGATCATCGCGGTAAATCGCTACCCGGTTGTTCCCGGAAATGATTTCGTTGCGTCCGTCGCCCAGAGGACGATAAACGATCGGGTGAACAAGAGGGTTGGCTTCGAGATTCGCCCGTAGTTCGCCATACTCCTGTGGCGACAAAATGCGTCGACGGCCAGGGACCTCAACGAGAGTGGAAATCTCTACTTCTTCCGAATATGTGCTGCCACTGGACTCCAACTCCTCGATGCGCTTAATTGCGGCTTGGAGTTCTTTTTCCTTTTCGGCCAGCAGCGGAAGGGACGCCATCAATTGGCCGGGGGCAGTTTTAGGCCTGCCCGGCGCGTCTTCGTTACTTTTTTGAGGGCGCGGCGATGTTCCAATCGAGGCGGCCTTTGCTGCTAGACGGTCTTTGATGCTCATTCGGCCTCCTGATCTGCAAGCCAGAGTGCGACAAGCTGCTGATCGACGATCTCCGCAAATCGATCGTATGCCTCTCGTGCACGTTGATAGGTCTTTAAGCTTCCTTGGTAACGCGAGATGTCGTACACCGTGCCGAATTCAGCGGCGGCCGTCTGAGTAACAGCAGTCGTGGGAATTTCTATCGGAAGGACGAGACCTTCGTAGGTCTTATTGATCCAGTCGCGAACGATCGGGGTTGCAGCCTGGCTCTGATCGACTTTGGCCAAAAGAACGTGAATGAAGTCGAAGCTCTTAACGAGTTCAGGCGCGACCTGTTGCATGCTCTCAGAAAGGTCTGAAAACAGATTCCAAAATTGGGTCGACGACGCATAGTCGAGCGCACTAGGCGGCGTCGGGACGATAAGTCCGTCCGCAGCCATGAAAGCATTAATAGTCAGATAGGAGAGGGCTGGGGGCGTATCAATGATAATGACGTCATATTCGTTCAGCAGCGGCTCAAGCCCTTTATTTAAAACATCCCAGAACTGGAACGATGAATCTTTCGACTGCTTGAAGGGGAGAAAAAACTCCGCGCCAAACAATGCCGCGCTCGCAGGGATAAGATCCACACCGTCCCAATACGTTGACTGAACGGCGTACTGAAGATCCTCCTCATCGCCATAGATCAAGGGAAGCACAGTTTGCTCATCGGTGACTTCGCTGTCGGCCAGAATTCCATGAAGTGCTGAAAGCGAAGCCTGTGGATCAAGGTCAACAAGTAGGACCCTGCGACCGAACAGGGAAAGTCCTTGCGCGAGCGTCATGGCCGTGGTGGTTTTACTAACTCCGCCCTTGAAGTTACCGATCGCTATCTTCTTTCCGTGCACTCCCGTTGGACGCTTCGAAAATGGCGCGATTCGATCGATCCATACTCGCGCCTCAGAAAGCGTAAATTCCCTGCTGCGACTATGACGAAGCGTGCCTTGGGGCAAGTCAGACTCAGTTCGTGACAGGTAATGCATTCGCTGCCTGTCGATCCGGCACAGGTCGGCAACCTGAGCTGTCGTGAAAACGGGGGGATTTTTGCGAGGGTGAGGGGCAAGCATGCTTTCGCGCACATCCACGAGCATGCCACTGGCGTTCTCTGCAATAGCCTTGATCGCTCCGAGTGGCATAGGCTTGGGCGCATGCTTAAGCTTTATGGACATCTGCGGCTTTTCAGTGCGCCGGACTGCTGTGTTCATCAACGGCTCCCTTATCGATGTAACGACCACCGTCACATGTGTGATTCAACACGTAGAGCGAAAAATTTCACTTAATGTTGAATTTCGCGGAAGCTTAGTTGTTAATCAAGTGAAGCGCAAGTGATTTGTGATCGTCTACAACTACCGCGAGCGCCCGCCCGTAGGGCCCCGCAGCGTGTTTCCAGAAATCACATCAGATCGTCGCAAAGCAATGCGGGAGGGTTTGCAGATTTGCGGCTGGCGGATCTGCATGTCCGGACCGGTCTTGTCATGAGGACAACAACTGTTTGTTGTTTCTTTAAAAAACAAAGACTTTAAAAACGTTTACGTTCGCCGAATCCTTGCCTGGTAAGGTTTACGGGGATGTCCGGTCATACTCCATGGGGCGATCGGTCAGGGTCTATGGGGTAGTGACCAATGTTGGGTCAGCCTTCGTGGGGCGATGGGTCATGGTTGATGGGTTAAGTCAGGGTCTATGGGTCCGCAGGAGCAAAGACCGTAACGGATTGATCTATTTGGTTTTCCGACGCCATTGCACTTCAAAGGTCATAGTCTATGGGTCGCGAGGTCAGGGTTTATGGGAAAAAGATGCGCGCCCCATAGACCCTGACCTTTGAATACCGCCGCTCAAGGGCGCATGGCGCACACGGCGCGTTCTGAATCCGGCTTCAGCTCCGCATTCGCCGTCGCCTTTCGCCCCACAAACCCTGACTTTGACCGTCTATTGGGATATGCCGGCAAAGCTCCCCACAAACCATGACCTTTTGCGCTCGTCACGTGCCGAAATCCCCCATAAACCACGACCTTTCGGCGGCTCAAAAAAGCGTCCCCACAAACCATGACTTTTAAAAGGCCAGGAAACGGGTCCGAAAAGTCAGGGTTCATGGGGAACATCGAGTCGGAAAAGTGAAAAGTCAGTACGCGATGAGTTGCAAGCATGACTTTTAGCTCCTAGAATCCCGGAAGCCTCATGGAGACTGCATGCCCAACATCAAGCCGCTTGCTCTTCCGCCTAGCGAACTGAAGAAGCACGTTGCCACAGTTCACGTAAGCGGTGAACTATCGTTGCTCGAGCGCAAGATTGTGAACGTCCTGCTACTTAACGCATTCGACGATCTCCTCACGAAGAAGCGCCATACGTTGCCCGTGGGCATCCTTTGCACGATGCTAGGTTTCGACAGCAAGAATTACGATGCGTTGAAGCGCGCGTTACTAAAGGTCATGTCGACACCTATCTCGTTCGATCTTCTGCACGACGGCGGCAAGACAGACTGGGAAGCGTCACCACTTATTGCATACGCCAGTATCAAGAATGGTCTTTGCTCGTACGAGTACAGCGACTGGCTAGCGGGGAAGCTCGCGAACCCTGACATTTACACTCTGATTAACATCAACGTTCAGCGGCAGTTTAGTGGGGGCTACGCGCTCGCCCTCTATGAGAACTGTCTCCGATTCAAACGAACGGGATCGACGGGCTGGATTCCAGTGGAAACATGGCGTCGCCTGCTTGGCGCAGATGCGAGCATGTACGATGAGTTCAAGCATTTCTCGGCCGAAGTGATCAAAAAGGCTGTTAAAGAGATCAATCAGGTGTCAAATATCCTCGTGTCTCCCGAATACAAGCGAGAGGCAAGACGTGTCGTCCAGATCCGCTTCCTGGTCGAAGACAATCCTCAGAAATCGATGTACGACAACGAGGAGGATGAAGAGCAAAAGGCTATTCGGGAATCCGAAGCATTCAGGCGTCTCACACTCCTTGGTGTCGGAGAAAGACTCGCTATAAGCTGGATCCAGCAGGAACCCGATCGAGCGTTACAGACGGCGATTTACGTCGAAGAGAAGGCGAAGAGCAAGCAGATCCGCGGAAACGCCGGAGGGTATGCAAGGACCGTATTCGAGAAAGCTGCTCGGATCGAAGTGGGAGGCAATGGCAAAGGGCAGACCGAACCGGCTTTACCACGCCCGACGGTGGTCGAGAAGGATACTTCGGCCGAAGAGCGTTCGCGCCAAACGACTGCGAAAATCAAATCGCTGACGCTGCCAGAGAAGCAGAAATTCGCCGAGGAGTATATGGCGGGAGGCGGAAAAGGAAATACGTATCAGCCAGAAACGGGGACGTTCAAGAACGCACTCGAGCGGACCGCGTACACATCGTGGTTGCGTGCAAAGATTGCGAGTGTTCCGGGGTGAATGCCGCAGAAGCCGATGCGTCTGATTCGCACAAAAAGCAAGGCGAGGGCCGAACTTCTCGATTTCGGCGCTACCTCTTCTTGGAAGCATCGATTCGATGTTTGCTGTTGGCGGTGTCCAAAACAGGTTGATGTCTGTTCTAGCTGCACTATCCGAGGCGCGATTCGCGCGAAGTCCGGCAGGTCGACGCGCAAGTATTTTTCGCCAGGAACACTGCTGACGCGCACTCCCGCGCGTTCAACCGGCTTTCCGGTGGTAAGCACCGAAAACACGTCTTCGAGAGAGGACGTCGGAGGGAATGCATCGAGCCCGCTGCACGACTTCGGTTTCGCCGAGCTGAGGCGGACGCGTAAGGGTCTGGAGCGTATGGAGAGCGCGGAAGGATGCCTTTCGGTCTTCGAATAGCTTTAGTAGTGCTTTTGGAAGTCGTGCGGCGGCGCCCATCTTCGACACGTGCGGGAACGAAATATTGAATTCGGTCGCAATGGCACGTTGGCTAGACCATAACCCACGATCCAGGACGGAAAGATAAAACCTCCCTAAAGTGATGTTGGAAGCCTTTGCCGCGCGCTTCACTGCGTGGATGACTTCAGTGATTGTGCTTCCGGCTTCATTGACGAGCTTCGACCCGGCATCGACCCGGGTTACCGACTCATCGATTAGATCCTTGATTTCCGGAGGTGCAAGGCCTGAAAGCCGTTACGCAGTTGCCGCAGTCGATGCATCCCGGCCATGCGCCGCTGCTCGTAGCGAACTCGCGAGAAGCCCTGTTGCAGCTCGCCCAACTCAACACGATCGAAATCCACGCGCGGAACGCGACAGCGCCGGATCTTGACCATCCTGATCGCTTCATTCTCGATCTCGATCCCCGTCCGCAACTCGACTGGAGCGTGATGGTTTAGGCCGCAACGCTTACGCGGGTCGTGCTCGACGAACGCGACCTGCAGTCGTTTTGCAAGACTAGGCGAGCGAAGGGCGTACACATCATTGTGCCGCTTGCGCCGGTCCATACATGGCAGCAAGTGAAGGGGGCTTCAGCCACGCGTTCGCGCGCCATCTTGCGGAGGTCATCCCACAACGTTTTTCGGCCGTGTCAGGCCCGGGAATCGCATCGGCAAGGTCTTTGTGGATTACCTGCGAAACGCGTCAGGGCAGAAATTGTCGAAGCCGGCCGCCAAGGCGGCGTCCAGTCCCACGCGCCTCATAATTTCAGGCATCTCGGCGCGCGGTACGTCCGCCAGATGACGATCCGGCGGTTCACGTGGAATCCGCTCGATCGTCGCAGCCCATATGAAAACAGATTGTCGAGTCGACTGACCTGTTCAGTCCATGCAGCGTCGCGTCGAGATCGCCCGGAGATTTCTGTCGTACCGCCACACTGCGCTGCAGGTCGTCTCCATATCGCAGCGTAAAGTCCCGCAGGAAAAAATTCCCTGCTCCACGATGAGGCATTGAGCGTCGCCATTCCGAAGGTAAGCTTCACGGGTCATGAAATCTCATCCAGGTAAGCGTAAGGGCTTGCGAAATATTCTCATGATGGATGTAGGCCTGCGAACGATTCGTTCGCAGATCTGCCTGTAAATTAGAGGCGCCGAATTTGCATCACACTCCATTTCTTGCTATCGAACTCGGTCGTCGAATTGCTTCCGGCTGATTGACTGGTGCGCGTCGAACGCTAATGCAATCCGAGAATCGCGCGAACAGCCTTCATTTCGTGCATGAGTTCAGCGATAGAGGCGTCGATACGCGCACGTGCGCGACGCACGCGCATTGCCATTGTCAGAATGCGAATTTTTATCGCGATGAATTGATTGCACGTGAATAAAGTCGTGTGCATACTACGCGCTGATCACACGGGCACCGGCTTTCAATTCGCAGTATTTCGCAATACGGTCTCGGGCAATGCACATTTGTGCACCGGCACAGTTTCGCAAGCGGGAAACGTCTGGCCGGCTCGCATCATACGTTCGACGGCAGCCGGGAACGCGTCGAACTGAACGGGCCCGGGGTATGTCTCCACACATGTTCACGCTTTACGCTTGAACACCCTCTTGACCCGGTAGCCGATCTGCCATTTGTGGGAGCCCGAGGCCACCGGTTGTCGGCGCTTCGCGCCACTTGCAGACAGTCCTGAGGTGCAATGATGAAACGCCATCCTTCGCCAAACACGTCTCAAGGCCTCCGCGATATCCGCTCGCTGAATGTGGTCGTGGTGCATCCGCTCGATCAGGATGGAGAGGAGTTGCTGGCGCAACTTCGACGCATCGGCAGCCGCGTGTGCCGTTTCTGGCCCGCACCCGACGCGTTACCCGAAGGCACCGGCGTCGTCTTCATGGCGATCAGGCCCGAAACGATTTCGAAAGCTCTGCCGTGGCTCGAAGGACCGGCCGCGCACCCTGTCATTCCCGTCGTCAGCTACGAGAACCCGATCTTCATTGAAATCGTCATCAAGCTGAACGCTTACTGTGCGGTACCGTCGCCTGTTCGTTCGTCGGGCGTATTGACGGCGATCGCCGTGTCGTTGCATCAGCACAAGAGCCGCGTCGCTCTCGAACGCTACGCGCAAAGAGTCACAGAAAAATTCGCGGATCAGCGCAAGATCCAGCGCGCGAAATCGATACTGATGGAAACGCGCAATCTGACCGAGCCCGAAGCACACGATCTGTTGCGCTCGCGGGCGATGGGACAGCGGCAGTCGCTCGAAGCCATATCGGACACCATCATCAAGGCGCACGAAGCGCTGAACTTTTGAACGTTCGTTGCTAGCACCGGCTGGTCGCTAAGGAGGCACGCTGCACGATAACTGTGCTTGGTATCGCCAGCATGGGGAGCGCAATCTCCCGCTTCGTTGCGCAAAACCGCGCGCTAGCGTGTTCGAACGGATGGCATAGCTCTTGCGTTTCAATGTCATCGATGCGAGGCTGCACGGCCCCGCACTGTAAACTGCATTTCGTCTCGCACGACAAAGGCGTCGTGTTCGACACCGGCCACACAAGCCCGATAGCCAGACTCGCTCTGGCTTCGGGCTTTTTTTTCGTCCGAGTTTGGGCATGGCCGTCATCCGGATGACGGGCGCTGCAGAACGATGAGTCATCTAATCCGAAGGAATCGATATGGACTTCCTGCAACGAGGCATCGCGGCAACATGAAAAACCTTCCCCTTTCTCCCGCGCATGGCAACGGCGCCAACGCGCCCGCGCCATCGGCGCCCGGCGCGCGCATCGGGCTGCTGGTCGAACGTCATTCGGTGCTGATTCTCGCGTTGTTGCTGCTGATCGCCGTGCCCGCACTGACAGGCGCATTCCGGCTCGGGCTGTTCGCGAAGTATCTGAGCTTCGCGTTCTGTGCGGTCGGGCTCGTGCTCACATGGGGCTACGGCGGCATTTTGAGCTTGGGACAAGGCATCTTCTTCGGTCTCGGCAGTTACATGATGGCGATGTACATGAAGCTCGAGGCGAGTGCGAACGATCCCGCCGCGGCCGTATTCGGCGGAGGCGGCACACCCGTGCCCGACTTCATGACCTGGAACAGCATCGACAAACTGCCATGGTGGTGGGTGCCGTTCGAGCACGCGTGGTTCGCGCTGCCGATGATCATCGTGTTTCCCGCGCTCGTTGCATTCGTGCTCGGTTACGCGAACTTTCGCAAGCGCGTGGGCGGAGTCTACTTTTCCATCGTCACACTGGCGCTGGCGTCGATCATGTCGATCGTGATCATCGGCCAGCAAGGCTATACGGGCGGCGTGAACGGCATCACGAATCTGCCGACGTTCATGGGCTACAGCGTGCAGAGCAATACGGCGACGCTGGTGATGTATTACGTGACGGCCGTGCTGCTGCTGTGCGCGGTGCTGGCAGGCCGCTTCATTCTGCGCAGCCGTCTCGGCAAGGTACTGATCGCGATCCGCGACCGCGAAGACCGCATTCGCTTTTCGGGCTATGACCCGGCGTTGTTCAAAGGTTTCATCTTCGCGGTGGCCGCGTTGTATTCGGCCATCGGCGGCGCGATGTTCACGCTGCAAGTGGGTTTCGCTTCGCCGTCGGTGTGCGGCATCGTGCCGTCGATCGAAATGGTGATCTACGCTGCCGTCGGCGGCCGCCTGTCGCTGGTCGGTGCCGTGTACGGCACGGTGATCATCGGCGCGGCGAAGAGCTATCTGTCAGAGAACTTCGTGGGCTTCTGGGTGTATTTCATCGGTGCGCTATTCATCTTCGTGCCGATGCTGTTGCCGAAAGGGCTCGCGGGCGTCATCGACTGGCTGCGCGAGCAGCGCCCCACGCGCCGCGCGAGCGCACAGGAGGCCACGCAATGACGCCGATGATCCTCGCCGTCGAGGGCCTGACTGTGTCGTTCGACGGTTTCAAGGCCGTCGACAACCTCAACTTCTATGTCGAAGAAAAACAGCTGCACGTCGTGATCGGCCCGAACGGCGCGGGCAAGACGACGCTGCTCGACATGATTTGCGGCAAGACCAAGCCGACCGCGGGAACGATCGAGTTCAAGGGCATGTACCTGGAAAAGATGCTCGAGTACCAGATCACGCGTGCGGGTGTGGGACGCAAGTTCCAGAACCCGATGGTCTACGAAGACCTCACGGTGTCGGAGAACCTGGAGATCTCGTACCCGCGCAAGCGCGATGTGATCGGCAGTCTGTTCTTTCATCGCAGCAAGGCGGTGATGGATGAAATCGACCGCGTTGCGCAGATGATCTTTTTGAGCGAGCAGCTCGACCGGAAGGCCGCGTTGCTGTCGCACGGTCAGAAGCAATGGCTCGAAATCGGCATGCTGCTGATGCAAGACCCGGAACTGCTGCTGCTCGACGAACCTGTCGCCGGCATGAGCGCGCGCGAGCGCGAACTGACGGGCGAATTGCTGAAGGCGATCGCGGAAGGCCGCTCAGTCGTCGTCATCGAGCACGACATGGAATTTGTCAAATCCGTCGCCGACAAGGTGACGGTGCTGCACCAGGGCAAGACGCTGGCCGAAGGAAAAATGGACGTGGTCCAGAACGACCCACGCGTGATCGAAGTGTATCTGGGGCATTGACGATGCTGAAGATCGACAACCTGAATGTGTTCTACGGCGAGAGCCACGTACTGCACGATCTCAGCTTCGAGCTGTCGCCGGGCGAAACGGTTGCCGTGATGGGCCGCAACGGCATGGGCAAGACGACGTTGATGAAATCGTTGATCGGCATGATTCCGACCCGCAGCGGCCGGATCGAACTGAACGGGCGCGAACTCGTGAAAGCGAAGAGCTACGAGCGCGTCGCCGCAGGCTTCGGTTTCGTGCCGCAAGGGCGCATGATTTTTCCGTATCTGAGCGTCGAGGAAAACATTCTGTCGGGCATGGACCGCTTCAGGCGCGCGGTGATTCCCGAGTACATCTACGACGCCTTTCCGGTTCTCCACGAGATGCGCGCGAGGCGCGGCGGCAATCTGTCGGGCGGCCAGCAGCAACAGCTGGCGATTGCACGCGCGCTCGTGTCGGAGCCGAAAGTGTTGATCCTCGATGAACCGACGGAAGGCATTCAGCCGTCGATCATCAAGGACATCGCGCGTGCGCTTAATCGCCTGAAGAAAGAGCGTGATTTCGCGTTGATCGTGTCCGAGCAGGTGCTGGCGTTCACGCTCGATATCGCCGACCGCTTTCTGATCATTGAGAAGGGCCGCTTCGTTCACAGCGACACGCGCGCGAACGTCGACGCCGAGCGCATCACGCGTTACCTGACTATCTGAAGCCGCTTTTGCAGCGCCGCCGGCGCACGGGCCATCCGCCCTCGAATCCAGTGAGGAGATAAGCATGCAGCATGGTGACATTTCGAGCAGTCTCGACACGGTCGGCGTTGCCGTCGTGAACTACAAGATGCCGCGTCTGCATACGCGTGGCGAAGTGCTCGCGAACGCACGCAACATCGGCGAGATGATCAAGGGCATCAAAACAGGGCTACCTGGCCTCGATCTGATCGTGTTTCCGGAGTACAGCACGCACGGCATCATGTACGACCAGCAGGAGATGTACGACACGGCGTCGGCGGTTCCCGGCGAAGAGACGGAGATTTTCGCCGAGGCCTGCCGCAGCGCGAAAGTGTGGGGCGTGTTTTCACTGACGGGCGAGCAACACGAAGAGCACCCGAACAAGGCGCCGTACAACACGCTGATCCTGATGAATGACAAGGGCGAGATCGTGCAAAAGTACCGCAAGATCATGCCATGGGTGCCGATCGAAGGCTGGTATCCAGGCAACTGCACGTATGTGTCGGAAGGGCCGAAGGGGTTGAAGGTCAGCCTCATCATCTGCGACGACGGCAACTATCCGGAAATCTGGCGCGATTGCGCGATGAAGGGCGCCGAACTCATCGTGCGCTGTCAGGGCTACATGTACCCGGCCAAAGAGCAGCAGATCAACATGGCGAAGTCGATGGCGTGGGTCAACAACGTCTATGTCGCCGTTGCGAATGCAGCGGGTTTCGACGGCGTCTACTCGTACTTCGGCCATTCGGCGCTGGTTGGCTTCGACGGCCGCACGCTCGGCGAATGCGGCACCGAGGAAATGGGTGTCCAGTATGCGGCGCTGTCGAAGAGCCTGATTCGCGACGCGCGCAAGAATATGCAGTCAGAAAACCATCTGTACAAGCTGCTGCATCGTGGCTATACGGGCAAGATCAACTCCCGCGAAGACGCGAACGGTGTCGCCGAATGTCCGTTCGACTTTTACGCGAAGTGGGTGACCGATCCCGAAGGCACGCGCAAGATGGTCGAAGCGCTCACGCGCAGTACGCCTGGCACGGAGGAATGCCCGATCCCGGGCATACCGAACGCCGCCGATCTCGCGCATCGGTGAACGCCGATGATCACTTACACGTCGATCATCGGCAGTGCGTCGGAGCGTGGGATCGCCGAGCGGCTGCATGTGCTCGAGCATCGCGGGAAGGTCGATACGGTCACGCTGAGCGGCGACGACATTCGCCGCCGCCGGCTGCGCGTGAGCAGCGACGCGGGCGTTGAATGCGGGATTGCACTGGACCGTCAGGCGCAGCTCTTCGACGGCGCCGTCCTGCAACTCGACGGCGATACAGCGCTGGTCGTGCGCACGGCGCGCACGCAGTGGCTGTGCATGGCGGCACGCGACGCCGCGGCGGCGCTCGAACTCGGCTATTTCGCGGGCAACATGCATTGGGCCGTGCGCTTCGAAGGCACGGTGCTGCACATCGCCGTCAAAGGCCGCATCGACGATTACCGTGCGCGGCTCGTGCCGTTGCTGGCGTCGGGCCGTATCCGCGAGGTCGAGGCGCCGGACGCTAACGGCGCACATCGCGCGCATCATGCCGCGCACGATCGTCATCATGATCACGTTCACGCTCATGACTGACGCGACAGGATGGCTCGCCAGCCTGCAACAGGCCGACAGCTTTTTCCCGGGTGGTGCGATGGCTTTTTCGTGGGGCCTCGAAGCGTTGCAACAAGCCGGGTACGTGAAGGACGCGGACTCGCTTGCGGTGTTCGTCGACGCGCAGGCGCTGGAGCGCTGGGCATCGTTCGATCAGGGCATCGTGTGTGCCGCGTGGCGCGCCGAATCGTTCGATGCGTGGTGCGAAGTCGACGCGATGGCCGAAGCGGTGACGCTCGCCGCACCGATGCGCGACGGCGCCCGCCGACTCGGCCGCACGCTCGCCGACGTGCACGCGCGGCTCGGTGTGCCGCTCGCCGCGCAAGTCCGCGCGGCGATACGGGGGGGTAGCACGCCGGGGCATTTGCCCGCCGTGCAGGGAGCGATCTGGCGTAGCCTCGGTATGGCCGAGGATCACGCGCGCACGGTCTCCGCACACGCGGCCTGCACGGGTGCCGTCAGTTCGGCGGTGCGGCTCGGCATCGTCGGTCACCTCGACGCGCAGCGCGTGCTGAGCGGCCTGCGCACGCGCCTTGCCGCCGTGCTCGATGCGCCAGCGCCGCCGCTCGATGCGCTTTGGTCCAACACGTTTGCCGCCGACATTGCCGCGATGCGCGCGCAAGGTCACGACGCGCGGCTCTTCGCCAACTGACTGCACGGATGCGCGAATGCTTCTGACCCCAACCGAATACGAACGCCTGACGCTCTACACCGCCGCCGAACTCGCGCGGCGCCACCGCAACAAAGGCCTGAAACTGAATCATCCCGAAGCCGTCGCGATCATCGCCGACGACATTCTCGAAGGCGCGCGCGAAGGGCGCAGCGTCGCGGATCTGATCGCATGGGGCTCAACGCTGCTGACTGAAGACGACGTGCTGCCAGGCGTCGCGGAACTGCTGCCCGTGCTTCAGGTGGAAGGCTCGTTTCCCGACGGCACTAAGCTGGTGACGGTGCATCAGCCCATCCGCCCCGGCACCGCGCCGCGTCCCGACGATTCCGTGGTGCCCGGCGAACTTGCCGCTGCGCCGGGTGACATCGAACTGAATGCGGGCCGCGCGAAAGTCGTCGTGAGCGCGATGAATACGGGCGACCGGCCGATCCAGATCGGCAGCCATTTTCATTTCTTTGAAGTCAACCGCGCGTTGCGCTTCGATCGCGCGGCGGCGTGGGGCATGCGGCTCGACATTCCGGCCGGAACGGCCGTGCGCTTCGAGCCCGGTGACAGCAAGGAAGTGACGCTGGTGGCCATCGCGGGCAGTCGCGAAGTCTACGGCCTCAACGGGCTGACGGACGGCGCGCTAGACGAGCCGGGACGACGTGAAGCAGCCATCGCGCGCGCCGTTGCGCGCGGCTTTCAGGGAGCGTGAATGGTCACGATGACACGCAAGGCTTATGCGGAGATGTTCGGGCCGACCACCGGCGACGCGATCCGGCTGGGCGACACATCGCTGTTCGCGGAGATCGAGCACGACTACGCGGTGCCGGGCGAAGAATGCCTGCATGGCGGCGGCAAGACGTTGCGCGACGGCATGGGCCTGAAGGCGGGCCACGACAGCGCGGACGGCGCGCCCGACATGCTGCTGTGCAATGCGACAGTGATCGATCCCGTCCTGGGTGTCGTGAAGGGCGATATCGGCATCAAGGACGGGCGCATCGTCGCAATCGGCAAGGCGGGCAATCCGCAAGTGATGGACGGCGTACATCCGAAGCTGGTGTGCGGCGTGGCAACCACGGTGAGAGATGCGGAAGGGCTGATCGCGACACCCGGCGGCATCGACGTGCATGTGCATTTCGATTCGGCGCAGTTGTGCGAACACGCGCTCGCGTCGGGTCTGACGACGCTGATCGGCGGATCGCTGGGGCCGATCACGGTCGGCATCGACTGCGGTGGCGCGTGGAACGTCGGCCGCATGATGCAGGCTTCGGAACAGTGGCCGCTGAACTTCGGCTTTCTCGGCCGCGGCAATTCGAGCAAGCCGGGTTCGCTGATCGACCAGCTGCGCGGCGGCTGTCTCGGGCTGAAGATCCACGAGGACTGGGGCGCGATGCCCGCCGTGATCGATACATGCCTGAGCGTCGCCGATCAATACGATTTCCAGGTGCAACTGCATACCGACACGCTCAACGAATCGGGCTTCCTGGAAGACACGGTCGCGGCGATGAAGGACCGCACGATCCACATGTATCACACGGAAGGCGCGGGCGGCGGCCACGCGCCCGACATCATAGCCGTGGCGGGGCGGCTGAACTGCTTGCCGTCGTCGACCAATCCGACCAACCCGTACACCGTGAACACGTTCGACGAGCATCTCGACATGATCATGGTGTGCCATCACCTGAATCCCGGCGTGCCTGAAGACGTCGCGTTCGCGGAATCGCGCGTGCGCGCGCAGACGATCGCAGCGGAAGACATCCTGCACGATCTGGGCGCGATCTCGATGCTCGGCTCCGATAGCCAGGGCATGGGTCGCATCAACGAAGTGATCTGCCGCACGTGGCAGTTGGCGTCGAAGATGAAGGACCAGCGCGGACGGCTCGACACCGAACGCACGGCGCGCGGCGACAACGAGCGCATCAAGCGCTACCTCGCGAAGTACACCATCAACGCGGCGCGCACGTTCGGCATCGCTGATACGATCGGCTCGCTCGAAGACGGCAAGCTCGCCGATATCGTGCTGTGGCGTCCCGCGTTTTTCGGCATCAAGCCGGAAGTGATCATCAAGGGCGGCTTCATCGCGTGGGGCGCGATGGGCGATTCCGCCGCGTCGCTGATGACCTGCGAGCCGCTCGCGATGCGTCCGCAATGGGGCGCGTTCGGGCGCGCGCCGGCGGCGTTGTCGGTGAACTTCGTGAACCAGCTCGCAATCGACTCGGGGGCGGCGCAGCGGCTCGGCCTCGCGCGGCAACTGGTGGGTGCGCACGGCACCCGCAACCTGAGCAAGCGCGACATGCTGCACAACGACGCGTGCCCGAATATCACGGTGAATCCACAGACATTCGAAGTGTTCGTCGACGGCCAGGTGCTGCGTTGCGATCCGGCGCGCGAGGTGCCGCTGTCGCGGCGCTACATGATGCGCTGATTCACACACCGCTCGCCCGCTAACCACTGAACAGATGACATTCGCCATGCACGCTCTCACGACGTTTCCCGACTTCTCAGACGCACAAGCCACGGCGTTGCCACGCGCTGCGCGCGTCGGCATCGGCGGGCCGGTCGGTTCCGGCAAGACGCGCCTGCTCGAACAGCTGATTCCACGCTTTGCCGCGCGCGGCATCGAACTTGCCGTCATCACGAACGACCTCGTCACGCGCGAGGACGCCGAACGCGTGCGGCGCAGCGGCCTGATCGATCCCGCGCGCGTGCTCGCCGTCGAAACGGGCGCATGCCCGCACACGGCGATCCGTGAAGACCCCACGCTGAATCTTCAGGCGGCCGACGAACTCGACGCGCAGATCGATGGCCTGCAACTGGTGCTGATCGAGTCGGGCGGCGATAATCTCGCGTCGTCGTTTTCGCTGGATCTGGTCGACTACTGGATCTTCGTGATCGACGTCGCCGCAGGCGACGACATCCCGCGCAAACGCGGGCTCGGCGTGCTGTCGTGCGATCTGCTCGTGATCAACAAGTTCGATCTCGCGCCTTATGTCGGCGTGAATCTCGACCGGATGGTGCGCGAGGCGCATGAAGTTCGCAACGGTCGCGCCGTCGCGTTGACGAACTGTGCAACAGGCGACGGCGTCGATGCCGTCGTCGATGCGCTCATGGCCGACGTGCTGTTCGATGCACAGTGATCCGTTGCCGCCGACATCGCGCGCGGACGCGAGCGCGCCGCAACTCGACCTATGTTTCGCGCGCGGGCCGCGCAGGAACGTGTACCTGTCGCGGCAGCGGGCCAGCTATCCGTTTCACGTCGGGCGTCTGCTCGATGCGCCAGCGGGCGCGCGCGTGATCGTGCAATCGACATCGGGCGGGCTGTTCGAGCACGACGAGGTAGCCCAGCATGTCGTTGCGACGCACGGCGCAACTGCGCGCGTCGAAACGGCCGCCGCGACGATCGTGCATTCGATGACCCACGGCATGGCGCGTGCATGCGTTCGAATCGAGGCGCTGCCGGGTGCGCGGCTCGACTGGCTGCCGCAGCCGTCCATCCTGTTTCCGAGCGCACGTCTTGTCAGTCACATCGACGCGGTATTGCACCCGGGCGCACGCATGCTGCTGATGGACAGCTACATGAGCCACGATCCTTCCGGCGGGCAGCAACCGTTCGGCGCCCTCAATGCATCGATCGACGTGCGCAGCCCGGCTGGGCGCCTGCTCGCGCGCGACAGCTTCCGGCTCGCGGGGGCGGCGCAGCGCCCGCTCGGCGGCGTGCGCGGGCCGTTCGCGGTGCACGGCGGACTCATGGTGCTTACGCTGGATGCAGACGAGCGCGCAGCGGCGTTGCATGCGCTTCAACGCGTCGCGCAGCAGACGTGTTACGCGGGCGCGAGTCTGTTGCCGAACGGCTGTGGCGCGTTCATGCGTGTACTCGCCGTGGACGGTCACAAGCTGCGCGTCGCGATGAAACAGGCCGTGGACGCGGTGTGCGCGCAAACGGGCGATGCCTTTGCGTCGAAGGGCAGCGCTCCGGCCTCGACCATTCCCCACATTGCACGTGACAAGGAAAGCGCATGACGAGGCCACACGCGATGGATAACGCGTCGCCCATCGACGCCTGGCGTCTTGCCCACGCTCCCTGGTATCGCCCCGCCAGCGACGAGGCCGAGTGCTTCGCGGCGGCGTATCGTGCGCGTCTGCCGATCATGCTGAAAGGGCCGACGGGATGCGGCAAGACGCGCCTCGTCGAACACATGGCATGGACGCTTGGGCGTCCCCTCGTGACGATCGCGTGCCACGAAGACATGACGGCGGGCGATCTGGTCGGCCGCTATCTGCTCGACGGCAACGGCACCTATTGGCAGGACGGCCCGCTGACGCTGGCCGTGCGGCATGGCGCGATCTGTTACCTGGACGAAGTGGTCGAGGCGCGCAACGACACGACCGTCGCGATTCATCCATTGACAGACGCGCGCCGTTTCCTGCCAATCGACAAGCGCAACGAACTGGTCGCCGCCCATCCCGATTTCGTGTTGGTCGTGTCGTTCAATCCGCAGTATCAGCATCGCTCGAAGGACCTGAAGACGTCGACGCGACAGCGCTTTGTCGCACTCGAGATGGGCTGGCCCGATGCGCGCGCGGAAGCGGAGATCGTCGCGCATGAATCGGGTGCCGACGCGGCGCTCGCGCGCCAGCTCGTGGAACTTGGCGAACGCACCCGGACGCTTGCCGCCGCCACGTTGCAGGAAGGCGCTTCGACGCGTCTTCTGATCTACGCAGCAACGCTGATCGCGGGCGGCATGGACGCGCGTACCGCGTGCCGCATCGCAATCGTCCAGCCGCTTTCGGACGATGCGGACCTGTGCACCGCGTTCACGGCTGTCGTCGACAGCATGTTCGCCTGACGCATGACGGCCGCGCGCGCGTTCGATGCCGCTGCGCGAGCCGTCGCGCTGTATCTGGAGGTCGGATGGCGCGTGACGCCGAAGCTGTTGCCACTCGCGGTATCGAATGACGCTGCGCGGTCTGCCGCGCGTACAGCCGTTACCGGGCACGCGTTGATGTTTCCGGATGAGTCGGGCGCGGATATATCGGGCGACGCGTCGCGCTTCTATCTCGCCTGCGCGGCTCACGCGGCCGCACATCTGACGTGGTCCACGCAACCGTTCGAGCGCGGCAAGCTCACGCCGTTGCAGATCGCGCTGGTTGGCACGATCGAAGATGCACGCGTGGAGCGTCTCGCGATGCAGCGCTATCCTGGCCTGCGTCGCTGGTGGCGGCCGTTCCATACGACGGACGCGCAGACCGCGCGTACCGCGAGCGCGCTGATTGCACGCCTCGCACGCGCGCTGTTTGATCCGGACTACGCCGACACTGACGGCTGGGTGAAGAAAGGGCGACGTCTTTTCGAAGAGGCGTTTGAGCGGAACGGCGGTGCGGATGCGTCGATGTCGCGACACATCGGCAATCTGCTTGGCAACGATCTGGGACAGATGCGCGTGCAGTTCAACGCCAAAACCTACGCGCAGGCGGCGGCCTATCGCGACGACAACGTGTTCCTCTGGATCGCCGAACCCACACCTGTTGCGCCCGCACCCGGCGACGCAAACGACGCACGCAGTGTGTCCGCCGGACAGGCGGACATGGGCGAGCCGGACACGGCGGAAGCGGGTGCGCTGGCGATTTCAGTCGCGCACTACCGCGAATGGGACTACGTGATACGCCGCTATCGCAACGACTTTTGCCGCGTCGAAACGCTGCGTGCAGTACTCAGCGATGCCGCCGTCGCCATGTCGCATGCGAACGTCGTTCAGGAACAGCGGGTGCGGGCATCGTTGCGCGCCGCGCGGCAACGTATGCCCGCCGAAGCGACGCGCGCCTACGAGGGCGACGCGATCGACCTCGACGCGTGCATCGCCGCGCGCATCGAGACACGTCGCGGTTTGACGCCGGATATCAAGGCCTTTTTCGTCACGCATTGGCGCGCGCGTGCGCATCCTGTTGCGGTGCTGCTGGATCTGTCGGCGTCGTCGGGTTTCAGCGGCAAGATGAATCGCGCGCTTGCACTCGGGCGCCTGCTCGGCCGCGCGCTGACAGCCGACGCGTGGCCGTTCGCGATGTACGGCTTTCATTCCGATGGGCGCCGACGCGTGCGCTTTCACGTCTTCAAGGCATTCGACGAGCCATGGAACGAAGCGGTGGAAGCAGCGCTGCGTGCCGCGCGCCCCGGATTATCGACGCGCTTCGGCGCCGCGCTGCGCCATCTCGCGGCGCAACTTGCCCCGGAATTGCAGGGCAATACGCACGCGACGGCCATCGTCGTGTCGGACGGCGAGCCGTTCGATATCGACAGCTTCGATCCGCGCTATTTGCGCGAAGACATGCGCTGCGCGCTGCGTGAACTTGCGGCACAGCGCATCGATTGCGCGTGCCTGTCGCTCGATGCGGCGTCGATCGGCGTGGCCGAGGCGATGTTCGGGCGCACGCGCGTCGCACTCGTCAGTGGTGACGGCGGCGCGGCGGATGCGCTACGCCGCGTGCTGCCGTTCAGCCAATAGGCCGCTTGCGGTAAAGAATCACAAAGCGCGCGGCCGGATCGTGCGTTGGCAAAGGTGCACGTGCGAGGCGATAGCGCGACGTCATGAAATCGATAACCGTGGCCGCTGCGGCGGCGGATTGAGCGGGCTTCCACATCCAGATGTCGTCGCGGCGGTCGAGCGCGCACGCATCGAACAGTGCACGGTCGGGATCGCTCGTCGCGCCGATCACCCACTCGTCCATGCGCGCGCCGAATTCCTTGATGTAACTGAAGCATTCGAACTTGATCTGTTGCACGCTGTAATTCATCAGATTCTCTTTCCATTGAAGGAGTGCAATCGTTCAGACGGCAACAGGGGAAGCACGCGAGCGCCACTGCTCGAACAGACTCGAGCCGGCGCGTTTTTCTTCGGCCGACATGTCGCCAAGCACCTTTTCCAGCGCGTTCAGCGCATTGCCCACGCCATGCTGCGCGGCCAACGACAGCCAGACGAACGCCTGCACGCGGTCGCGCTCGACGCCGCGTGCGGTCGCATAACAGAAGCCGAGCCGCGCCTGCGACGGATAGTGTCCCTGTTCCGCCGCGCGCCGGAACCAGTCCACGGCGGCCGCTTCGTCCTGCGCGATACAGCGGCCTTTCGCATACAGGCTCGCGAGGTTGGCCTGCGCAAAAGGATCGCCGTTTTCCGCCGCACATCGAATCCAGTGCACGCCTTGTGCCTCGTCCCGCGCAACGCCGGGCGACGACATCAGCATCGCACCCAGGTTCGCCTGCGCCTGCACGTGCCCTTGCCGCGCCGCCTTTTCATACCATTGCAACGCGCATGACAGATCGGCCTCGATGCCTTCACCGTTTGCGTAGAGAGCCGCGAGCCACGCCTGCGCATCCGCATGGCCGGCCTGCGCGAGCACGCTGAACGCCTGAAACGCAGCATCGAAATGGCCTTGCGAATAAAAGTCGACGGCTTGATCGATATCGTTGTTCATGGTGTCTGTGAGTGAGAGCCCGCGATACGTGCGATGCGCGCAGCGAGCGTCGCTTCGAACCATTGCGCGGCGTCGAAGTGGAGGTCGGCCAGCGCGGCGCGACGTTGCAGCAGCGCTTGCCAATGCGCGAGCGAATGCGCGCCATACGTGCTGATCCGGCACAGCACGCGTTGCAGCGCAGTGGGTTGAAGCACGACCATGCAGCGGCTTCCTTGCACACGTAGGTCGAGCAGATTCGGATAGCGCCACGCGGCCGTCAATGTCTGCGTTGCCTGACCGATTGCGTCGCGGCTTTCGAACACGGCGCGCGTGTCGGTCGCTTCGCCGTGCCGCACGCCCGCCGCCATGCGCTGCCCAGCATGCTTCCAGTTCACGTCGAGCTCGAGCCATGCATGTTCGCGTCGCGCACCTTGCGGCGCGTCATCGTGGGTGGACACGAACGCTGCGCCTGCGGGATCGAGATGAACGAAGATCAGCGCACCGTCGCGGGCGACCCGCACGCCGAGCAGCCTTTCGGGACGCAGCCCGAGATACTGGTACATGTCGGCAGTCGGCGCACCCCGTTCCGCCGCGTGTAGCGGCGTGCTGTCGCGGCTGTAGCCGCACGACGTGAACGAGCACGACGTCTTCGCCCCCTGTCTGCATTGCAGCGGCACGGCGCGACAGCCACCGTGCTGCGCGAGATTGAAGCGGCCCGCCAGGCGCCCGCCCGGCATCGACTGAACGTGCACCGCGTGATCGCCTGCCGTGAAAGGCAGCAGATCGCCCTCGCGACGAACGTCGTCGATCACGCCGATGCAGATCCATTCGCGCGTCCACAGCACGTCGTCTTCCGTTTTCGCGAAGGCGAGCGTGCGGTAAGCGTCGGCACCGAGTGCGAAAGCGGGCGCCGCACGCACGACAGGACTTTCGACGATGGCATTCATCGCGTGGGCTCCCATGCGTCAGGCCGTGGTGACGACGGCTGGCGACTCGTAGTCCGCGCGTCCGCGATACTTGACGGCACTCGACGGTGCCGCAGGCAGTGGGCCGTCGGCCGCGAAGCGATCGAGCACGTTCTTCGTGAGGCGCGAAATGTTGTTGTCGCAGTTATTCCACGGCAGCGAACCACAATACGCGATCGAACTGAACGCAAAACACCCGCCACCGTTCGGCGTCTCATGGAACGTGATGTCGGCGCGCACACGCGGATGGACGGTGCCGTCGAGACCCTGCTGGTTGAAGCCGAAGTCTTCCATCACGAGCAGATATGCTTCCGTATGCCGCCCGGCCGACGTCGCCACAGTCAGGATATGCGGTGGCGAGCCCAGCATGGTGTCGACGATATCGAGTTCGAGGCCTGCCGCGCCGCCGCCGACCAGCCCGAAGTTGCCGAGTTTCTCGTCATAGTCGATGCCCTCGAAGGCCCACGCGACGCGTTCGTCAAGACTTTCCGGCGTACGCGAGAAGTAGCTGGAAATATCGAAGCCTTCCGACGACATGCCCGTGCCCGCCACCGAGTGCAGATAGCGCCCGCGAAAACGCCACATGCCGCCGAGCTCACCCGTTCCCTGGTGGTAGTACTCGCCGGGATCGGCACGCCACGTGCGGATGCCGGACTCGCAGCGCCGCATTTCGGTGACGACGCCACGGCCCACTTCGTCGTATGCGGGATGGTACGAATGAACCCAGTACCAGCCATCGGCGCCCATGTACATGATTCGTCCACCGCGCTGCGTGTAGTCGTGCAGCGCATCGAGCTGCGCGCCCGAATTGTGCTCCGGATGCGAGCCCGTGATGATGACGTTGTAGTCTTCGAGGCGCGCGAGGCCGTCGTACGTGAGGTCTTCATCGGTGAACACGTCGTACTCGTAGCCGAGCGTTTCGAGCCAGCAGATGAGATGCAGGTCGGCGGGATATTGCCACGGGGCCTGCGCGAGAAAGTGATCGTACTTGGGGCGAATGCTGAGGATAGGGCGCAGCCGTGACGACAGACAGATGCCGCTGCCGTCCGTATGCGTGTCGTAGATCGAGCCGCCGTATTCGCGATGCTCCGCGAGGAACATGTTCTGCTGCTGCATGATGGGCACGCGGTAGACGAACAGTTCGGCGCCGCCCGCATTGCATGCGACGTGTTCGTTCGCATACGCCATGTAGCTGATGGTCGGCACCATCACCGCGATCTTGGATTTCTTTGCGCCGAGCTTCGGCACGACCCAGAACGGGATGTAGTCTTCGTCGCCTTCCGCAGTGGTCAGCCTGGCTGCGTAGAAGCGGCTCTTGATGTCATCGGGCACGGTCCATTCGAAGCTGACATCCCAGCGCGCGTTGTCGAGGTCGTCGTCATGAAAGTGAATCGCGCCGTATTCGTCTTGCGCGTGTTTCCAGTCGAAGTTGCGGCCTGCCCAGTTGTAACCTGTCATCGCACGTGTAGGGCAATTGACGAGCCGCGCGTCGAACCTGTACGGCCCCTGATCGCGGCAAACGAGTGTATTGATACCGTCCGAGAAGTCCCAGGCAGCGACGATGCATTCGGATAGTGGACCCGTCGGTCCCGAGTGGCGGCGCTCGCTGAGACCGGGCTGCACGCCCGCTTTCATTGTTTCGATTTCGAACCGCGACAGCGCGCGATTGCACAGGCGCGGACTGTCGATCTTGCCGTTATAGTGGCCGCCGATCAGCACGCCCTGCGGCAGCGACGAGCGTCCGAGTGGACCTGGCTCCAAACCCTTGACATAGCCTGCGATCACGAGCGGCGCGCCGTCGTTCTCGACGGGGCCGGCGTATTGCGCTTCGACGGGTGGGATGACAGGGTCCAGTGCGTAGACGATCTGCGGTTCGTGATACAGCGTGACGGCGCCCGTTGTCGCGTCGTAGCTTGCCGCGAGGAAGTGCCAGGCGTGATCGCGCAAGGGCACGCCCGTAGTGAATGTGCGGTCGTTGATCCGCAGCTCCGCGCATCCGTCGGCGTTGATGAAGAGGCCATAGCCTTTGCCTGCCGACCACTTCGTGACGAGCCCCTGTTCGCCGTGCTTCCAGTAGCGTGCGTCGGTGCGCGGCGTGGTCGGCCAGATCCAGCATTGCAGCGTGAAGCTTTGCACGCGCAATTGCGGCGCATCGTCGACGTAACCGTACGAGCCGCCGTAGACCGC
Organism: Burkholderia sp. E7m39; assembly: GCA_001319865.1. Taxonomy (GTDB): domain Bacteria; phylum Pseudomonadota; class Gammaproteobacteria; order Burkholderiales; family Burkholderiaceae; genus Paraburkholderia; species Paraburkholderia bengalensis. The sequence goes on along the minus strand of BBSL01000272.1, from coordinate 7,650 downwards.
TTGCGGACGGCCGTCGTAAGTCGCTTCGCAAGCGGCTTCGACCGGCTTTTCGATGAAGCCGGGGCCGCGCGGGTTGGTATCGCCGTTGATCATCTGCACGATCGACGCGTGATATTGCCTAGGGCCGTCGCAGTTGACGTAGAACCGGATCGTGTCGCCGGGATGAACGCTGAACCTGTCTGCGTAGCCGGTGAGTCGCATTGCACACATGGGAAATGGCTCCTGCCATCAAGCCGCGCTATGACGCGGCGGTCGTCGGGATTGGGTGCGCCGGCAGCGCACAAGGGATGGAATGCGTTGTGCGTATCAGGTCACGGGCCAGTTGTCGTCTCTGCGTTTGTAGCCCTCCGTGTAGTGCTCGGGCATGCCGTCGGTCTCAGACATCTCGTCGAGACGCATCAGGAAGATGGCGTGCTGGATATCCTGTTCGCTGGTGTAGACGTCGTCGGTGGCAAACACGGGGGGCACGCCGCGGATGCCGGACAGGCGTCCGATGCGCCACTCTTCGTCGACCTTCGTACAGATCACGATCAGCTTGCCCTTCGGCGAAGCGCCACGCATGCGCAGCAACACACGGCGCAGATCGTGGTGTTCATGCGTGCCGCCTGTCACGACGGTCGTATCTCCCGGTGTTTCGCACTTGAGCACGGAAAAGCCCGCGACACCGTGCATCGACTCCGTGCATTCCTTGTGAAGTGCGATCAGCCGCTCGCGTTCGGGCGTACCTTGTTTGGGGATCGGAATCATGAAATGAACCTCATCACGAGTTGGATAGTTGCTGCATTCCGAACAGGATGTGTTCGGCGCACGCGCTTCAGACAAAAAAAGCCCGACATGCCAGCGTGAGCTGTCATGTCGGGCTTTATGGCCTTTGGCGGCATGCGACGTCTTTGTCGCCTGTCACCGTCGATTCGGTTCCGTTTGCCGGGCTTAACGATGAAGTACGTCCCGCCGGCAATCGAAAGAACTGAAGCAACGGTTTAAATGCAACAAGTATGCCCGTGAGCGCGCTTCGAATGGGGAAGGCTTATGTACCGTGGTTGTCCGGTTATTCGGACAACTGCATAACTTGATATCGATGCCTGTGGCGCGGACAAACTCATCCTGTTCGTGTGCCTGAACGCGCATCGACGGTGCGCGCCGCACAGTATGAGGGCGATCGGCGTCACAACGCACCGGCTCTCACGACTTCATGCGCGACCGTTTCGATCAATGCCTGGTTGTCGCGCGCGTGCGAGCATAAAACACGATAAGCCTCGTCGTCGGAAAGTTGATGCGTTTTCATGATGATCGACTTCGCCAGTTCGATCGTGCGCTGTCGCGCGGCCTTTTCTTCGGCACGCTGGATAAACGTCTGCAACGATTTGCGTTTCTTGTGCTGCGCCATCGTCAGCGCGATGGCTGTCAGCACGCCGGACGAGCGCACGGGCGAAGGAATGAAGCCAAAGGCGTTCAACTGCATGACGGCTTCGATCACGACAGGGTTCTCGTAAGTAATCACGGGAACGATAGGCGGCGCGTTCGCGTGGTCGAGCCACGCGTGATGCGCGGCCGCCGTCTGCGGCGTGACAGCCATGATGACCAGATCGGTTTCATCGAGCGTGGCATCCAGCTGGGGCCAGCAGACCCGAACGTTGCAGCCGATCCGCTTCAGATGCCCGAGCAGTTCTTCGCGGTCCTGGTCGTCGGGATGCAGCACGGCAATGCGCAGCGAGCGGATCGCCTGAAGCGATTCGGCTGTCGGCGGCTCGCGCGTCATGACCATCCCCCAGCAGCGATTCCGTAGCCGGGCCGTGCGGTCGCGTCGTCGGCCGGCGTGTGTGCAATGACGAAAGGATCGGCGCGCAGGCGCCCCGGCGACGCGCTCACGATGTCGAACTGGCCCGTGCTGTTAGTGCGCCCGATGCGCGTATGCAGCCACGTGTGATGATTGTCGTCGTCGATGCGCACACGGCCTTGCGGCGCATCGTATTCCATGCCGGGTATCGCACGCAGCAGCGCGACGGGGTTGTCGCTGTCCGTTTCGCACATCGCGTTGGCGAGGATGTGCATCTGGAAATACGACGCCTCCCAGCACATGTTGGTAACGACATCGCTGCCCATGAAGCGCGCGTAATTGGCAATGCACGCGCGATTGACGGGGGAATCGACTGACTGGAAATAGGAGGCCGACGCGAAATGACCTTCGCCGAGATGCGCACCCATCGCCGCGATCTCCGCTTCGGACGTTGTGACGCTGGCAATCGGCGTGCGGTCTGGATCGAGCCCGCAGCGTGCGAAGCTGCGATACAGACGTTCGACGCCTACGCCGACCACCGTCGAAAAAACGAAGTCGGGCGCCAGCGCGGCTATGCGCGCCGCAATCGCGCGATAGTGCTCCTCGGGCGCATCAAGGGGAACGTAGGTTTCCTCGACGGTTTCTCCGCCGCGTTCGAAAACGAAGTCCTTCATAATGCGGTTGGTTTCGTACGGGTAGATGTAATCCGAGCCGATCATGAAGACGCGCGAGCCGAAGTTCTCCAGCATGTAATCGGCGAGCGGCACGCAGGTCTGATTGGGCAGCGTGCCTGTGCAGAATACATTGCGGCTGTACTCGAAGCCTTCATAGAGCGTCGGATAGAAGAGCAGGGCGTTATGGCGTTCGACCACGGGAATGACCAGCTTGCGGCCGCTCGACATATAGCAGCCGACGATCAGGCGTACGCCGTGCTCGACGATGAGCTCCTCCGCCATTGCAGCGTAGTTGGTGGCGATAGAGCCGGGGTCGCGCACATACAGTTGTATCTCTCTGCCGTTGATGCCGCCCCCGCGATTGATTTCGTCGGCGGCAAACAGCGTGGCGCTTTGCTGTGAAGATTCGATAAGACCGGTCACGCCACTCGTCGAATACAACACGCCGATTTTCACGGGTTCATAACTCACTGAACGCATATTCGTTTTCCTGTTACGCCGCTGCGCTGTTCGAAGCGCGATCCCCCAGATTTGTGCGCACAACGCTCATGTCGCACAGCCTCCGTGCATGTCTGCAGCAAGTTGGCGTGTCAGGGCGGTGCGAACAACGGATGCTGGAGCACTTTCGAAAAAAGCTCGCATCGACGTTGAGTCAATATATAAGGCGATGCCGCAAGTGTCGGAGACGACGGCCGCACTGTATGGCATGGACCTTGCTGAATCTCGTTCGTGATCTGCAGCAGTGCGCCAGTCCTGCACGACGATCATAGTGAATTCCGCCGCGTCTGACAAAGGTGTCATATACGGCGAAAGGCCAAAAAGCCCGCCAGTCAAGCATTGCTTGGCTGCGGGCTTTTTTTTGTCCAAAAACTTTATAGATAACGCCACCATGAAGAATTCTCGTCGGGACTTTCTGAAACAGGCAGTCGCCGCGACAGCCGCTACCGCGCTGCCTGGCTCGATGCTGCTGGGTTCGAATCCGGCTCAGGCAGCGGACCCTATCAAGGTCGGCATTTTGCATTCGCTCACGGGGACGATCGCCATTGCAGAAGCGCATGTCGTGGATGCGGAAAAGCTCGCTATCGAAGAGATCAATGCATCGGGCGGCGTGATGGGCCGGCAGATCACACCGATCGTCGAGGACGGCGCAAGCGACTGGCCGACGTTTGCCGAGAAGGCACAAAAGCTTGTGGAAAGCGACAAGGTCGCGGCCGTCTTCGGCTGCTATACGTCGGCGTCGCGCAAGGCCGTTCTGCCCGTTTTCGAACGCTACAACGGCCTGCTCTACTATCCGACGTATTACGAAGGTCTCGAGATGTCGAAGAACATCATGTACACAGGCCAGGAAGCGACACAGCAAACCATTCCCGCCGTGAATTGGCTCGCAAAGAATAAAGGCAAAAAGTTCTATCTGATCGGATCGGACTATATCTGGCCGCGCACGACGAACCGTATCGCCAAGGCTGCCATTGCGAAAGCCGGCGGTACGGTACTCGGAGAAGATTACTTTCCGCTCGGTGCGACGGAGTTTTCTTCCGTAATCAACAAGATCAAGGCGGCCAAGCCCGATGTCATTCTTTCGACGATCGTCGGCGGCTCGAACGTCGCGTTCTACAAGCAGTTGAACTCGCTCGGCATTACAGGCAAGAATCAGGCGATCATGGCATTGGCCGTGACGGAAGAAGAAGCGATCGGTATCGGCAAGGACAACCTCGTCGGGGTGTATTCGTGCATGGGCTATTTCCAGAGCATGAAGAACGCGCAGAACGACAAATTCGTCAAGGCATTCAAGGCCAAGTATGGACAGGACCGCGTGCTGGGCGACACCCTCGAAGCCGCGTACACAGCGGTTTATCTTTGGAAACTCGGCGTCGAAAAAGCACAAAGCACGGACGTGGCGAAAGTGGTTGCCGCGTCATCCGGGCTTGCGTGGAGTGCACCGGAGGGCGACGTGCATTTCCACGTAAGCAATCACCACTTGTGGAAGCACTCACTGATCGGCACGTTCCGGCCCGACGGACAGGTGGACATCGTATACGAGTCACCGCTGATCGAGCCGAATCCGTTTCCGAAACTCGGCTGACCCCGCTGCGCAGGCTGCGAAGCGGGCGCGCACACACGCGCCCGCGACAACTCTCCACAAGGTCGCGATCATGTCTCTCGATGTCTTCCTCGTACAGGTGTTCAACGGCCTGTCGCTCTTCACCGTGCTGGCGTTGATGGCAGTCGGGCTGGCTATCGTGTTCGGCCTGATGGGCGTGATCAACATGGCACACGGCGAGCTGATGGCGCTCGGCGCGTATATGACGTACCTGACGTCCGTTGTGTTTCAGAGGATGTTCCCGTCGCTGATGGGGGCGTATTTTCTGGTCGGCATTCTGGTGGCGTTCATCGTGACGGCCGCTGTCGGCTTCGTGCTCGAACGCGTGATGATCCGTCGCCTCTATCACCGTCCGCTCGATACGATGCTTGCGACGTGGGGGCTGTCGCTCGTGCTTCAGCAGGTGTACCGGCAAGTGTTCGGGCCGATCGATGTCAGCGTTCCGACCGTCACGTGGCTGCGCGGCGCATGGAACGTCACGCCTAATATCGCGTTGCCGCTCAGCCGCATTTTCATTCTGTTTCTCGCATTGGCCGTGGCGCTTGCCGTTTATCTGTTCCTGTTTCGCAGCCGCTGGGGCCTGCGTATCCGCTCGGTGATGCAGAACCGGGCGATGGCGGGCGCGGCGGGCATCGACACGGAACGTGTCGATGCTGTGACGTTCGCCGTCGGATGCGGGCTTGCGGGTATCGCGGGCAGTGCATTGACGATGCTGGCGTCCACGGGACCGGTGACGGGGCAGCAATACATCGTCGATACGTTCATCGTGGTCGTGTTCGGCGGTATCGAAAGTCTGCTCGGCACGTTCTTATCCGCGTTTGCGATCGGCCAGCTTCAGTCGATGTTCGAACTGCTGCTCAGCGGATCGATGGCGAAGGCAACCATTCTTCTGCTAGTGATCGTGGCGCTTTATTTCCGTCCGCAAGGGCTGTTCGCCCTCAAAGTGCGCCGCTGATGTCCAGGTGGTGTATCAATCAAACCCGATCGACGCTGGAGAGCTTCGAGATGAGCGAAATGCAAACCGTCCCACCGCTACAGGTGGATATCGATCTAACCGACCTGACGATAGAAAGCGTGCAGGCCGGTTTCGCGCAAGGCCGCTTCACGGCGGAATCCCTGACCAACGCATGCTTCGACCGGATCGCGATCCACAACGCAACGTATAACGCGCTGGTGTTTCTCAATCACGCTGCACTCGACGATGCGCGCGCGATCGACCGCCGTCGCGCGGCAGGCGAAGTGCTCGGTCCGCTCGCGGGCGTGCCCGTCGTCATCAAGGATCCGATGGATATGGTCGGCTTTCCGACCACGGCGGGCTGGTCGTTGCTGTATAGCAAGACGGGTGGCGTCGATCTGATGCCTGCAACCGATTCGCCCGTCGTCGCACGGATGCGCGCCGCGGGCGCCGTGATGCTCGGCAAGACAAACGTGCCCGTGCTCAGTCATACGGGCTCGCATGCGAACGACAGCTGGGCGGGACCGACGCTTAACGTGACGATGCCGGACCGCGTGCCGGGCGGCAGCAGTGCGGGGACGGCATCGGCTGTGGCTGCATCGATGGCGGTGCTCGGGCTCGCGGAAGAAACGGGCGGCTCTATTCAGAACCCCGCGTCGGCGCAAGATCTGGTCGGTATCAAGCCCACGATTGGACTCGTGCCCAATGCTGGTGTCGTGCCGTTGTCCGGTAATCGCGACGTGGTGGGCCCTATTGCGCGCAACGTGCGCGACGCGGCTTTGTGTCTCGATGTGCTGGCGGGGTATTCGGCGGAAGATTCCAAGACGCTTGCGAGCGTCGGCAAGATTCCGCCGCAGGGCTATGCCGCGAATCTGCGCGACGACGCGTTGCAGGGCAAACGAATAGGCCTGTATGGTCCAGGCTGGCGCACGCAGCCGCTTTCCGATGAAGCGTCGCAACTGTATCTGCGCGTGCAGCAGGAACTGAAGGAAGCAGGGGCGATTCTGATCGACGATCCATTCGCTGGCTCAGGCTTTGCCGAACTGCGTGAGCCGACGCCGCCACTGCCGAATTTCGATGCGCGAGGTCTCGAGTCGATTCCCTACGATGTTGAGCAGTACCTGCGCCGTCTGGGACCGAACGCGGCGCTCAAGACATTCGCCGAGTTTGCGGAGGCGACGGCTTCGCAGGACGCGTTCGGCCCGAAGGGCGTGCTGAGTTTCATGCACAGCTTGCCGCAATTCGCAGCTGCACTTGAGAACCCTTCGATGCCGCCCGACATCTCTGAGTTCATCGAACTCAAGGCAAAGTATCTGCGTATCTTCGATGCTGTCATGGCAGGGCATGCTCTCGATGCACTTGCGTTTCCGCAGATGCGCTGCGAATTGCCCGCTTTGCACGGCAAGGACACGATCCAGGAGACCACCGTGGGCGAGATCAACATTGCCGGTCTGCCAGGTATCACCGTGCCGGCGGGCTACTATGCGTCGGGGTCGCCGTTTGGCGTGATCTTCGTGGGACGGCAATGGGACGAAGCCGCGCTGGTCGGGATTGCGTACGCGTATGAGCAGTCGACACGGCATCGAAAAACACCCAGGTTGAGCTGACAATCACGCCGCGCTGAGTACGCGGAATGAGGCACGCTTGGGCAATGCTTTTTCGTCGAATTACCTCAAATTCGAGCGATACTGACGTGTGCGGACCTTCAGTTTCAATCAGTAACTTTTCATCATTATTTGCAGGCGTCGCATCGCGTCAGTGCATCAAATTGCAAATAACATCGACGATCATGCGACGGGCCAACCGCGTTCGGCTTTGCGGTCCTGCGGAGATCGACGGTCGGTTGTGGACGAAATCGCGAAGAAACCGCCGGGGCATCTGGTTAGCCGTGGTAATCCCCGTTATCACGGCAAAACCTCAGCCCGCGCGCCGCATGCGGAAGAGGGCAGGGCGGCGGTCGGCAATTGGGCTTTATGGAAAGCTTCACATAAGGCCGATTATGCCAAGTCACTGATCATGGAAAGTAGCCGAGCCATTGCCGACAAACCCGGCAAGCGCAGGGGCCGGCAGCAGGCGGTTCCGGCGGGGAACTCGACATAATTTCAGCGTTGAGCTGAAGTAACGGTTCCACTTCAGGGGACCG